>NZ_VXCQ01000002.1:0-326865 GCF_052850415.1 Acinetobacter sp. 1207_04 | reverse complement strand
TAATTTTTCCATCCAATGTGCCAACTTCAGATGTCATTCTTGTATTTAACGTGCCAACTTCTGTTCCTATACGCGTATCCAGCGTGCCAACTTCTGTCGTTACTCGACCATCTAAAGTGCTAATCGCATTACTATTGGTGGCAATTTTTCCATCCAATGTGCCAACTTCAGATGTCATTCTTGTATTTAACGTACCGACTTCTGTTCCTATACGCGTATTCAGCGTTCCAACTTCTGTCGTTACTCGACCATTGATGACTCCAACCGAATCATCCATTTGCTTTTTATTGACAGCATCTGTGTTTTGTGTTCCTTCTGCAACACTCGTAATTTGACGTAAATTCGTTTCACTCCCTACAGCAAAAGTATTGGCACGGTCTGTAACTGAATTTGCGCCTAAAGCAACACTATTTTTGCCTCTTGCTTTTGCTTGAGAACCCATTGCCACATTATATTCATCATAAGCTAAAGCACCGGTTCCTATTGCAACTCCAGAAATAGATGCAGCTGCACCACCTATAGCAACAGCACTACTTAATGCCCAATTTAAATTACTACAATCACTCCCAATAGATACGGCGTTATCTGCAAAGTCAGCAATTGCACTACTTGGATAACTACCACCTATATATTGCGCACTAGCATTACTGCCATTAATTCGATAAGTAAGTTGTATACCCGGCATAGTATTATTTGAACAAGCAAGACTCTGCACAATATTTCCTGCAAAAACATACGGGCTTAAAAATAGACTACTTATTACAATAAGCGGTTTAATGACTTTTATTTTAGATGCTACTGACTGATTTTTTGTATTTTGCGTTGATTTTGCCTTTCCGTGACTTTTTGCATTTTCAGATACAATCACCATACGTCCAAGTGATTTATTAAAAATAACTTTAAATACTTTATTCATAACATTCCCCACAATGAAAAACTAAAGATATTTTCAATTTGAGCATGTTATAAAGAAATAACTCATCCCTTTGATTGGGTATTTTTCGCCTATATAGTTAAAAAAAATAAAAAGAAATATTAGATAAATTAACAAAAAATAGGACTTTGTTCTTGTTTATCCTAGAATATAATGAAAACTTACCCACTAAAATAGTGTAAAAATAGTCTTGTTTAAATTTCAAATACCCAATATTAGGGATAGTAATTATTTTGGTCACATGCCACAGTATAAAACAATATATTAGAAGTTTTTAATATGCCTAACAATGATTTAAGTTTACCCGTACCCGTCATTATTGTGGAAGATGAACCACTCATACAAATACGTTTAAAAGAAATACTTTATAATTTAGGATATCAATCAGAAGACCTTTATTTTGCTCAAAATATTGCAATTGCACGAGCACTGTTAGAGAAGCATTCTGTATCTTTTGCATTGGTTGATTTAAACTTACCAGATGGTAATGGTATAGAGTTTATAAGTACTTTAAACAAATATGATCCTACCATTCCCATTTTGGTGATCTCTGCATGGAGTACTGAGGATGCTATCTTCAATGCACTAAGTTCTGGTGCAACGGGCTACGTTTTAAAAGAGCGTGATGATTTAGAAATTACATTTTCTATTCGTAGTATTTTGCGTGGCGGAGCTCCAATTGATCCATTTATTGCTCAAAAAATATTAAAACAATTACAATTCAATGAAAATAATATCACCAGTACAGTAGAAAAAAATGCCCTCGCATTAGAAAATGAAGGAATGCTGTCAAAACGTGAGCTGGAAATTCTTGAATTGGTCTCACAAGGTTTAAGCAATAAAGAAATTGCCAACCATTTAAACTTATCACGCTATACAGTTGAGTCCCACATTAAACATATTTATCGAAAACTTGCTGTACGGAATCGCTCCAAAGCTGTGGATACAGCGCGAAATTTAGGATTACTCGATTGATTTCAAGACTCTTTAAATTGTTCTTCATTCTTGTTTGTTTAATTCATAACATTGCGCTTGCTCAGCCTTTAGAAACACATCAACCTTATGATTCAAATAAGCTTTGCGAATTTAAAATCATAAGTACGCAAGTTGCCCAAGCTCCCAATAACTCCATGAAAATTCCACAGCAAGGTTGGGAGAACGTAAAATTACCTGATAATTGGGAGACTCGCTGGAAAAACTACACGGGTACAGCTTGGTATAAAATTATTTGGCAACACCAATGCCAAGATCAGAATCAAGCAATTGCATTTTTAATTGAACGTATTACTTTAGCAGGTGCTGTTTACAGTAATAATCAGCTTTTATGGCAAGATAAATCATTACAAGAACCACTTTCTCGTAGCTGGAATATGCCACGCTATTGGATTTTACCTTCAGCTTTCTTACAACATGAGCAAAATGAAATTTTAGTTCGTGTCACTGGGATAAACTCACAACAATCTGGTTTAGGTCAACTCAAATTTGGTCTCGCTCAAAACATTATCAATGAAACAGAACAATTAATATTTGAACGTAGAACATTAATTTTTATCAATATTATTATCACATTTGTTGTTGGAACTATTAGTTTTATTATTTGGGCATTTCGCCGTCAAGAAAAAGCTTATGGTTGGTTTGCATTAACATCATTATTTTGGGGATGTTTTGCTTATAATTTTATTGCCCTTGAGCCATTTCCTTTTTCTAATAGTCTGCTTACTGCCCGGGTAAATCTTATCTTTTTACTTGCTTATACTGGTTGCCTATGCTTATTTTCATGGCGCTTTGCACATCAGCACTTTAAAAAACTTGAATTTTTACTTTTTTCGATCACTTTTATTCTGACAGTAATTTTACTTATAACACCCACTACCTATTTACAACCAGTATTTGCTTTTAGTTTCTATTTTTCGAGCTTCATATTTATTTTAAATTGTATATTTTTTCAATGGATTGCCTACAAAAACCGCCAAAAGGATGTTTTATGGCTTACGGTGATTTTTATAAGTTTTTTAGTCATCATCCTCCATGACTTAATCATTCTAATTAATCATTCTAATCAGTTACCTTGGACACCCTTCGCGGCACCTATTACCAGTATCGCTTTTTCTTTCATTTTAGCTTATCGAATTTCTCAAGATGTTGTTCGCATAGAAAAATTTAACCAAATACTTGAAGAAACAGTAGAAAAAGTCAGTTTTGATTTAGAACAATCTTTAGATAAAAAATATCAACTTGAAATCGAAAATATGCGTCTACAAGAACGTTTAAATCTTTCACATGAATTACACGACGGTTTAGGCGGATCATTAGTACGTTCAATGATTTTACTCGATCACTCTGAAACCATAGAAAAAAATCAAGTACTTTCTATGTTTAAATTATTGCGAAATGACTTAAGACAAGTTATTGACTCAGGTTCAAGTTTAGGTGTTAAAGTTCCTGAGAGTCCAATAATGTGGATCGCACCTTTAAGGCATCGTTTTGTACAATTATTTGAAGAAATGAATATTGAATCTACTTGGATTTTCTCTAGTTATTGGGTTACTAAACCGCAAGCTTTAAATTGTTTAACGCTATTACGTGTTGCTGAGGAGGCTTTAACCAACATTGTAAAACATAGTCAAGCAACCGATGTTGAAGTCTCTTTAATTGAAGATCAGCAAAAGAAGATTATTTTAGAAATTAAAGATAATGGGCAGGGATTTATCGTTGACCTTGTACAAGAAGGTCTGCATGTGGGACTTCAAAGTATGCAGGTTAGAATCAAACGTCTAGGTGGCGATTTTCAAATCAGTTCAGTAAAAGGACTCACGGTAATAAGAGCAATTCTACCATTAAAGCAGAATAATACTTAAGTACAATATGTTTACATATTATGCATTTAAGATAACGCTCTTAAAAATACTCACACAATAGATCGTAGAAATTTTAGTCAACAATTTAAATGCAATAGTGTTCTAAATTATACACAGATGCTAACTTGCCAATAAAAATTACCATTGCCTTAAATACTTCGACATATTTTATCTGCATATAAAAATCAGCATACCTTTTAAGATACTGATCAATATAATTTATACGTTTAAATAAGGGGAATTTCTTGCGACCTAATCAGCAGAACGATATAAAATTGAGTCTTTTTTATCGTCTCAGTTTTATTTCTTTGTTGTTTCTAGCATTACTCCCAATAAAATCATTTGCACAAGCTGAAACATGCCAAACCAATATTCAATCGATCCAAGCTATAAAATCAAATGCAAAAAACTTAGATCAACTTCCTGCCAATGGTTGGAGTTCCATCAAAACATTGCCCGATTTATGGCGTAAACGCTGGCCTGAATACAGTGGCAGTACATGGTATCAAGTGCAATGGTCATATCAATGCCCAACGGATAAAAAATTACCGATTACACTTGTCATTTCGAATATCAATATGGCTGGCGCTCTTTATAGTAATGGTGATTTTGTTTGGCAAGACCAATCTCTACATGAGCCTCTATCGCGAAGTTGGCATCAACCTCGTTATTGGATTTTAAACTCTTCAGGACTACAGCAAGGAAAAAATATATTACTGATTCAAGTCATTGGTACGCCAACACAACAATCTGGTCTTGGACAAATTTGGCTTGGTGAGCATGCCAAAATGATGCCCATTTATAAACACCAACGCCTTGAAAAACAAACATTACCCATCTTTAATATCATGATTAATATGGTAGTAGGATTTCTATGTTTAATGGTTTGGCTATTTATACCGAAAGATACTGCTTTTAAGTGGTTTAGTGCCGTATCATTTTTATGGGTAATTTATAGCGGATTGGTGATTTACAATGAACCTATCTTCAATCTTTCAAGCCTTTCAGTTGATAAATTAATCAACATTATTTTTTGTATGTATACAATAGCAGGCTGTCTTGCCGCATGGCGCTTTGCACAGCGTAAATTCAAATGGATTGAACGCTCATTACTCACATTCAATGTCATCGTGATTATTCTCGTTTGTAGCGCTCCAGACGAAATCATACCTAAACTTCTCCCAATAACATTCACAATTGCCGTTATTATTTTTTTAATGAAGTGCTTCACATACCCATATATTGCTTATAAATCAAAAATTAAAGAATCATATGTTTTAGCAGTACAATATTTATTTTTTATCCCAATCGCAATCAATGATGCACATTATATGCTGACTTTAGAGGGTATGATTCTTTCACCTTATACATCGCCCATAAATACACTTTTAATTGGTTTTATTTTAGCCTTACGCCTTGCCAATCATAACAAATACATTCAAGAATTTAATAAAACACTTGAAGACTCTATAATTCAAGCTAAAGAATCTCTAAGTATTTCACTCAATGCTCAACATCAACTTGCGTTAGAAAATGCCCGCTTACAAGAGCGCATTCACCTCTCTCACGACTTACATGATGGCTTAGGCGGCTCAATTGTTCGCTCTATGATTCTGCTTGATCACAATGAAAAAGTTGATAAAAATCAAATGATATCCATTTTAAAATTATTACGTAGTGATTTACGCCAAGTTATCGACTCTGGTTCAAGTGCAAGCGTACAAATTGCCGACGATCCAATCTTATGGGTTGCGCCTATGCGTCATCGTTTTGTACAGCTCTTTGAGGAGTTAAACATTGATTCTAAATGGACTTTTGCCAATACATGGATGTATGCACCATCTGCAATTCAATGTTTAACACTCTCTCGCATTATTGAAGAAGCACTCACCAATGTCATTAAACACAGCCAAGCAACTGAAATTTGCGTTGCATTTATTGAAAATGAACAACAACTCATTCTTGAAATTACAGACAATGGTATTGGGTTTAATCCTGATGCTGTTGAACAAGGCCTACATATCGGCTTACAAAGTATGCTAACTCGTGTACAAAAAATTGGGGGACAATTTAACCTCGAATCTGAAATTGGTAAAACCACTATTCAAGTGATTTTACCAAGAAAAACAACTGATTTAGAACAGCAGAATATTAAAAAACCAGATGATTTTCATATATCTAACTTTCAAATTTAAGGTTTTAAAAATTATCGATATATAACTTCAAAATCAACTTTTACCTTCATAATAGCAACAATCATTTTCCAATAAAATACACTTCAAATATTAAAATAATTGACTTGCACCGCTCAGGTCTTAAAATACCGTTTTCCTTTTTAGATATGCCAGAGTTATGTCGAACGATCAATTAGATTCGCAAGTTGTTGAACTGGACGATTTACACGAGCAACGTGAAATTGTAACGTTTATGCGCCGTTCTTCTCCATTGAACACATCGCAACGCACTGCGCTTGAACAATATGGTCATTTAATTTTGGAATATCCTGTTGGCGATTTACGTCAACATTTTGAACATCCTGAACGCCCACTGACTGTAGAAATCGGTTTTGGTATGGGACGTTCATTGGTGCTTATGGCTAAAGCCAATCCTGAACGTAACTTCGTCGGGATTGAAGTTCATATTCCAGGTATTGCACAATGCGTCTATGAAGCAAGTGTTGCAGAAGTCACTAACCTTCGTGTATTAGATGCCGATGCCATCCAAGTTCTACGTGAAATGCCTGATAACAGCATCAATGCCGTTCAACTCTATTTCCCTGATCCATGGCAGAAAAAACGCCACTTCAAACGTCGTTTCGTTTCACATGACCGTATGCCACTCATTGAAGAAAAATTAGAGATGGGCGGTACATTCCATGCAGCAACAGACTGGGAACCGTATGCTGAATGGATGCTTGATGTCTTAGATAACCGTCCACGTCTAGAAAATGTGGCAGGTAAAGGCAATAGCTACCCTCGTCCAGATTGGCGTCCACAAACTAAATTTGAGCGTCGTGGTCTTGAATCAGGTCATAAAATTAATGATTTCTACTTTAAGAAAATCAATTAATTTCACTTAAACCTAAGATATAAAAAAGAGCAGTTCCATACTGCTCTTTTTTATATCTTAACCTTCGTTTAATAGCTATTTTTTGATTTTCAATAGCTCAATAAACACCATCTTGAGCTTGATGACGCTGTAAAATCTGCTCGCTCAATAATGTATATGCACTTTTCAATTCATCTTGCCGAGCACTTTCAAGCATGGTTTGGTGCATTTGTAAAATATGCTGATCACCACGCATTGCAGGACCTGTCTGCATCCTTCGAGGATCATTTTGTGTTGCTTTGTGCGCAGTTTCTAGGATTAATGGATAGAGCAAGCTAAATTCAACTTGCTGTGCATCGGTGACTTGTTTTGCCATGTCATAACAATAATTACTAAAATTACAGGCAAATACTGCAGCCAAATGCAAACTCAAACGTTGTGCCGAAGAATACAAATACACGCTTTGGCTTAAACTTTGCGCTAAATCATTTAAAATTGCTAAATCTTGCGCTGTACTTGCTTCGACAAAAAGTGGCGTAGTTGACCAATCAACTTCTCGCTCTAAACTAAATGTTTGCAAAGGATAAAATACCCCTGATCGTGTATGAAACTGAGTCAATACGCATAAATCCGTACTTCCTGAGGTATGTACAGTCAATACATTAGGTAAGTATCTTGCTACTTGCTCAATCACCTGTGTAATAGACTGATCACTCACGGCAATAATGAGTAAATCAATATCCGATTGAATATACTCAATTTGATTTACAGCTTGTGCTTTCACTTTTTCTGCGAGTTGCTCAGCATGTGTGTACTGACGACTATAAATTTGCACAATCTGATATGATCGTGCCAAAACTTTTGCTAAATGTGTCGCCACTCGCCCCGAACCAATCAAACTAATACGCATCACTCATCCTTCAAACACTTGACCCCATCCCAATTTTTCAACTTTCAAAAAGAAAGGGGTGGTATGACCCATCCCTTTATCTTACGTTACATCTGCTATTCACTCATTAAAATTATGGAAAAACATCAAAATGTCGCCTACTTCATATCAATTACTGCATAACATCAAATGCAATACGACGGTTTTTAAATTGTCCTTCTTTGGTTGTATTATCTGCAACAGGATTTTCTTGACCAAAACCTTGTACTGTCAATTTTGATCCATCAACACCCTGAGCCACTAAATAATCAGCCACAGCCTGTGCACGTTTTTGTGATAGAACTTTGTTTGAATCGGCATTACCGACCGAATCGGTATAACCATTAATCACAAGCTGAGCGTTCGGTAATGCTTTCATCAACGTTGCTGCTTGATTTAAAACAGCCTTATTCGCTTCGGGAATAGCATTTGAGCCACTAGCAAAATTAATAATCTGTAAGTTCAATGCTTTTACAATATCTTGCGGCTGAGCTTGTGCAGGATTAATTGCAGTCATCGCTTGTTGGGCTTGATCAATACTTGAATTTACTGCTGTATTAATATCAAGGGGTTGGTCTAATTGAACATGTGCTGTTTTTAACAAAGGTTGAATTTGTGTGGCTAATTTTTGTAAAGTTACCGCATCTGCACCTTTCAAGCTCAGAGTATTCCCCGTCCAAGTCAATGAAACACCTGGTACGCCTTTAATCAGATTCAATACACCAGCAAAAGCTTCTTGATCAACAAGTGCTGAAGTAAAACCTTCTGTACCCGTTACACAACCTGTTGGATGGCTAAACAGTTGTTTAATTTGCTGTTGTAAACTCGCAATGAAGCTTGCATCACCAATATTTGCCTGACAGCTTTGTAGCTGCCCCTTATCATCGGTTGATAATATAAAAATTGAATCATTTTGCGCAGTTATTGCTCCTGATTGATTGGTTTGTACAGGAGTTGTTTGTACATCATTATTTTTACAACTACGTAAACCCCAAAAAGCCAGACACAACAAAATAATTAATGCTACTAAAGCAGACCAGAAGCCGCCATTAGATTTTTTTTGTACCGTTGCAGGAGTGGGTTCAACTGTCGAATGTGCAACTGTTGGCTCAGGGCTTACAGGTACAATCGGCTCCACTACAGATTCATTTGGTATAACCAGAGCTTCATCAACATTTTTAGCAATATTCAGTGTTGGTTGACCTAAACTTGCTACAGTGGCTTGAGCTGTGGTCGCAAGCCCACCTAGTCCAATCGCGCCCAAAATTGCCTGTGCCCACGGCGCAAGACTAGGATGATCACCCTCATGCTTTTGGCTTAAATAATGCTGTATGACCACCGGATCACGAGAACCAGCTTCATCTTCAATTGTATTTAAAACAGGTGGTATAGAACGATTCAATAATAACTCGACATCATTTGGTGATGCGGTTTGACTAATTGCTGCCAAAAATTGATCTTTTAACTCAGTATGCCCTGAAAAAATATCACTTAAACGTGGATTCAAATTATTTTGAAATATACCAATCCACTCAGGTTTAGCTCTCAATGCTGTCAATAAAAATGGATAAAACTGTTCGAGTGCATATTTTTTTGCATCGATATCAGATGTCTCACTCGTCATTAACATTGGTGTAACACGATCTTTTAAAAGTGCGAGCAGATCCATGTAGTGTTCCTCATATCAAAAATTTTATTTTTTTCGAGATTCAATTCATATATTTGTCTATAACTGCAACATTATGTGCTTAAATTTTTATGAATATTATTAATTTTTGTAATTCAATTCGTTGCTGTTTTCAAAAATAAAAGCCAACCTAAGTTGACTTTAAAGATTAGAATCGCAAAACTAAAAAGCAAATAAAACTCTTAAGCTGTAAATGTTTTAACCACTTTACCGATCACTTGCTGATTGATTAAAGGCGTATTTTTTCCTTGAGAAATAATACTGTCTTTGCTCAAAACCCATTCAGTCGTTGGATCAATCAGTACTAGACCTGCTTCTTGCGCCCATTGTTCGGCCATGTTCGCAACTTGAGCAGGTTTAATGGTCACTTTTTCAACCCATTCTAAAGGTGTGAACAAACCTTCATTAACCAACTGAATCCCAAATGGAATATAACTATCAAATGCAGTAAAGCCTGGTTGAGTTTCTGCAAATGGTGCCATTTTTGCGGAACTGCTGAGTGGTTCATGATGAGTACAAATCGCGTCAATCACCCCTTCTTTAACACCTTGACGTAACAACTCTTTATCAGATTCAGAACGTAATGGTGGACGCACATGTGCCAACGAATTAAATCCATCAATTAACTGATCAGTTAAATGTAGTTGATGCATCGCAACATCTGCAGTTACAGGCAACCCTTTAGCTTTCGCAGCTTTAATTAGCTCTACCGATGCACCACATGACAATAAACCAAAGTGTGCACGCACGCCTGTCGCTTCAATCATTAATAAATATTTGGCAATTGCAATGGTTTCCGCCAAAGCAGGAATGGTCGGCAAGCCCTGACGTGAAGCCATAAAGCCTTCATGTACACAGCCATCTTTGGCAATTTGGTGTTCTTCTGCATAAAACACCACGGTCATGTCTAAACCCGCGGCATATTCAAGTGAACGAATCACAACATCATCATTGGCAAAAGCTTCATTGGCATTGGTCACGGCGGTACAACCACCTTTTTTCAAGCCCGCCATATTTGCAGGTTGATTGCCTTTTAAGCCTTGTGTTTGCGCACCAATTACTTGCAAATAGATACCACCATCCAACATGGCTTTTTCAACTAAGCCATGAATCAATGCACCATTATCTTGAACAATTGGCTTTGAATCTGGTGGAGTAATTACATGCAAAATCCCATTTTCACGGGCAGCCTTACCTTCAGATTTGAGCGTTCCATGTTGCTGTTGACCTGGTTCACGTAAACGTGCACACAAATCCACCATAGTTGGCATCAGCCATTTGCCTTGACCATCAATTGTTTCAGCGATGTTTTCATTTGCTTCGACACGGTGACCATTTTCAATATAAACCGTTTCGACTGTATCCGTTTTTTTGATCGGATCAAGGACACGAACATTTTCAATTTTTACAATACTCATGACTTCACCTTATCCCACAATCGCATCTAACAAACCTTTTTCCTGTAACTGCCCTTGCATAGATAGGGCAAGCACTGCCATGCGCACGGCAATACCATTGGTCACCTGATGCAAAATGACCGACTGTGCACCATCAGCGATACTTGAGTCAATTTCTACACCACGGTTCATTGGCCCTGGATGCATCACGATACAATCTGGTTTTGCCAAAGCTAAACGTTCTTTGTTTAAACCATACATTTTGTAAAATTCAGCTTGTGAAGCCAATGCAGGAGAATCGATCCGTTCATTTTGAATACGCAAAGTAATGATCACATCACAATTACGAATACCGTCTTCCATATTATTGAATAAACGAACACCTTCACCATATTCAGTAAAACCATACGGTAGCAAAGTATTTGGCGCAACTACACGAATATCGGTGCAACCCAATGTTTGCAATGCAGCAACATCTGAACGTGCAACACGCGAATGTTTAATATCACCAATAATAGCAACAGAGAGATCTTCAAATTTCTTTTTAGTTTCACGGCGAATGGTCAGCATATCCAACATCGCTTGCGTTGGATGGGCATGTCGACCATCACCTGCATTAATGATTGCAATATCTGGACAGACATCTTTAGCAATAAAATGTGCTGCACCTGAAGATGAATGACGTACTACAAAAATATCTGCCGCCATTGCTTCAAGATTCCACAAGGTATCACGTAATGTTTCACCTTTAGATGTACTCGAACGAGCAATATCAATATTCAAAACATTGGCAGATAAGCGTTTTGCAGCGGCTTCAAAAGTGGTACGGGTACGTGTTGAATTTTCAAAGAAAAGGTTCATCACTGTACGACCTTCAAGCAAATTATTGTTAATTAGCTGATTTTGGTCATTAAAAAAGGACTGTGCCGTGTCCAATATTTTTGTCAGTGTTTCTTTAGAAAGACCTTCGATGGTGAGGAAGTGTTTTAAATTTCCATCTTGATTGAGTTGAATCTGACTCGGTGTATGCAATGCCGCCAAGTGCATGAGAGATTCCTTATTGTTAAGTTAATGCATTATACAGAGATTCATTTCCAATAGCAGACGAACTTTTCACCAATCAGGATCAATAAAAATAATGACAATACATTTCAATAAGATAAATTAAATATCATTTTAGAAACATAAATTCAGCTTTTCTTATTTTTGAGTATGCTTAATCATTACACTCAAATAAATATGTACATAAAATTCAAATAAATATAGGTAATATATTAAATATGCTCACATATTATAATCAGCAATATCTATATCATGCACTTCGATATTCCTGTCCAATTGAAGTGCATAAAGAATTAAGATTAACGTAATGCACCAATATAGTGATGAGAAACTTGCGCCTGATATTCTTCATTTGTGACTTCTGACTGTCCTGTTGATTCCGAGAAAGTTTCTAGATTTTCTTTATTTTGAACAGAATCATCTTCATCATGAATCTCAATCTGGCTTTCTTTTAAAATTAAAGCTTGTAAGCGATTAATCAATCGATCTAATTCTTCATCCTGTAAGAGTGCTGCATGTTGAATGATATAGCCTGCATAAGCCTTATTTTCCACCAAATACATGACATCAATCATCCGCCCTGCCACACGACGCATACGGGCGTACATTAAAGTTGCTATCGAAAATGCATCTGAATGTGCAATAAATCCTGTATTTGTTACGTCTTGAATTGTATCTTGCATAGAACCCCCAAAGATTTATTTTTAAATTCAAGCAAAATAACTAATAATTCGCTTGATAAAATACGATAAGTATTTAAGCAATTTACGTACCAATATTTTAGAGCATCAACATTAACCAATGAACAATTAAGAATCACAATCACTCAAAACTTCAAATATCATTTACTCATAAAATGTACCCAACACATTTGTAGTGAAATCAGGATTAATACAAAACCCATGACGATATTAAAATTATTGCTCTATTAAAATCATTCAAGCGAACATAAATGTTCTTTTTTATAAAGATAAAAAAAAAGATTTGGACTATGTCTAAATTCCAAGCATATCAATCAACAATGTTCCAAATTTAAAGTAATTTCTTAAAAAATGATCTTTGATCACGCATTCGTCAAGTTTTCATCATCAAAATACGCTAAAATAACCGATTGCTTTTTTCTCCTGGAAATTTTCATGAATTCAAAACCACGTCTTTCTACATATTGGGTTACCTGTGCAGATGGACTAGAAACCTTACTGCAAGAAGAAATTCAAGGTTTAGGGATTCAAAACATTGAAAAATTTCCTGGACGTTTAATCTTTAAAGGCAAGCTTGAAGATGCGTACCGTGTGTGTATGTGGTCACGCCTTGCTTCTCGTGTATTGACGCCTATTCATGTGCATGAGCTTGATTTTACGCATGATGCTCGTGATGTTGCAGAAGAGCTTTACGAAGGCGCAATGAACTTTGATTGGTCACTTATTTTTGCACCACAAAGTACTTTTGCGGTTCGCCTACATATAGAGCGTGAGATTAAAGTAAACTCACAATTTGCTACCTTACGCGTAAAAGACGGTATCGTCGACTCGTTTATGGAAGCTGTGGGTAAACGCCCAAGTATCGACATTAAACAACCTGAAATTACCATTTATGCCCTTGCAGGTAAAACCGAGCATACCTATTGCTTAGATTTATCAGGTGATTCACTGCATAAACGTGGTTATCGCCACTACATGACCGATGCACCAATCAAGGAAAACCTTGCTGCTGCCATCTTGCAAAAAGCAGGCGTAAAAGACCGTAATCCTGACATTATTTTAGATCCAATGTGTGGTTCAGGTACTTTCATTATTGAATCATTGATGATTTTGACAGATCGTGCACCGGGTCTTGTGCGCCGTTTCGGTTTCAATGGTTGGAATGGTCACGACCATGATTTATGGATGTCTGTTAAAAATGAAGCGGCTGAACGTCATCAACATGCCCTTTCTCAACCTCTTCCACAGTTTTATGCTTATGATGCAGACTGGGAAGCGGTAAAAGCGACCAAACAAAATATTATTGCAGCCGGTTTCGAATCTGTACTTGATCAAATTAAAATTGAAGAACGTACTTTAGCCGATTGGCCTGATTTCCAAGCCGAAGGTAAAACGGCAGTGATTGTCACCAATCCACCGTATGGTGAGCGTTTAGGTGAAAAAGCATCGAATCGTGCCTTGTATCTTGGGCTTTCTGCACTCTTACAGAAAAACTTCCCAAATCAATATGCAGCCGTGATTGCAGCTGCGGTTGAACAAGCCGACGTTCTTGCGTTTAACGATCCACAAATTTTACGTTTGATGAATGGTAAACTTCCAATTTACATCCGTTTTGGTACGATCAAACCCGCAACTGTCAGCCGTCCATTTTTAGCTGAATGGCAGCCTCAACAATTTGAAGAAATTGAAGGTGCTGTTGAATTTGCCAATCGTTTGCAAAAAAATATGCAAACTTTGAAAAAATGGGCTGTAAAAGAAAATATTTATTGCTTACGTTTGTATGATGCAGACTTACCTGACTTCAATGTTGCGATTGATTTATATGGTGATCGTCTACATGTTCAAGAATATGCACCACCAAAAACCATTGATCCTGAAAAAGCCAAAAAACGTTTTAATTTAGCATTGCAAGCAATTCGTGCTGTGACGGGCTTAGGTCGTGATGCAATTTTCATCAAAACGCGTGCACGTCAAGAAGGTAAAACACAGTACGCTAAGCAAAGTACTGCATCGAAGCGTTTTATTGTGCAAGAAGGCAAAGCAAAAATCTTAATCAATTTAACTGATTATTTAGACACAGGTTTGTTCCTCGATCACCGTCAAATGCGTTTACGTATTGCCGCTGAAGCGAAAGGTAAACACTTCCTAAACTTGTATAGTTATACTTCAACAGCAAGTGTACATGCTGCTTTAGGTGGTGCTGCAAGTACAACAAGTGTCGATTTATCGAATACTTACCTAAACTGGTCTAAAGAAAACTTTGTTTTGAATGGTTTGACGGTAGATCATGTTGACCAACAACATCAATTCTTTGCAAGCGATTGTTTTGAATGGTTAAAAGAAGGTCATGAACAATATGAATTGATCTTTATTGATCCGCCAACATTCTCAAACTCTAAAAAGTTTTACGGTACATTTGACGTACAACGTGATCATAACTCATTGTTAAAACGCGCAATGAATCGTTTAACGACAGACGGTACGTTGTATTTTTCAAATAACTATCGTGGTTTCGAAATGGATGAAGAAGTTCAAGCCATGTTCAATGTTGAAGAAATCAGTAATGAAACCATTGGTCTAGACTTCAAGCGTAATCAAAAAATCCACCGTGCTTGGAAAATTACCCATCATCCTGTGTAATTGTTTCACATAACGCTTACTATAAGTGTGTTAAAAACCGATTCAGGCAATATGTCTTGAATCGGTTTTTTTATCTTTACTTAGCGATTAATCAAACCGCCAGCGTCAATTTCATGTCCAGAATACAGCGTTATCGTATCTTTCGTCGTCACCCGAATATCATGACGTTGATTTGGATTTTCACTGATGTCTATAAATCTAAATCCTGTTAATGGTCGTACATATCGATCGCCAGACTTACTTGAATCTCTATCTTTCTTTTTCCATTCATAATCTGTTAAAACAGTTGAATAAATTTCATCTTTTTTTGCCTCATTAGCTCTTTTATTGGCAATTTGATTATGTACATTATTTTGTTCATCAAGAGGTTGTTGAACATCTTGTTTCACTGAACTAATAATAATAGGCGTGAGTTGTGCTAAACCGACATATTGTTCTGAAAGGCTTTGATCATCTAATTTATTTGCAAACACTGACGTTGAGCTCCCTATCATCAATACTGCAATAAGTAAGTGAGTGTATTTGAGTTTATTTATCCCTATGACCATCATGATCAACCTTCTACTTTTTATTCTTCCTGTCTAAAAAACTACCAACTTTAGACATATGTTGCAATAACATGATCTAACAACCCGATAACAGGCACTAATATTCTGCATATTACTTATTCTAGACAATAAAAAACCTAGCCGAAGCTAGGTTTTTTATTTACAGCATTGATTTATTACATATTAAGTTAAACTTAGCTCAATTTAAGCTTAGTGAAAGTTAATTTACCATCTTCGGCACTAATCAAAATAGTATCGCCTGCGGTAAAATCACCTGCTAAGATTTTCTGAGCCAATGTATTTTCAACCTGTTGCTGGATGGCACGTTTCAGTGGGCGCGCACCATACACAGGATCAAAACCAGCATCGATCAGAATATCAAAGGCTTGATCATCTATACGTAAACCAATATCACGTTCAGCTAAACGAGTACGTAAACGCTCTAACTGAATATCTGCGATGCCACGGATTTGTGATTTTTTCAACGAATGGAAAACCACAAGCTCGTCAATACGGTTAATGAATTCAGGACGGAAATGTTGCGAAACTGCACTCATTACCACCGCACGAACTTCATCCTCACTCGCACCTTCACCTAATTCACGTACATCACTCGAACCTAAGTTAGAAGTCATTACGATGACTGTGTTTTTAAAGTCAATCAAACGACCTTGTGAATCAGTTAAGCGACCATCATCCAACACTTGTAGCAAGATGTTAAACACATCAGGATGCGCTTTTTCAACTTCATCAAATAACACAATACTATATGGTTTACGGCGTACAGCTTCAGTTAAAACACCACCTTCTTCATAACCCACATAACCAGGAGGCGCACCAACCAAGCGACTCACTGAGTGTTTTTCCATAAATTCTGACATATCAATACGAATAATCGCATCATCACTGTCAAATAGGAAATTACCCAACGCTTTAGTCAATTCAGTTTTACCGACACCCGTTGGTCCAAGGAATAAGAATGAACCACTTGGACGATTCGGATCAGATAATCCTGCACGAGAACGGCGTACTGCATTCGACACAGCAACTACAGCTTCATCTTGCCCAACCACACGGTTATGTAAGAAAGACTCCATTTGTAGTAATTTCTCACGCTCACCTTGTAGCATTTTCGATACAGGAATACCCGTTGCCGCACTCACTACTTCCGCAATTTCGTTCTCAGTGACTTTGGTACGAATAAGTTTCGGCTCTTCATTCACTTCCGCCACTTCTTCTTCATTCAAACGTTTTTGCAATTCTGGAATCACACCATATTGCAAACGGCTTGCTTCTGCCAAATCACCTTCACGTTGTGCTTTTTCATACGCTGTACGTGCTTTATCCAACTCTATCTGCGCTTGGTTTGTGCCATCAACTAAACGTTTTTCAGCAATCCATACTTCTTCCAAATCACTGTATTCTTTTTGAACCTCAGCAATTTGTTTCTCAAGATGTTCAACTTCAGCCTTGCTGACCGAATCAGCATCTTTTTTTACTGCTTCTAGCTGCATTTTAAGCTGAATCAAACGACGATCTAAACGATCTAATGGCTCAGGCTTAGAGTCAATTTCCATTTTGATCCGTGAAGCAGCTTCATCAATCAGATCAATCGCTTTATCGGGCAACTGACGATCTGTGATGTAACGATGCGACATTTTCGCTGCTGCAATAATCGCAGAATCAAGAATTTGTACACCATGATGCGTTGCATACTTGTCTTTTAAACCACGTAAGATCGCAATGGTATCTTCAACACTTGGCTCATCGACCAATACTTTTTGGAAACGACGTTCTAAAGCTGCATCTTTTTCAATGTATTGGCGATATTCATCGAGTGTTGTCGCACCGACACAGCGCAACTCACCACGTGCCAATGCAGGTTTAAGCATATTGCCCGCATCCATTGCACCATCACCTTTACCCGCACCAACGAGTGTATGTAACTCATCAATAAATAAGATGATTTCACCATCATATTTTGACAAGTCTTTGAGCACTGCTTTTAGACGCTCTTCGAACTCACCACGGTATTTTGCACCTGCAAGTAATGAACCTAAGTCAAGTGAGAGTACGCGTTTACCTTTTAGACCTTCAGGTACTTCACCATTGACAATACGCTGTGCCAAACCTTCCACAATCGCAGTTTTACCTACACCAGGTTCACCAATGAGTACAGGGTTATTTTTGGTACGGCGTGACAATACTTGAATGGTACGGCGAATTTCTTCATCACGACCAATCACAGGGTCAAGCTTGCCTGACAATGCACGTTCAGTTAAATCGACTGTATATTTATTTAACGAGTCACGTTGATCTTCATGGTTATTCGCCATAACTTGTTCACCACCTCGAATATTTTCAATTGCTTTGCGTAGTTTTTCTGTTGTAACACCAACTGCGCTCAATAATGTTTTGGTTACACCTGTTTCAGCAAGTGCTAAAATCACCCAATCTGTCGATAAAAACTCATCGCCTGCTTTTTGTGCATAACTGTCTGCTAAATTGAGTGCACGAACAGCTTCAGGATTTAAATTAATATCACCCGTCGGATTACTGAGGGTTGCCGCATCATTTAATGCCTGCTGCAAACGGTTTTTTAATTCAGGTAAGTTTGCACCCGCCTGTTGTAATAGGCTTAGATTTGATGCTTCTTCTAACAATACAGAAAGTATGTGAATACCCTCAATGGCAGTATGATCTTTACCCATTGCCAATGATTGTGCATCTGATAATGCTTGCTGTAGACGGTTTGTAAATTTTTCAAATCTCATTTTTGTTATTCCTCATGACATATTTAGTTCTTAACTCATATATGGGAACATTTGCGGACTTTTCAAGTAAAAATAGCAAATAAATTTAAAAAATATTTTTTACTTTCAATATCTTATAGATAAATTTAAATAGACTTTAACCATAATATGCGTCCTCATTAATGCTTTTTCAAGCAGATATTTAGAAAAAAACACACAGATAAACCTTAATAATCTATCTTTATCATAATATGCTTTAAAGTATGTAAATGAGGATAAAAATAATGTTTAACTTAGGTAAACTTATAGTCATATTTACATTATCATTGGTGTTACTTAATTATGGCGATATTATTTTTTAGTATCTTCATGCAGTAAAATTTAAAAAAAATACATAATGATTAATCATTCATTAAAATAACTTATTTAATAAAATATATTTTTACCATTGAATATAAGTTGATTAAAACAATTAATATCTTAATTAAAATTTAAAGCATATTAAAAAAGTGATTAAAAATAATGTCTAGCTAATTCAAATAAATCATTCGCCATTTACAATTATTCGAATTACTCAAAGTAAATAAATTGAGAATAATATTTTAAATCAGCTTGAATAAGATCAAATCTATAGAAATTAAATTTATATGAAAAATTGGATAACCAAATTGGCAAAGTTGAAGATGAATTCAGGCTTAAATGCACTATCCAAATATTTATTTACATTTTCAAAAATTTTTGATTAAAAAAATATCATCGACAATCTCTATAATTATCATAGGTGTAATTATTTAACAAAATGTTTTAGGTTATAATAAACTGCCTTATCCTTTCTTAAATCATTATCTCGACTATCTAACAGCAATGGCTCAATCTACCCTGAGCATCCAATCAGTATGTAAATCCTCTTCCGACCATATTTTAAGAGAACAAACTCAAAAATATTCATAATGCTCCCTTAATTTCAGATTTAATCAACACCAAGTCATTAAGACTTTATCGAACTCATATTTTTATTTTTAAAATACTAAAAATATTTGACACATCAATCGTGACTAAAATAATGTTTCGAGCAATCAATATTTTGATGCTATTCCCAAGATGGTTATTAAGTGAAATCGATATTTTTTAAAGCACTTTTTGAACTTCAACAATCCATCAAATGAATGATTTAAATATTATCCAAGATAAAAATTTTCAATTCTATTTGATTAAATAAAATTTAAACTTAAGCACTAAACTTGAGATTTTGTTGCCGAACTTTGTGAGACCGCGCTATTCGGTGCAACGCTTTTGGTAATCCAGACATTCCCCCCTATAACCGCACCCTCACCGATGGTGATTCGACCTAAAATTGTTGCACCTGCATAAATAACAACATTATCTTCAACTATGGGATGACGTGCATATTCTTTTTGCAAATGTCCTTCTTCATCTACTTCAAAACGCTTCGCACCTAATGTCACAGCCTGATAAATCCGCACATTTTTACCAATAATACAGGTTTCACCAATGACGACACCTGTACCATGATCAATGAAAAAACCTTGATCGACCTGAGCACCAGGATGTATATCAATCCCCGTTTTAGAGTGGGCAATTTCAGCAATTAAACGCGCCAATAAAGACAAATCTTGCTTATAAAATTCATGTGCAACCCGATGATAAATAATCGCTAAAATGCCTGGATAACACAAGAGAACCTCATCAACACTACGTGCCGCAGGATCACCCTCAAATGCAGCAATGACATCAGTATCTAAAATACGGCGTAGCGCAGGCAATTGCTCTGCAAAGGTTTTAACAATTTCCTGTGCTGTTTGTACACTTTCCTCAAGATTACCAGCATTCTTCCGATATTTATGATCATAAGTCAGATTTAAACTTACTTGTTCGTGTAATGCATACAAAGTTTTTTCAAGCGTATGTGCAATATAATAATTTTCACTTTGTTGACGCAAATCATGTGGTCCTAAGCGCATTGGAAATAAAATGCCACATAAATCACTCATGATCTTTTTAATTTCCTCTTTCGATGGTAACTCTCGACCACCAAAATCTTTGAGGCTTTTTTGTTTTGTGCGCCATTCGTTACGTGCTGCCTGTAACTCATTAACAATATAATTAATATTCCATTGACTCATGGTTTTACCTATCGGTTTATGGATTAGTTAAGTTAACAACTGAATCCTACATATTATTCAAGTTCTTCATGCAAATACTATTTTATTTGCATAATTTTAGATAACCATTATTAAGCTATACTTATCTAAATTTTAGAATAATGCTGCACTTACAAACCACCAATTATTTTGCAACTTTAAGAATAAGCAAAGCAATTTTTATTCATTTTAAGAATATAAAAAATCATTATATTTAATGTCAATTTCTCAAATATTTTAAAGTACAGCCCTGCTGTAATAAAATCAAAGGTGTTGATATGAACAGTTTAAATGCATTACACACAGCCACTTCGGGGCAAAACCCATTATCAAAACAAGATCTCGATATCATTCTTAACGATGCAAAACAACGTGTTGAAGAACATTACTTAGAATTCACGGGTACAATTCTTCCACAAGAAGCATGGGCTTTATTTCAAACAGCTCAAGTCGTCATTGTCGATGTTCGTACCAATGAAGAGCGCAAATTTGTCGGCTATGTTGAAGATACTGTACATATTCCATGGGCAACAGGAACTGCACTGAATCGAAATCCTCGCTTTGCCAAAGAGCTTGAAACAAAAGTCGGTAAAGATAAAATTATTTTACTTTTATGTCGTAGTGGCAAGCGTTCTGCTGCCGCTGCCAATGTCGCTTTCAATGCTGGTTTTGAAAATATTTATAATATTGATCAAGGCTTTGAAGGTGATCTTGATGAAAATAATCATCGTGGCTCATTTAACGGTTGGCGTTTTCACGGACTGCCTTGGCGTCAGGAATAAAATGAATCATCGGAAGAATATAGTGGGTTGATTTATTATTCGATTATTAAGTTTTATGAATAATTGATGTTATCTAAAAATGAAACACACCTAAAATTAATGAAATCCAATAAAGATCAATACTTATTAAAATTCATGATTTTTGAAAAATTAATTTTACAACGCATGATCAAACCTATTTTTTATTGGAGAAAATTAGTAAATACATACAAAAAAGTAATTCTAGCAGTAGTAATAAAAATTAATTTTAAAATATCCGAAGGATTAAAACATGGCTAAAAACCAAGAAGTCTCACGCCAAGCACTCAATGATCAAGCTGCTCGCCAACTTGCCAATGCGACAAAAACAGTTCCTCAACTATCGACTATTACACCGCGTTGGTTGACCCATTTATTGCAATGGACACCTGTTGAAGCAGGTATTTACCGTGTCAACAAAGTCAGTAATACCGATGACATTCAAGTCGCTTGTACACAGCGTGATGAAGCAACTCTGCCACAAACATTTGTGGACTATGAAGTTAATCCTCGTGAATATTTCTTAAATGGAGTTTCCACTGTTCTCGATATTCATACACGTGTTTCTGACTTATATAGCAGTCCACATGATCAAATCAAAGAACAGTTACGTTTAACTATTGAAACGATTAAAGAACGTCAAGAAAGCGAACTGATCAATAACCCTGAATACGGTTTATTGGCAAGTGTTGCAGATGAGCAACGTATCTCTACCTTAACAGGTGCGCCAACACCTGATGATTTCGATGACCTACTTCGTAAGGTATGGAAAGAGCCAGGTTTCTTCCTTGCACACCCAGACGCAATTGCAGCTTTTGGTCGTGAATGTACACGTCGTGGTGTGCCACCCCCAACAGTAAGCCTTTTCGGTTCGCAGTTTATTACTTGGCGTGGTATTCCACTTATTCCTTCAAACAAAATCCCAGTTGAAGATGGTAAAACTAAGATCATCTTGCTTCGCGTAGGTGAAAAACGTCAAGGTGTTGTTGGTCTATTCCAACCAGGTCTTGCGGGCGAACAAGCACCAGGCTTATCTGTACGTTTCATGGGAATTAATCGTAATGCAATCGCATCTTATTTAATTTCACTGTATTGTTCTCTTGCTGTATTGACAGATGATGCGCTTGCTGTACTTGAAGATGTGGAGGTAGATAAATACCATGACTATCCAACAACTTACAAGTAACCAGCCGACAGCAGATATTGCTTCGGGTGTGCCTGATGCACCGATCAGCGAATTTGTGATTGCACAGTTGGCTGCGGAATTTTTCTCGGCTTTACCTAGTCAAAACCCGCAAGGTTTTAACTTTGACTTACCGAGCCATCAACCACAACCTAGAGATCCAATTGCTGCGTTGTCAGGTCGTGTGCCTGCTGTACTTCAACAAACCAGTTTAAATCCTACGTCAACGCAACATTTTATTGAACCAACAGCTGACCATCCTGAGCGTAGAATTTTATCTTCTTCACCAATTGTCGGTGGTGCGAATACACCTGATCCTTTGGCAGTAACACATGGTTTAGATTTGTCTTTTGCGCCGAGTTCGTTTTCTCAGCAATCTGCACCTGCCAATGTACCTGCTGCAACACCAAGCACTGCGTCATCAAATTACTACTTTTTGGATCTACCACAGCCTGAAGCTGTGAGTCCTCAAACTGTAAATAGCAATGCTACGCAAGTCAATGTATTGAAAAACCCGTATGCTTTTGACAATTTTCATGTGACTGATGACCATCAATTACGTGGTGTTTTGCAAGATCGTAATGACAAACCTGCTACAGCGGAGTCTGGTTATTATTTTCTTCAATCCCCAAGTTTTGAAACGGCTCCACCACATTCAGATTTGCAAATTCCAACGACAGCGCAAAACTATCAACCGATTGATATTTTGCAAATTCGTAAAGATTTTCCAATCTTGCAAGAACGTGTCAATGGTAAGCAACTCGTTTGGTTGGATAATGCAGCGACAACGCATAAGCCTAAAGCTGTGATCGATCGTATTTCATATTTTTATGAACATGAAAATTCGAACATTCACCGTGCGGCGCATGAACTTGCAGCACGTGCCAGTGATGCTTATGAGCATGCACGTGATGTCGTGGCTCGTTTTATTGGTGCGCCTGCAGCAAAAAACATTGTTTTTGTACGTGGTACAACTGAAGGTATTAACTTGATTGCCAAATCATGGGGCAAGCAAAATATTCAAGCGGGCGATGAAATCATCGTTTCCCACCTTGAGCATCATGCCAATATCGTTCCGTGGTTCCAGTTGACCAAAGAAACAGGTGCCAAACTGCGTGTGATTCCAGTAGATGATACAGGTCAAATTCAGATTGAGGAGTTTGTAAAACTGCTTAATCCTCGAACTAAACTTGTTTCGATTACTCAGGTATCTAATGCTTTAGGTACGGTGACGCCAACTCAGGAAATCATTGCACTTGCACATGCTGCAGGTGTACGTGTCTTAATTGATGGTGCGCAGTCTGTTTCGCACATGCCAACCAATGTTACAGCTTTAGACGCTGACTTCTTTGTGTTCTCTGGACATAAAGTCTTTGGTCCTACAGGTATTGGTGCTGTTTATGCCAAATCTGAACTACTCGATACCATGCCTGTTTGGGAAGGTGGCGGTAATATGATTCAAGATGTAACTTTTGAAAATGTGATTTACCAACCTGCACCCAATAAGTTTGAAGCAGGTACAGGGAATATCGCAGATGCAGTCGGTCTAGGTGCTGCTTTGGAATATATAGAAAGCATTGGTATCCATAATATTGCTCGTTATGAACATGACTTGCTTGAATATGGTCAACATGCGTTACAAAGCGTTTCAGGTTTGCGCTTAATTGGTACCGCATTGAACAAAGCAAGCGTAATGTCATTTACTTTGGCAGGTTATGAAACTGAAGAAGTCGGTAAAGTTTTAAATCAATATGGAATTGCCGTTCGTACAGGGCATCACTGTGCTCAACCGATCTTGCGCCATTTTGGTGTAGAACGTACGGTACGCCCTTCTCTGGCATTTTATAATACCACTGAGGAAATTGATTTATTGGTTTCAGTATTGCATCAATTACGCCGTGCAAAACCAATTGCCGTGCAAAACCAATTAAGGCTTAATTCAGACTCTATTTGAAAATAAAGTCTAAATAGGAAATAGATCACATGTTTAATTCGTTAAGCATGTGATTTTTTATTCATAGGATAATAACTTTTATCTTTTATAAAACATGGGTAAATTTCAAATCTAGCTTTTTTAACGACATTTCTTGTCGCAGAATTAGAATTTCAATCTTATAAAAAATAGGCTTAATGCTAATATTGCAACACGCACTGCACTCAAACTGGAAGAAAAAAATGTCTAATCAAGTATGGACAACAACCATTATGTTTGATGAAACCTATCGGGTATTTGATTTATCATTCCCTGAGATATTCGACTATGCTGAACTTTACAGAATTAAAGGCGAAGCAGAATATGAGAAAAATAAAAGAAAACAAATGCGTAGCTCTAAAATAAAAATTGTAGATCAATATCATTTAAGTGAAAAAATATTACCTGAAAATGCTCCTACTATTTTATATGCTCACGGCTTTAGTAAAACAGTTAATTTACCCAGTTTTTTTCGTACCCAAGATGGCTTTGTTATTCTCACTGGGCCGTGCGCTAATATATTAAAAAAGTTTCGTTTAGGCGAAAGTGCACTCTACCCTTTATCTTTTTTTGATTTTCAGCTCAATGAGTCCGTAAATGATCAAACTTATTATTTTTTCAATATCGCTGAACTACGGAGCTATTTACGTCCTGAATATTGTACGGAAGAACTGCATAAGTATAGAAACACTAAACATAAAGGTTATCAACTTTTTGATTTATACCATGCTGACTACGCAGATCATGCAATCGCAATCACTCAAGAAGCTCTTACATGTGATGTAGACCTGTGGCAAGACCCAGAATTAGATCACTCAATTTTTATGTCAGCTCAACTTAAAATGGCATTGGATGAAGCTCAATTGAGTGAAGCATGGCAATTATTTTTATGTGAGCTTAAATAAGTCACTAATAACTAAGTTATTAAGCATGCTCCCGCTACACAATAAATAGACATAATTAATGATAAATTTACTTAGGCTATTTAAAACAACAAGCACAATTTAACAAAGCTATGCTTGAGCAAATCTCTATAAAAGCGTGATACTTACCAAAACTAGCCTAGATATTTACACGTTATGTTCTCTATCAAAAAAATATTGATGATTTGTGGTCTTATTGCGACGACACAAACTTTTGCTCTACCCCAAGACTCACGCCGTGCTGGCGGTATTGCAGTAATTCCTGTTGCTAAAACTGTCACTAACATTACCTATGAAAATAAACCAGTATTAGTCGTTGAAGGCATCAATTCAATGAATCAAATTGTATTTGGTATCCCACTTTCAGCACCCTTAGGAACATTACAATTACAAAGCTCAAATGGCCCAATTAATATTGAGGTGAAGCCGTATAAATATGCCGAACAGCGGTTAAGTGTAAAAAATCAGGATTATGTAAACCCACAACAAGAACAACTCGACCGCTATGCTGTAGAAGCCAAAGAACAAAATGCGATTTACACATCTTTCACACCACAACAATGGAAAGAATTTCCAACATTTATTCGTCCTACTGCTGGGAAATTTAGTAATTCATTTGGACGAAAACGCTTTTTTAATGGCGAAGAACGTGCTCCACATTCAGGACTTGATATTCCTGCACCTGTTGGACAAAAAGTCGTTGCACCTGCAAATGGTACAGTCGTTGCTATAGGCAATTATTTTTTTAATGGAAATACGGTGCTTATTGATCACGGACAAGGACTGATCAGTATGTTTTGTCATTTAAGTAAAATTAATGTACAAAAAGGTCAAAAGTTACAACAAGGCGAAGTACTCGGATTGGTTGGTAAAACAGGTCGAGTCACAGGCCCTCATTTACATTGGGGGATGAGTTTAAACAATGCACGTGTCGATCCACAGTTATTTTTGGCTCGATAGAGTTGCATAAAGTATCAATTAAATATTAAGTTTATTTTAAAAAAAAATTTTATTATGTAAAAAAAACGACATAGAAACATTTTGTAATAATTTATGCGTATTTTTTAAAATTTCATATTTTTTAAAAAGTTATGAATAAAAGCTAATCATTTGATTCACTTTTACTCATAAAAATCGTATAACTATTGAGCTATTTCAATGATTTCAAAATCATGTGTAATCACAACACCACCATCTGATAACATTTTACTTGCTGAACAATATTTTTCAGCAGACAACTCAACTGCTTTAGATACTTGTTTTTCCTTAATATTTTTACCAGTCACCACAAAATGTAAATGAATTTTAGTAAAAACCGCTGGAATTGTATCTGCACGATCAGCCTGAAGTTGACAGACTACATCAGTCACATCTTGACGAGATTTCTTCAAAATGGTCACAATATCAAAGGATGCACAACCACCAAGTCCCATTAATATTAACTCCATGGGACGTGGACCACGGTTTTCACCACCATATTCCGCTGATCCATCCATAACAACTTGGTGACCGCTTTCCGATTTTGCTTCGAAAGCAACATTCTCTAACCAATGTACGCTCGTGTGCATTGCAACTACCTTAAAAAAGCTATAAATTTACAGGATACCTGTACACTAGCATAAAATGAGTTGATACGGAATTTCATCTCTTCTGCGTCTATGTGACGAGTTCAACTTAGATCAGCAGATCTAGTTATTATCCTATTCGGAATTTTTAAGCATGTCATCAAATTTTGCACAACTTAGTACAGATGCTTTGTCACCTGGTCAACTACCTGAGTCAGTCAAAGCATTACTTAAACGAGCTCACATCAATCGCTTTCCTAAGCGTTCAACAATCATTGATGCTGGTTCAGAATCAAAATCTTTGTATTTGATTCTAAAAGGGTCTGTTTCAATTATTTTACGTGAAGATGATGATCGTGAAATTGTTGTTGCTTACTTAAACCCTGGAGATTTCTTTGGTGAAATGGGTCTTTTTGAGCAAAATGCACATCGTACCGCGGAAGTAAGAACCCGTGATGTATGTGAAATTGCAGAAATTTCTTATGAAAATTTCAATGAAATCAGCACACAACACCCTGACTTAAGCTACGCTGTTTTTGCTCAGCTTGTTCGTCGTTTAAAAAATACAACTCGTAAAGTGACTGACCTTGCATTTATTGATGTCTCAGGTCGTATTGCACGCTGCTTAATTGATCTTTCTTCTCAACCTGAAGCAATGATTTTACCTAATGGCCGTCAAATCCGTATCACTCGTCAAGAGATTGGTCGTATTGTCGGTTGTTCACGTGAAATGGTTGGTCGTGTTTTAAAAACGCTTGAAGAGCAAGGCATGATCGAAACTGATGGTAAAGCCATCCTTATTTTTGATGTATCCCTTGAAGAATCAACTTTCTCCGAAGGTGATGCTGAAGAAGAATGATTTTCTTCTTTATTCAGTAAAAGCAAATCTTCGGATTTGCTTTTTTTTATGATTTTTTCAAACTATTCAGGCCCTTCTTGTAATGAACACGGTTTTTCTCTTGAACTTTATTTTGATACTCCCTATGTTGTTTAAAGTCGCATCATCATTTATGGAACAGAAATGAACTTTAAAGCATTAGGACAATCGGGCATTCAAGTCCCTGAAATTTGCCTTGGCACAATGACCTTTGGTGAACAAAACAATCAACAAGAAGCTTTTGAACAACTGAATTATGCTTTAGATCAAGGTTTATATTTTTGGGATACTGCCGAAATGTATCCCGTCCCTCCTAAGCCTGAAACGCAAGGTTCAACTGAGCAAATCATTGGGAATTGGATTGCAAAACACGGGCAACGCGACAAACTATTTCTTGCTTCTAAAATTGCAGGACCTTCACAAGGTGGAAGCCATATTCGTGATGGTCAAACTCGCTTCATTGCTTCGGAGATTCAATCTGCATTAGATGGCTCTCTCAAACGTTTACAGACCGATTATATCGACCTCTATCAACTGCATTGGCCACAACGTCCAACTAACTTCTTTGGCACGCTAGGCTATAATAATGAGCAAGCACATTTTAACCACAATATGACACCTTTGGTAGAAACCTTAGAAGCACTCTCTGCGGAAGTTAAAAAAGGACGGATCCGTCATATTGGCTTATCCAATGAAACGCCATGGGGAACCATGAAATTCCTTCAACTTTCAAAAGAACTGGGCTTAGAAAAAATTGTCAGCGTGCAAAATCCGTATAGCCTGCTCAACCGTACTTATGAAATTGGTATGTCTGAAATTGCTCATCATGAAGGCATTGGGCTACTTGCGTATTCCCCCCTTGCATTTGGTTATTTAACAGGAAAATATCGTCACGGCGCGCGTCCCAAAGCAGGTCGTATTACCAAGTTTTCACGCTTTACCCGTTATAGCAACCCACAAAGCGATTGGGCTACTGAACAATATGCTTTACTCGCTGAAAAGCATGGTCTATCACTAACGCAACTTGCATTAGCCTTTATTAAGCATCAATTCTTCGTTACGAGTACAATTATTGGTGCAACCACTATGCAACAGCTCAAAGAAAATATTCAAGCCTTTGATGTCGATTTATCCGAAGAGGTTTTACAAGGTATTGAAGCTATTCACCGTCAACAGCCCAATCCTGCCCCTTAAAAGTAATCTAAACCTGCATCATCTTAAAGTTTGCATAATGCGATCATTTTAATATGATAAAAATAACAAAAGGATGCCACGGCATCCTTTTGAATAAACAAGATTAATAACTTATTTACGTGCGTTATAAACCGCTTGTGCCGCAGCTAAATTTTTCTTCATTGCATTAATACGTTGGCTATCTGTCGGGTGAGTAGACAATAACGCTGAACCTTGTGCACCACCTTGCTTCGCCATTTTTTCCCACAGCGTAATTGCAGCTTGAGGATCATAGCCTGCTTTTGCCATCAACATTAAGCCACCTTGATCGGCACGGCTTTCCAAATTACGTGAATATGGTAAACCGACGCCGACTTGGCTCCCCAGATCAATTGCAGCATTACCAAATTCACCAAGCTGACTACCCGCATAAGATTTACCAATTCCGACAGCCAGATTAGTCAATGCCTGCGCACCCACTTTCTGTTTCGAGTGTTCTTCTAAGGCATGAACCATTTCATGCCCCATTACAGCAGCCACCTCAGATTCACTCAAGTTTAATTTATTCACAATACCTGTATAAAACACCACTTTACCACCAGGTGCAACATAAGCATTGACTTGATCAGACTTTAGAACTGCCAACTGCCAATCAAATTTTTGACCCGTTTGATTTAACTGATCTGCATAGGGTTTTAAGCGAACAAATGCATTATTAATTTTTTTATATGTTGCAGATGATGTATCTAATACATTTTTTGAACGCGCATCTGTCACAGTTTTATTAAAACCTTGTGTTGCATTATAGTTCAATGTTGCTGAATCAGCCCCGCTCATTTCTGCAATAGTCGTACAACCCGATAGCGCCATTACTGCTACAGCACACATACCTAACATCAAGTTATTTTTCATTATAATAGTCTCCAATTACTCAAGTTTAATCCTAAATTACCACGCATTATAAGAAATCCTGTTACATGTTTGAATCATATATTTCTACTTATTCATATTAATTGTGTAATTAATCTGATTTATAAAAACTGAATACACAACCAATAGACCAAACACAAAATATTTAAGCCCAAATATACATGACAAAGTGGCTGAATTTTTTCTTCCCAAACAGGATCTTTACGTTTAAAAAATAAAACTGAATTTTGAATGAGGATCACAGGAACCAAAATACACGCAATAATGACACTCAGCCCAATCAATGCACTATTGATAATGGCAGGATCATTGGTCTGCGTGGTAATCATCATCATGGCAATTGTCGGTGCACCACCCATTGCAAATAATAAAGAGTAAAACATCGTTCCTGAAATATTTTTATGCATTTGGCATTCCCAATTCACCTTTGTATGATGCAGTATTGATCTGCATAAAATCCTATATCTTATATTACAAATCTACAGCCATGAGCAAATGCAACTTTAGTCCTGAATCTGATCTTTTTAACGTTTGATGATGGCTTTTAATTTGGCATAAAAAACCCCGAATCAATCGGGGTTCTTCAATTCATCAAATCAATGGCTTAAGCATCGAATGGATGACGCATCACAATTGTTTCTTCACGGTCAGGGCCAGTTGAAACGATGTCGATTGGGCATTCAATTAACTGCTCAAGGCGTTTCACATAGTTAATTGCCGCTTGTGGCAACTGATCCATTGATTTCGCACCAAAAGTAGACTCAGACCAACCTGGCATAGTTTCGTAGATTGGTTTTAAAGTTTCAAATGCAAGCGCATCAGATGAACCGACACAACCTGAATCTGCTGCTTCGTAACCGATACAGATTTTTACTTCTTCCAGACCATCAAGAACGTCAAGTTTAGTTAAGCAAATACCTGAAAGCGAGTTTACATCTACAGAACGACGTAAAATTTCAGCATCAAACCAACCGCAACGACGTTGACGACCCGTAGAAGCACCGAACTCAGAACCTTTTGTTCCAAGATGTTTACCGATCGCATCACCGACATCATTTGCCGCATCATAAACAAGTTCAGTTGGGAATGGACCTGCACCTACACGTGTTGTGTATGCTTTAGTAATACCCAATACATAGTCAAGGTGCAATGGACCAAGACCAGAACCTGAGCTTACGCCACCCGCAGTCGTGTTTGAAGATGTTACATACGGATATGTACCATGGTCAACATCAAGGAGTGAACCTTGTGCGCCTTCAAACATGATGTTTTCACCGTTTTTACGGTAGTTATGCAATTCTGTTGTTACATCAATTACTAATGGTGCAACCACTTCACGCCATTGATCACACAGTGCAAGTACTTCTTCAAGCTGAACCGCTTCTACACCGTAGAATTGAGTCAATTGGAAGTTATGGTATTCAAGAAGCTCTTCAAGTTGAGCTTTAAGATGAGCACCACCACGAACCAAGTCAGCAACACGAATTGCACGGCGCGCAACTTTGTCTTCGTAAGCAGGGCCAATACCACGACCTGTTGTACCAATTTTCGCATTACCACGTTTTTTCTCACGTGCTTGATCAAGTGCGATATGGTTTGGAAGAATTAATGGGCAGTTTGGAGAAATACGTAGACGTTCTTTTACAGGTACGCCTTCTTTCTCAAGAATATCCATTTCTTCGATCAATGCTGCAGGTGAAAGTACAACACCATTACCAATTAAGCACAGTACATTTTCACGCAAAATACCAGATGGAATAAGGTGAAGAACTGTCTTCTTCCCACCCACTACGAGGGTATGACCTGCATTGTGTCCGCCTTGATAACGTACAACCGCAGTTGCTTGATCTGTGAGCAGGTCAACGATTTTACCTTTACCTTCGTCGCCCCATTGAGTACCGAGTACCACAACACTTTTGCCCATAATAGCCTCATTACATCATGCTGTTAAAATTGAAAATCAGGCATCAATGACATGTGATGCCTAACGATTAAATTTGTTCGACTTTCCACTCACCAGCAACAAACACCAACTGATGTGTTGCATTCGGTACAGAGCTTAAATCATCATTACCTAACAATTGAATTACACTTAAACCCTGTTGGCGTACAGAGGCAATCGCTTCAAGCATTGCTTTATCTGTACCTTTGGGCGCAATCACCTGCTCAATGTGTTGATGTTGTCCTGAACTTAGAACATACAAATCACACGAGAAACCTGTTGCAGGACGCGCACGTCCAAAGTGTTCACCAATACCGTCATAACGTCCACCTTTTGCGAGTGGTTCTGCACGGTTTGGTGCATAAACGGCATACATTAAACCCGTATGATAATGATATGAACGCAGCTCAACCACATCGATACCAATATGTAACTCAGGCCAACGTGCTTGAATTTCGGCTTTGGTCGCAACCAAAACATCAAATGCATTTTTAAATGCAGCACCTTCAAAAAGTTCAGCACTTAAATTGGCTTGTAATGCATCTAAGTCACTTGCATAGCGACCCAACACATAAAAATCTGCACCAAAATTTAGATTTTGCGTAAACTCAGCCAACTCAGGCAAAGCTTTACGTTGATATAAATCAGAAAGATGGTTCTCTGTTGCTTTTGTTAAGCCTGCATGCTTAACCAAACTACGGAATAAACCAACATGCCCTAAATCAAGATGGACACCATCAACTAAACCTGCTGTTTTAATCAGATTCAGCATGACATCAATCATTTCAACATCGGCATCTAAACTGTCTGAACCAAATAACTCTGCACCCAATTGTAATGGCGCACGTGTGGTATTAAAGCCTTGTGGTTTAGTATGAAGTACTGTTCCTGCATAGCAGTAACGAGCAACACCTTGTACTTGATGTACATGTGCATCAATACGTGCCACTTGTGGTGTCATATCGGCACGCACACCCAATAAACGACCTGAAAGTTGATCGATTACTTTAAAAGTGGCTAAGTCTAAATCTTGATTCGATTCTGAAAGAGAAGAAAGAGATTCGATGTATTCAATGAACGGCGTATACACCAATTGATAACCTCGAGTCGCAAGGAAATCTAATGCTTTACGACGCAAATTTTCAATAATTTGCGCCTGCTCTGGTAATACATCAGCTACACCATCAGGTAATAACCATGTCTCTGAAATGGGCATGTTGTAGACCTAAATCCTGTCTGCGCGGAACGAATCCGCATAAAAAAATCGGGAACGCACCCGATTTCTCTTATTTTAGCACGATAGTTAAAGCTGTGCATTAGACTTTTTTATAAAAACACGCTTTCTGCTTATATTGAAAACGACATCGTTCACATGAGTACATAAGTATTGCCATTGCATCGCTCATGTTATTCATTTTTAAACTTAAAAAACCACAAATAACAGAGATAATGAATTGGTCAGTGACTCAATTATAAATATACTTCTTCCATCCACACAGGATAAAACATCATCCTCATGAAACAAAAGCGACCAACGAAGTAAAAGTAAAGCACACTGTCATACGATCAACAAAATACAAATGAATAGTATTGGGGAAATTCATGGAACTACATAGCAATGTTTACTATAAACATGCCGATATCAATATAATGGTCAAGCTAGACCGTTTATTTAAAGAACACAGAGGGGATCGAGAAAAATTTATCTCATTTGCCGTTGAACTCAACCCTGAGGATGGGCAAGCACTTGCTGAAGATATCACCGATATTGTTGATCAGATCGACTTTGATTTAGGACCTGAATCCATACACTCGACTGCAGGCTATTCTGTTGCTCATTTTGTTCACGGTTCAGCAGGTGATGAGTTTATTGAAGCCATTCTACTTTTTTTAAAAGCACTTGTACCCGAGATACATGCTCAAGCATGGGGCTGCGGTGATGATGATCCTTGGGAGTTTTGGTTCAAATTTGAAGATGACGAGTTAGTTCGTGAAGATGATGAACCTTTTAATGATCCTGATGAAGATGAAGAAATCAAGACCTCTATCTATGCATGGTGGCATGCTGAAATGCCAGAAAAAATTAAAGAAGGCTTTCTAAACCAAGAAGAAGGCTAATCTAGTAAAATAGAAAGTATAGTCATTGACCTATACTTTCTATTTCATTTGAAATTAATCCAATGCTTTCATTTATGCCTGTAGACATTTTTATATCATTGATTTTAATTCCAATCAGATAAAACCGAGCTTCATTTGATATAGTTTTATTTATCACTCACACCATTTTTAACATCAACCGCATGTTGAATAGATCGTGTCAAAACACCAACAAGTTCAGCATTCTGAATTTCCACTTGAGTTAAGCGTGCTATGTTCACATCCATTGCTTCTTGTTGAACCTGCATTTTTTTTGCCAAATCTTGCATAATATTCAAAGTCGCTTTGAGATGATCTTCTTGTGCTTTGACCCTATTTTTTAAATCACTCACTTCTATTTGTGATGCAATGAAGTCTTTTTTAATTTTCGTCAGTTGCCAAACCAATAACGCAATTGCTAAATACAGTAACAACATCCCCAGTAAGATTGAATTCATCTACTCATCCCCCTTAAAAATTTTAATGCTTTCAACTTAAGCTTTCGATCTGTTATTTTTATGAAAAATAAAAGGATTCTGACAAATCAAGTAACCGATTTGCATACCCCCATTCATTGTCATACCAAGCATAAACTTTTGCTTGACGACCCACCACCATTGTTTGGGTCAAATCGACCACCAACGAATAAGGTGAATGATTAAAATCACTCGACACCAAATATTCATTGGTCACCGACATTATTTCAGCATAGTCATATTGGGCTGCTGCAATCATTTTGTCATTAATGGCTTGAGTACTAATAGCTGACTGTGCAATAAAGGTTAAATCAATTGCTGCAACATTGATGGTCGGCACACGAATTGAATAACCATCGATGCGATTCTCCATCTTTGGCATGACTTGCTTTAAAGCCCCCAAAGCCGATGACGTTGTTGGAATAATGTTATGCCCTGCTGCACGCGCTCGACGTAAATCACGGTGTGCGTGATCAAGTACGCACTGATCTGCCGTAACTGCATGAATCTCCGTCATCATAGCTGTATCTATACCAAAGGCATCATCAATAATTTTAACCAATGGCACTAAAGCCTGTGTAGTACAAGAAACGCCTGAAATAATCTGATCCGTTGGCTTCACATCATGGTGATTCACACCATACACAATCGCTGCATCTACAGTATCAAAAGGTGCAGCCCCAATAATGACCCGCTTTGCACCCGCAGTAATATGGCGCGTTGCCGCAGCACGTGAGCGAAATAAACCACTACATTCTAGAACCAAGTCAATATTGAGCATTTGCCATGGTAGTTGTTCAGGATCAGCTTGCTGTAAAACTTGAACTTTCAATTTGCACTGACGGGCATCAATACATAAAAAGATATCTTCACCTTCTTGTAAAATATTAACGACACCATCAAAACGTCCATGCGTGGTGTCATATTTAAACAAGTGAACTAAAGTTTCTACATCTGCAACATCATTTATTGCAACAATTTCAAAATGGAACGGTTTTGGATTTTCAAACCACGCACGCAGGACATTCCGTCCGATTCGCCCAAAACCATTAATTGCCACACGTTGCATCTGAGTTCCCTTTTACAGCACAAGCCGTTCAAGGCTATATGTTATAGGATTTGAACAAATTACTGTGATAATTTACACATCAATCAAATAAATAATTCAGCATTTCAATTAGAACTGCTCCATATTCAATAATGACAACACTATTGATATTAGAAACAGCCTCTTTTTAATGCTGACAAAATGACTTCTCAGCATAGCCAAAAATTACAACTCATCGCCATCAAAAATTGTATTTCACATAAAGATAAGGAATAAAATTAAAATAGAACCATTCATTCTTAGTTATATTTTCAATCACAAACTTAAATTCAATTAAAAAATTTGATCCACCTCTAAAACCATTGCCACGCCAGTACCACCAGTGGCACATGTTGTTATTGAAGCTCGTACAATCTTCGACTAATGACACGAGCTCCAGTTACACCAAACGGATGACCATAAGCAACAGAACCATCATTCACATTTAAAATAGCTTAATTAACTTCACCGACAATCTGGTTACGATTGAGCACTGTCTTCGCATAACTTTCGGAAGCTAAACCTTTAATATTTGATAAAACCTGACCCGAAAACGCATCATGCATATCAATTAACATCATTTTAGCAAGCGTGGTACCTGCACGATCTAATCCAATAGGCTCTACAAGTACAGAATCCGTTATGGTTTACAGGGCATCAACTTAAAAGAAAATAAAACTTCACATGGTTACCCCCTTAAAACATGTAAAGAACGTGTAAAAAAGCAATAAAAAGCACACAACCGTACTTTATGAACGTTAATGACACACTGCATATTCCCCATAAATCTAATTTTTTATAAAGTGATACCCCCTAAATTTTCCCCCTTCGCTTTTACAGAGAAAAACCTGCGATTCACTTGAAAATCATTGGTACAACTGTGTTTTTCCGTTATACTTTGGCGTTTTAAAAAATTAAGCCCGTGTACAGAATAAGCATACAAATCAGACTTGCCCTGTGCATTTTTAGCCAATATGAAAAATTAAGGAGTGACTTGGTTGTGAGTACTCGTTTTATGACAACTGCTGAAATACGTGAAGCATTTTTGCGCTACTTTGAATCGCAAGGACATACACGTGTCGCGTCAAGTTCACTAGTACCTGCCAATGACCCTACTCTGCTTTTCACCAATGCCGGTATGAATCAGTTTAAAGACTGTTTCTTAGGTCTTGAAAAGCGTGACTATGTTCGTGCAACAAGTTCACAAAAATGTGTTCGTGCAGGCGGAAAACATAACGACTTAGACAATGTCGGTTACACAGCACGTCACCATACATTCTTTGAAATGTTGGGTAACTTTTCATTTGGTGATTATTTCAAGCGTGATGCGATCAAATTTGCTTGGGATTTCCTCACTGGCGAACAATGGTTAGCACTTCCTAAAGATAAACTATATGCCACTGTTTACCATACCGATGACGAAGCCTTTGATATTTGGAACAAAGAAATTGGGCTAGATGCCGACCGTATAATTCGTATTGGTGATAATAAAGGCGGTCAATACGCTTCAGATAACTTCTGGGCAATGGGTGATACAGGTCCTTGTGGTCCTTGTTCTGAAATTTTCTTTGACCATGGCGATCATATTTGGGGTGGCTTACCAGGCACACCTGAAGAAGATGGCGATCGTTTCATTGAAATCTGGAACAACGTCTTCATGCAATTCAACCGTACAGCAGACGGCGTACTTCACGCACTTCCTGCACCATCGGTTGATACAGGTATGGGCTTGGAGCGTATTTCTGCAGTTTTACAACATGTAAATTCAAACTATGAAATCGATCTATTCCAAGACTTATTGAAATCAGCAGCAGAAATCATTGGTTTAGATACGACTGTACTTGAAGCTGAAGCTACTGAGAAAAACACACCTGTACAATATCCTGCATCTCTAAAAGTCGTAGCCGATCATGCGCGTTCTTGCTGTTTCTTAATTGCAGATGGCGTGAATCCTTCAAATGAAGGTCGTGGTTATGTGTTGCGTCGTATTATTCGTCGTGCAGTACGTCACGGCAATAAACTCGGCGCTACAGGCTCATTCTTCCATAAAATGTTACAGCCTTTAATTGCTGTAATGGGTCAAGCTTATCCTGAACTTGAAGCACAAAAAGTACGTATCGAAGCACAATTACTGAAAGAAGAAGAACAATTTGCAAAAACTTTAGAACAAGGTTTGAAATTGCTTGAAGGTGAATTGGCAAATCTAAAAGAAAAAGTGATTCCAGGTGAAGTTGTCTTTAAACTTTACGACACTTACGGCTTCCCTGCTGATTTAACTGCCGATATTGCTCGTGAACGTGATTTAACGATCGATGAAGCTGGCTTTGAAGTTGAAATGGCAGCTCAACGTCAACGTGCACGTGATGCGGGTAAATTCGCAGTCGACTATAACGCCATTGTTAAGGTTGAAGGCGAAACTCAATTTGATGGCTATGATGCAACTCAAGGTCAAGGTCAAATTATTGCCATTTACAAAGATGGTGAGCAAGTTGATGAAGTAGTTGAAGGCGACGAAGCCCTTATTGTACTGAACCAAACCCCTTTCTATGCAGAAAGCGGTGGTCAAGTCGGTGACACAGGTCTATTTAAAAATGATACGGGTATTTTTGAAGTTCAAGATACCAAAAAATCTGGTGGTGCTTTTGTGCACCAAGGGATCGTAACGGTTGGTAGCCTAAAAGCAACTCAATCTGTTGAAGCAATTGTTAAAGCTGATCTTCGAGCTGCAACTGCACGTAACCACTCTGCAACACATTTATTGCATGCAGCACTACGTCAAGTGCTTGGTGAACATGTTCAGCAAAAAGGTTCTTTGGTTGCTTCAGAAATTTTACGTTTCGACTTTGCCAATGACCAACCTGTGTCATTTGAACAATTGCAAGAAATTGAACGTATTGTTAACCGTGAAGTTATTGCCAATACAGCAGTTTCAACTGAAATTTTAGACATCGATGCCGCGAAAGCAAAAGGTGCAATGATGTTGTTCGGTGAAAAGTATGGCGATGAAGTTCGTGTACTGTCTATGGGTACAACACAAGACGAGAAAAACTTCTCAATCGAGCTTTGTGGTGGTATTCACGTAAAACGTACTGGTGATATTGGTCTATTCAAAATTACATCTGAAGGTGGCGTAGCTGCGGGTGTACGTCGTATTGAAGCTGTGACAGGTACGAAAGCGATTGAAACTGTACAAAAAGCTGATCGTGATATTCATAGTATCAATGAACTATTGAAAGCACAAAAAGATCAAACTGTAGAGAAAGTTGAAGCTTTATCTGCAACTGCATCAAGCTTACAAAAACAAATTGAGCAACTCAATCAAAAATTGGCGAGCTTCCAAGCAGCTGAATTATTGAACCAAGTTCAACAAATTGCAGGACGTACAACATTAATAACAACCGTACAAAACATGGATGCGAAGTCACTTCGTAATCTACATGACGGTGTAAAATCAAAATTAGACAATGCTGTCATTGTCCTTGCAGGTGTGGAAGATGACAAAGTCAGCTTAATCGCATCAGTTGCAAAAGACTTTACAGCGACTCTAAAAGCAGGTGACATCATCAAACACTTAGCCTCTGAGCTTGGTGGTAAAGGTGGTGGTAAACCTGATCTAGCACAAGGTGGCGCGCCACTTAACGAGAAGTTTGCTCCTGTGATGGCTGATCTGTCAGCTTGGCTTGAAGCAAAATAATACTTCACCTTTTGTGTAACTGACCCTCGATGGTGACATCAGGGTCAAAGCTCTTATGGAACAACTATGGCATTAATCGTACAAAAGGATTGGTGCTATTGTGACACTCTACGACAAGTTAAGACATGATTAGCTATATAATCCTTTATTATCTTGACTTTAACTGCTTTTAATATAGACACAATAAGCCACGTTGATTTTGTACACACTTGTGTACATATCCGTGGCTTTTGTTTGCCTTTTAAAATTATGTACACAGGTGCTATATGTCTCTCACTGATGCGTGGCTAAAAAACAATAATGGTAAAGTCCGGAATAAAACTGAAGAGGTTGCAGACCGGGACTTTATGAGTGTTCGTATTTCACCTAGGGGCAAAATTGTTTTTCAATTACGTTACCGATTTGCAGGTAAAGCAGAGAGATTAGATTTAGGTACATACCCTCACCGATCGCTAAAAGATGACCGAATCAAAGCCAATGAAATGCGTTCGTTGCTAGATAAAGGGCAAAACCCCAAAATAGAAATTAGAGTACAGCAACAAAAATATATTAATGCTTCTACACTAAAAGAAGTTTTTGATGATTGGTATGAAAGCTATTGTGTAAAAAAGAAATCATCTGCTGCAGATATAAGAACTTCATTTGAATTGCATGTTTTTCCTAAAATTGGTGATTTACCAATTGACCGGATCACCCTACAACAATGGCTTGCTGTCTTAGAAGAATTAGCAAAAGAAAAACCGTCTATTGCTGAGCGTATACTTACCAATGCTAAGCAGGTTCTGAAGTGGGCTAAGAAGCGTGAACTGCTTATAGTGAATGCCCTATCTGATATTTACGCCAAAGAAGACTTAGGAATTGAAAAGAATAGAGTTAATCGAATATTAGATGACGAAGAAATAACAATGGTTTTGATGGCTATTGATGAATCAAAAATATTGCCGAAAAATAAAATATTTTTAAAACTCTGTTTGATGTTCGGATGTCGAAATGGGGAACTGCGTAAAGCCAAGAAGCAAGATTTTGACCTCAAAAAGAAAGTTTGGATTGTTCCTGTTGAAAATAATAAAGTTGGCAAAAAAACTGGCCGTGAAATAATTCGTCCGATTCTTCCTGAAATGGAAGATTTAATTATTGAGGCAATGGAACATAATAATAGTGAATACTTTCTGACAAATGATAATGCTGATACACCTATGGGTAATGGAGCCTCTATTGCCCTGCCTGCAAATGTCATGGAAAGATTACGTAGACATCATGATTATCATATGAAGCATTGGACTCTACATGATCTTCGAAGAACAGCGAGGACAAATTTTAGTGCGTTCACTTCACGCGATGTTGCAGAATTGATGATCGGTCATGTAATGCCTGGTGAACAAGGCACATATGATTATTATGAGTACATACCGCAGCAGACTGAAGCATATACAAAGTGGCTTGATAAGCTAAGAACTCTTACACAATTTAAGAACGGAGAAAACAACGAATAAATCTAAAAACGTTCACTATCTAATTACTTACAACCAATGGGGTCAACTGTCAGATTACCAAGACTTAGTTGGAGCAGATAATACATCACTGCCTTTAACTTCAAATAGTCAATCATAATTCTGTTAAAAACAAAATACCTATTTAAATAAAATTGTTTTTCTATACTTTAGTGGACTTAGTCCAGTTACCCTTTTGAAAAATCGATTAAACGCACTTTGTTCAGAGAATGCAAGTAGACTAGAAATTTCAGCTAAAGATAAAAGTTGGTCATCTAAATACATTCTTGCAAGCTCAAGCCGAACTTTATCTAATAAACTTTGAAAATTTAAATCTTGATCAACTAATCTATTTTTCAGTGTTGACTTCGATAAAGCCATTTTACAGGCCACAAAATCTAATGTAGGTGTGCCATTTTCAATACCTCTTCCAAGAATTTTCTGAAAATTTAGAAGAAACTCATTACTTTTTGTTTTATTTACAATCTTAATTGATTCTAAATAGGCAGCTGCCTGTTTATCCAATAATTCTATAAAAAAATCATTATTTAAATTAATAGGAACGCTTAAAGAAGATTTTTTAAATCTAACTGCCCCTTCATTACAACCAAATAGAACAGAGCAATTCAGACTTTCATTGTAGATTTCGGGATTCTTCGGTTTACTTCCTGGCAAATTTATTTCAACAGGATTTATAAGATTATGTTCATTTGTTAATTGTTGAAGCGTTTTTACAAAACAGCAAATTCCAAGTTCATATCCTATTCGAATAATTTCCATAAATTCTTGATTATTTTCAAACTTATCAATCCACGGAATATTCCATGAAACACATATGCTATCAAATTCTTCAATAATGTTTACTGTAAAGCCATCCCACATAAGTCCGTAGTATTTTTTAAACTGTATTATTGCATCTTTTATAGTTCGACAAGGTAAAATTAAATAACCAAGAAGACCGGAATATATAGGCTGAAAATATTGTGATATATGTATCCCAAGGCCAGATTCCGGATATTTTTCTTGAATTAGCTTCAAACACAGCCCTAATTCAATTATACCAACCCTACTATCTCTATTCCAGTTAGATATATATGCAAAACTTATGGAGTTATCCAACTGATTATCCAACATGAAGTCTCGAAACATTCCAGCAATTGAACCATTAACAGTCGGATTAACATTCATAGTTTAAATTATAGTTTAAAATTCTAATACAATATTAATAGAGATTTGATATTCAGGAAAGATTGCATTTGCAGAATCACCATAAGAAAATTTAAAACTTTTTAGATGATATGGCTTGATTCATTAAAATATAACCATTGGAACCGATTTTGCTTTCAAAAATAGATTTTATTTGATTTATAGAAATAGATTTAACAAATGCCTTACCTAGTACTATACCTGTTATATCCGTCATTGGAGAACGATGTAATCCTGCTAGGTGGCAAATCTCTTTAGGAGTAAGAGTCACAACTATTTTCTTTAAAATCGGATAAAATTTGAGAATCAAGCTCATGATTGGATCCTGAGTTTCAACCGAAGATGGATCAAGTAAAGTATTTATAATATCTCGTGTTTGTGTAGTTATTACTGCTTTAGAATTTGTTAGTTTAATATAATTTCGAAAATCATCACGTGTATCAGGTAATTTATTTAAATTATTTAAAGATGATATATCATAACCATGAGCAAGCGCACTTTGTTTGACAGTTTCAATACTCAGATCTGGATATACCTCTTTTAAAGATTCTAAGTATTTTACACTTTCTTTAAAATACCGCTCCTCTTCTTCCTTTGGCAATTTTCCCACAAGTTTTTCATAAGCATAATAAACTGAATGCCACGTTATAAGATGGGTTCCAACTACTAAAAGTGGATCATGAGCACTGTATTTTTTCCCTGTAAGAGGCACATTACCTTTTACATGAGAATGCAATTTGAATAATCTTAAATTTGCCTTACTTACCGTTTCTATATCACCAAAGATAACTGTTAAAAAATAAGACATCGTTCGACTAAGACGACCAATTGGATCTGATTTATATGTTGCTCTATCAGACAAAGCTGCTGCAGCATCCATACTTCCTAAAACCTCGATGTAAAATGACCGTGTAAGCCCTACAAAAGCAGCAGGATGTGACCACACTTTCCAAGTAACTGAAGTTGGCCCAAATAATCCCAGATCATTTGATGAACTTTCAGTTAAATCTAAATTAAAGTGTATATTTGCTTCTGACATTATTAACCCTTCGTAATATTTTTTCTAAAAAATTTCTATCAAAATTATTTCTAATAGTTATATAAAAATAGCCTTTATACAAATTTAAAGTATTGACTTAAAGAACATAGAATTTGACTTAAAAACCTAATTACTTTTACGCTTGATTTTCTATATAAAAATTTTTCTCATAAAGTGTATTATATTAATTTTAGACCTTTTGAAGACTACATCTCATATTTTAGGAAAATATATTGAATATCCAGTTTGACCGCTTAAGAAACATTAGTAACCAAGAAATTATTGAACTGAATACAAATGAACGTGTACTCAAACAAATGCCTTTAGCTAATGGTGTTGTTTTTGATGAAGAAAAATGTATTGCTTGGGTCAAAGGAAAAGAAGAGCAATGGACTAAATATGGTTATGGCCCGTGGGCTTTCCTTGTTGATGGTAAATTTGCTGGTTGGGGTGGGCTACAGTATGAAGAGGGAGATGCAGACTTAGCTTTAGTACTACATCCTCAGTATTGGGGCTTCGGTAAACAGATTTTTGATGAAATTATAAAAAAAGCTTTTACTGAAATGGGTTTTGAATCAATAACGATTTTATTACCTCCTACACGGAAAAAGTTAAAAGGTATTTATTTATTAGGATTTAAATCAGATAGAGAAATTACTATAAGCGATGAACACTTTATTAGGTATCGATTATATAAACCAACTTCCGATTTAATATAACAGTCGTTATGCAAAATTATAAAAAAGTAAAAATGGGAGCCTTAAGCTCCCATTTTGACTTCGTATAAGGTGTATTATGTTAATTTTAGAAATATTTAAAGATTAAATTAATTGAATAACACATAGCTAAATATTTATTAAAAGTTGTATTCAACTACAGATCTTAATATATATTTATTGGCTGAAGGTCCTGCTCCCCATGCTGTAAGAGCAACCTTAAGATATTCAATCAAATCATTCTCTTTACATATAATTGAATTTTTTGAATGGGATTGAATTGAAAGTACTTTATCCCATTTTATTACATATGGATTTTCTGCAAATTTTTTAGAACCTAACCCTGGTTCTAAAACAAAGTCAAACCACTCATGATTAACGCCTAAATGAAATTTCCAACGATAATCACCTTCACAAATTTCCATCCAATGCCCAGCTGCTAATCCTCCCCAAATACAAATATTTTTATCTAAGTCCACATACCAGCCCTTTGGATATTTTCCTTCTAACTCTGGAAAATCTTTTTTTCGATCTTCAGTTAAGTTTTCATAAATAAATGACATGTTTTAAATTCTCACTATATTAATTCAGTTATTTTTATCTATCACTTACGGCTATTTAGTCTAAAATTTGATTGTAAAATTACAACTTTTATTAATCATTTAACATAATGGTGCTTATGCGAAGTCTATTTATAATAAGCCTTTTATATCAATCAATTAGACTCATTCAAAAATTCAAAAAACCACCCAAAAGCCGATATAGAAACATATCAGCTTTTGGGTGAGCAAAACTGGTATATTTCGCCAATTAATTTGATCGTTTTTTAATCAAATTGAACGTTTCACCTGTGTTATCAATTCATCCAGTGCTTAAATTATCCCCAATTTCTGCGGACAAATCTTGGGATAATTTAAACGTGTTGTACGCCTAAGCGCACAAGCATTGAAGGATTTAGCCAATATACCGATGGAACACAATTTCTTATCATGGACACATAGAGAGCAGGATGCTCCAGAGAATAAGAAAAACCAAAGAACAAGGAAATGTTAAAGGTACGACAGGAGTTATACCTCAAGCATCAAATATGTAAAAAAGCCCTACAGGATGTTGGGCTTTTTTATTATCTAATTTTGAATCAAATATAAAAAAATATACCTATTTTCAGGGATTTTAATATTTATAATCCTAATTATAATCTAAATTACATAATTTTTTTAAGGAAATAAAAAATGCCAGGTTTTAAATTTGATGGTTTTATACAAGCAACACTAGAAACTAATTCACGTAAACTAGAAGGACAGAATCATCGTTGTAGTTATAACTATCACTTCCTCTCTTTAAAGCAAGGAAAAAAATTAAAATGGAATATTGAGGGTGGGTCAAATCTCAATATTACTTTTGATGTTCAAGAAGATCTTTCTGGGAGAAGCGATCGTGTTATATTTACATCTATTAAAGATGGTGACATTAAGTTAATGCCTGAAAAGACGGATAGCATTTACATTGCAAATCTAAAACAAAATGGTAAAGAAATAGATAAAGATTATCCGATTAAAATTACTGTTACTGCGGTTGAATAAAATACTCATGCGCAATGAGAACAAATAGTTCTCATTTCGCATAAGAGATTTTATGTTAAATATAAAGACCTAAAAGTCCATCAATAGAGCTTCTATTTCCAAATAAAAATATCCGCTTTTAGAATATTCACTTTAATAAATAAAAATCACCTTAATTGGGGTGAATTTTATTTATGCAAAAATTTATTTATGTAAAGGATTATTTTTAAAGTATTCGTCCACTTTATTCCAAGGAGCTTTAGAAGCAACACCACTTAAAATATTGTTATTGACACCTTGGCATAATTCGCTATTCGGTGTTAAGTGAAAGTTATTTAGTGTTGGATCCATATAAGGCAATGAACCTGGCTGACGTTGGAAGTAAAAGTTTAACCCATCTATCATTGCTTCAAAGCCATAACCTTCCATGGCCCAAGCACTATTATGTCCACCCCAATGATGTCCAAATTCATGCGCAATAATTCGATAACCCGAAAGACGATAATGCCCATAATATAGCCAACCATCAACACCAAGAACCTGCCCTCCACCAAGGCCTCCCCCCATATTAGTCACACCTAAACTAATTTGACCGCGATTCAAAATTTCTTGGTATACACGTTTATAATCTTCTGCCTTATAAAAACCGTTATCACCTTCAACTCTTCCACTATTATCGAAGAAGTCATGCCCCATCACTGCTTTATGATTAAACCAAAGTGTTTCAAATTCAGGACTACTCAACATATATGCTAAATTAGTCATCATAATGACCCACTCACGTGCATATGCTGGCGTAATACGACACCACTTTCCTGGCTGATCATAAGTACCAAAGACAATTTTCCAACCAGCTTTAATGCTATTTAATTTTTGTACATGTACATCTGTATCTGATGTAATTTTCACTTCATCAAATAAATCGGCAGGAATTTCGGCAAAGCTACTAAGACCTTGTAACTGAACTGAGCCTTTACCATTAATCAAATTAAAGCGGGTATTTTCATCAATTTTAAGTTTAATCGCTGAATTTGAAAATGGTGTTAACCGATCCAAATTCGCAACCTCTACCCATTGATTACTTTGACGTAATTTACCTTCAATTTTGAGGTTAGTTACAGGAGCGGCACTATAACTTTGTAAGCGTAATCCTGATCCATCAAACGATACCGACAAAATTTTGTTTATAAGCACATTACGCTGTGTTGTATTTGTCAACGTAGCCCAGCTCTCACCATCTTGTAGCATTCTGGTCTGTTCTGTCGCCTGTGACTCTAGTAATCCTATAGATTTTACAGGGTCATTAGAAACAACTTGCTGAATTTTACGTAGTGGTAAAGCAATAATTTTTTGATTAGACAGTGTATAAATAGTATCGCCATATACTGTTAAATCTAAAGATTTAGGTAAGTTTTGCGATGTGGTTTGCCCTTTTATACGGTATTGCTGAACAGAATCAACAGCATTATTTGGTATCGCAGTACTTGCACTTAGCAAATTTTCTTTTGAAAAACTTAAAATCTTACCGCTTGGCTGTGCTGCATACAGTAAATTATCTTGCGCACTGTGAACTACTGTTGCAATTGAATTTTGTGTTTTTATTGGTTGAATTAATGAATTTGTATCAGTGGCCTCTGTAATAGATTTAATATCATATACATACGTATGGCCATTTGTAGTGCTTGCATAAAGCTGATCACCAACAACTTCTAACCGTGGTGCACAATTAGATGTACAGCCTGGTAACGACAAACGATTGAGTTTACGTATCGCTTTTGCTGTCACAGCATCCTGAGTCCACACATTAATTCGATTCAGTTGATCTGCAACAAACACATATTTATCATTAGCTGTAACAGAACTTGGATTGGTCATTGCATAAAATGGTTGCCCACCATTCAGAGAACCTGTTCCTAAAGACATAATAAAATTAGGGTTTTCAGTAGAAATATCAAAAATATCTACTCTATGATTCGCAGATGCAGATACGTAAAGACGATTGTTTGAAATATGAATATCACTAATATCAGTCCAAGTTGTAGCAGTATTACCAAATGCATTTTCAGCCGTTAATGCTGTAAGAGTTTTCTTATTTTTTACATCATAACGTAAGATTTTTGCAGGTGAGGTACTATCTGCAATATATAAAATATCACCACTCAGTTGAATCGCTTTAGGATTCCAAGCTTCAAGCGAAAAACTTGATGCTGTTAACTCAGAGGAAATGTCTGCTAAACGAATAGATTCATCTGTATTTTGTACAGGAGGCTTTACTGGCCGATTAATCTCAGGCTTGGGACTGATTGTATCTTGAGATGAATTCGATTGACTTGAGTCACCTCCACCGCCACACCCCGACATAATTAAGGCAACACCTGCGCCTAAAATTCTTAATTTCACTTATTCACCAAAATATAAATATTATTAATCAATACTTTATATCTTGAATAATCATATAATCCTAGTGAAATAAATGAGACAAAAATCAATAGCTTCAATAGTATTCATGTGATTTTCACGGTATTAAACTAATTTTAGAGTTATTTGGCATTTTTATTTTTGTTTTTAAGATTATTTTTTCTGCTACTGAATGGGCTTTCCCAAGCCTGATCTAAAAATATAGAGCATAAAAAAGCCCAACATCCTGTTGAGCTTTTTTACATATTTGATGCTTTAGGTATAACTCCTGTCGTACCTTTAACATTTCCTTGTTCTTTCGTTTATTTTTATTTTATGGAGCATCCTACTCTCTATGTATTCATGATAAGAAATTGTGTTCCATTGGTATATTGGCAAAATCCTTCAATGCTTGTGCGCCTAGGCGTACAACACGCTAAAATTATCCCAAGATTTGTCCGCAGAAATTGGGAATAATTTAAGCACTGGATGAATTGATAACACAGATGAAACGCCCAATTTGATTAAAAAACGATCAGGTTTATTGGCGAAATATACCAGTTTTGTTCATAAAAAACCCGATATGTTTCTATATCGGCTTTTGGCTAGTTTTTTGAATTTTTGATTGAGGCTAATTGATTGATATTACATGGTTATTACAAATCGACTTCGCATCACCTCCATTATGTTAAATGGGAGTTATTTTGCGTAGCCTTATACTTATTAAATGCTTGAAGCATTCCCTCTTTCTGTTTTTTGGAAGCATCTGGATATGAGTAAAATCTTTCATAGTCTTTTCTAAATTGGTTGCTTTCAATTCTCTTAGCTAAACCATCAATAAAATCTTTTCCTTGAGTTAGATACTGTTGAATCGTCTGTTCATCTAGGCACATAGTTTTTTCCCAAGAAATTGCACTCATATTTATAAGAACATTGAGATATATACCTTCGCTATTTTTATATAGCTCCCAAAAACAAGGTTCTATTTCTATAAGCTGCATTTTAGTAGTACCCCTAAATTTTTAATTATTTCTAAAATTAACATAATACACCTTATGCGAGATAGCCCTCTAGAGGGCTTTCTCGAACAGCTTTCGCTCAATAGTACGACGATTCACAAGCCCTTGCATCACCATGCCACCACCCTTATTCCAAACAGCAAACTGAGTAGCTGCAGCTTTATAATCACCAAGATTCAATTTTTTAAGCAACGTGGATTCTTTAAAAGCACCTGTACCAATATTATAAGTCAGCGATATCAATGCATCGAACTGATTCTGATTGATCGGCACAGTTACACCACTATTCACAGCGAATTCAAATTTCTTTAAATCTTGTGCCATATACGCTTTGGCTTGTGCTTCGGTGCAAGTATCCCCTTTTTTAACCTTGGTGCCATTGGGATAAATTGTGGTACCAAAACCAATCGTCCATACGCCAACACCATCATCGTACGCTTTAAGTTTTAAACCTTCAAAACTGCAGATTAAAGTAATGCCCGAAGCGCTGACTGATTTTGCTTTTTGTTGAAAGCCTGAAACCAAGTGATTAATTTGATCAACTTGCACTTGTGATAAAGATCCCCCCGCTAATTTCCGAAAATTACTAAAGAGATTCGCCAAATTATCATCCGTATTCGGAACAGCTGCGAAACTTTGCATTTGGTGTAATTGTGGTTGATAAATTTTACGACCGATAAAGGCTAAAAGTGGCAGTACTGTACCAATAATAATTGGCTCATATGCTTTCGGTACCAATTCAAAATCTAAAGCCCATTGCAATGCAGGAATAAGCACAAGCAATAAAAAAGCCCCCAACATTGGGAGCTTTACGGATAAATGCTTGAATGCACTTTCATTGATTAATTTCATTTACTATCCTCTCTATGACTTTGAATAATTGCCATATCTTGTTTAAGTTGATTAATTGAATTGATCGTCCAGGTTCCACCTGAAATTGCCACCCCAAGCACAATACCAAGCCCCCACTTCAACATGGCAATTGCGCCTTGGGCTTTGTGATTCTGCTGTTCTAGTGCCTCCACTTTTACCCGTTGCTGATCAAGTGCTTGGTGGTATCCCTTATTAATTGCGTTTGTTTCCACCAACTGCTCAGAAACTTTTTGAAGTTTATCTGCGACTTCATTTAACTTTTTCCACAGTGATGCACTTGGCTCATTCACGTACGCCCCCTTATTTTTGGCAATAAAAAAGCACTCGATTGAGTGCTTGTATTTGAGTAATTTCAGACTTCAATCTGAACCATAGTTCCCGACGGTGCAGACCTTTTAATTTCATTGTTTGAGATAAAAACTCGATCCCCTGTTTTATATACAACCGCACTTGTACACATCACCAAGCCTGAATTATCAGAAACCAAGACTTTATAGTTTGGGTGATTTGATGATGTGATTGTGCCAACAAATTCGGGGGCCTTCCCATGTGTATGCTTTGTGTCTATCTAGAAATTTTTTTGCTTGTTCATTAAGTTCGGGAGCAGTTCATTTCCCTCTAAGCATATCAATAATGTAAAGCTTTCCATCCACACCAAGGCCTGCCAACATAAATACGGACCAATCGTTGTGTTCCTTGATTTTTTGAGCTGTATCAACAAAAACTGCACGCCATTGCAGTTGTGGCAATTCCTTATATCGCCCAAACCACTCACCTTTAATCAAATCACCGCCTAGCTTCTTAGGATTCTGCTGATACTGGCTGCTAAACGTATACCTAGATACTGTGGCACCATCTTTGTCTTTACCGCCTTTTTCAAGCTGCAGCAGAGATTTTAGAGTTTCTTTTTTCGGCCAATAGCTTTGACGACCTTGGTTAACTGAGGAAAAATTGCTTGAACTAGATCCAGAGCAATATACACCAAAGATTGAGATTATCTCTCAAGAGAATGTGACCACTTCTGAAGACAGCTTGATAAATGAAACTGTTGAGCAAGGCGACCCTGAACATCAAAAGCATTTAGATGCAATCCTTGACGCGGTAAATAATGCTCAAACACCAATCGGGGTTAATGCACATATTCGCTATACAAAATCTTGGACTGAGGAACAGCGAAAACCTGTTATTCAGGCTATGAATAAGCGATTGATCGAACTGAATGATCAAAAAGAAAAAGCAGTGACAGAACCACCTTCATTAATGGTACAGATTCAAAATACTCAAAATGAGCATGAGTTAAATGAACTCTTGCCTGAAATTCGCTCTCGTCACGCTGATATTCAACCAAAGCTAATGGACCTTGTTAAGAAGCGTCGCTTTGAATTGTTAAATCAGGGTTCGCAGGTGGCTTCATGAAATTCAACTATTCCTCTATCACCCGAACACTCACTGTGTTCGGAGTGAAAATGAACCATATTTTTAGAACGTTAGTGTTGGTGAAATTGAAGAATTGATCATTGACGCGAAATTCAAAGAAGCGAATTGGAGAGCGTGATGCAAACAAACCAACTTGAAATCAAAAGCATCAATTTAAATGAGGCACCTAGCGTTATTGCTCAAGATGTTTTTAGTAAAGCCGTTTCTCCCCTCATTAGCATTCTTGAAAATGAAGGTCGCGAATCAGTTAAAGAATTTACGTTCTGTTCAATGTGGTTGGCTATGGGCTTGTATGTAAATAATTTAAGTACACCCGATGCTGAAAAAGCATTAAACCACGCAACAACAAATGTAATTGAACAGTTAAAAAAAATGCGAGGTGAAGCCTAATGGATAGATACTTAACATCTAACAATATTTGCGAGATGTTTCACATAACTAAGCGCACATTAAATAGATGGCAAGCTAAAACACCTTGGGGGATTCCATTCCCTGCCCCTGCTTTTAGTTCTGACGGTGGCACGATGAAACGCTATCTAACTAGTGACGTAGAAGCATGGGAACAAAAATGCCAAAATGTAGACCAACCCAAAAAGGCAATCTAGAGTGCAAAAGGGTTAAAAACTATAAGACTTTATGGTATTTAGCCCCTTCCAGTGATTGTTAGCGCATTTGCCATACTATATACTGTCCCCCAAATTTACGTCTTGCGAAAAAACTTCAGTATTTTCATTAGTGTACATATATGCGTACATAATGAAATTATTAGCAAGAATATGTAACCTTTACCTGTAATAATTCAAGGGTTTAAGTGTCATGGCATTAATCGTTCAAAAATATGGCGGTACCTCTATGGGTACTCCCGAGCGCATTTTAAATGTTGCTCGTCGTGTGAAGCGCTGGCACGATCATGGTCACAAAGTGGTTGTGGTCGTTTCAGCAATGAGTGGAGAAACCAATCGCCTACTTGCTTTAGCGAAAGCCATTACCGAAACCCCTGATCCTCGTGAACTTGACCAAATGGTGTCTACGGGTGAACAGGTAACGATTTCAATGTTAGCAATGGCACTCAATTCAATTGGTGTTGATGCTAAATCGCTTACAGGCCGCCAAGTTGGCATTAAAACCGATAGCGCATTCAATAAAGCACGCATTGAGTCAATTGATACCGATGTTATGACTGGTCATTTAGATGCAGGTCGTGTGATTGTCGTTGCGGGTTTCCAAGGCTTTGATGCTGATGGCAACACCACAACTTTAGGCCGTGGTGGTTCAGACACTTCAGGCGTAGCACTTGCTGCTGCACTCAAAGCAGATGAATGTCAGATTTATACCGATGTTGATGGTGTTTACACCACTGACCCTCGTGTTGCTCCGAAAGCCAAAAAAATTGATCGCATTTCATTTGAAGAAATGCTTGAAATGGCATCTTTGGGTTCAAAAGTTCTACAGATTCGTTCTGTTGAATTTGCAGGGAAATATCAAGTACCTTTACGTGTATTATCAAGTTTTGATAATGACAATGATGGCGCATTCGACGAAGAATTTAAAAAGAACGTCGGGACACTAATCACTACTGAAGCGGAAGACAACATGGAAAATCCAATTATCTCGGGTATTGCGTTCAATCGTGACGAAGCTAAATTGACTATTTTGGGTGTGCCTGATGAACCAGGTATTGCATCTAAAATCTTATCTCCAATTGGTGCTGCAAACATTGAAGTGGATATGATTATCCAAAATGTTGAAGAAGATGGTACAACTGACTTCACATTTACTGTTAACCGTAGTGAATTAAATAAAGCCAAAGCTATTCTTGAAGCAACGGCAAAAGCAATTGGTGCACGTGAAGTTGCAACACGTGGTGACATTGTCAAAGTGTCTATCGTGGGTGTTGGTATGCGTTCACATGCTGGTGTAGCAAGTAAAATGTTCACTGCTCTTGCAGATGAAAGTATCAATATTTTAATGATTTCAACTTCTGAAATTAAAATTTCAGTGATTATTGAAGAAAATTATCTTGAGCTAGCTGTACGTGCATTACATACTGCTTTCGGTTTAGACCGTGAACATGGTGAGTCTAGCGTTCGCGGATAATTTTGAAACACTTATCATAAATTAATCGTTCACATAGGCGATAAAATACGAGAGCCGCTATAGTTTTTTCTGTAGTGGCTCTGTTATATTAGCGCTGAGGGTTTTTTATAAAATTTCAATAGATCGATAAGAATTGCTTAATTCGTCACATTTTTCTGTTAAAATTTTATCGAATACTGAGGTTGTTGCTTTCTATTTGAAATAACTATCGCAGGTTTAGCGTTTTGCAAGGAGATAAACATGCTGATTCTGACCCGTCGTGTCGGAGAAACATTAATGATTGGAGATCAAGTCAGTGTAACTGTGCTTGGTGTCAAAGGTAATCAGGTACGTATTGGTGTCAATGCACCTAAAGAAGTATCTGTACATCGTGAAGAAATCTATCAACGTATTCAACACGAACGTGCAATGCATGAACATTTGCAGCACATTGATCAGGAATATCAACCATCTTTTGAGGATGCTAATTTCCAACAAAACGATTTTAACCGATAAGGTTTGATGGTTTTAAAGATAAAGTGGCTCACAAGGCCACTTTAAATTTATCAAATGTTCAAAAATATTATAATCCTAGTGCTTTTTTCACAGGAGCATAGCTACGGCGATGTTCATCAATTACGCCATGTTCTGCAATGGCTTCAAAATGTGCTTTTGTTGGATAGCCTTTGTGTTTCGCAAAACCATATTGTGGATATTTAGCATCCATTTCAACCATTTGATGGTCACGAGTCACTTTCGCTAAAATACTTGCAGCAGAAATATCAGCATGTAAAGCATCCCCACCAACAACTGCTTCACAACTCATCTGTAAACCTAATGGAATTTTATTACCATCGACACGTACATGTTCGGGAGTAATTTTTAGCCCTTCTACCGCACGGCGCATGGCAAGCAATGAGGCCTGTAAAATATTGATTTCATCAATTTCTGTATGCGATGCTTCTGCAATACACCAAGCCAATGCTTTTTCTTGAATCTCAACAAAGAGCTTTTCACGTTTTTTTTCAGTGAGCTTTTTAGAGTCGTTCAATCCTTCAATCGGATTATTTGGGTCAAGAATGACTGCTGCCGCTACAACAGAACCAACCAATGGTCCTCGACCTGCTTCATCCGTACCTGCGATATACATATACACGTTCCACTCGTAAAAAAAAGACTGAATAATCAGTCCTTTTTATTTTACCATAAGATTACTTCACTGCTTCAGCAACACATGCATTGATGGTTTTACTGACCGCATTTGAAACAATTGTTGCACGTGCCGATGGATCAATAGCTGCTGTTGCAAGATCTACAGCCGTTACACTTTCTGGTGCTTTTTCACTGACACAACCACAAATTTCAGACTGAATATTGGTTCTTTGTGTATCTGTCATCAATACCGTTGCGGTTTTCCATGCGGGTAAGTTATTTAATTCAGTCGTACATTTCGCATTTATTGCAATTTTTAATGCTGCATTTCCTAATGTTTGCGTCATTGATGGTGTTGCATTTCCTCCGGTAGAATCTGTCGTTGTACACGCAGAAAGAACCAAAACCAACGGAGTAAATACCGCAATCAGTTTATTCACAATATGACCTTTTTATACTTAAAAAAATTATTCAGCTATTTTGCCTAAACTCAACGACAGTGGATAGCCAAATTATTCAGCATTCATGTAGTTGTCTATTATTAGGACAAAAAAATAGGAGTACCATTTTCATAATGCATTTTATATGACTCTGCGTTGCATTTTTAAAACACTCCGTTGAATTTTTACCAATGTTTCTCAACATAAAAGCCCCTATCATGTTCGAAAATACAGAAGATGACTTCACTATGCAGACACAAAATGCTTATTACACAAGAACAGCTCAGTGGCTCCATTGGATTATGGCCGTTATTTTTATTGCAGCATGGCTTGTAGGTTTCTATAGCGGTAATTTTTTAAGTTATGACGTGGATGGCTCATTTAAAGGTACTGTGATTACCTTTCATAAAAATATTGCAACTGTCATTTTATTTTTGGTCGTGATTCGTCTTTTTTGGCGATATACCCATCCTGCGCCAAAACTCCCTGATAGCATGTCGCCTATGATGAAAACATTGGCACATTTAGGGCATTTGGCATTGTATGTGATGTTACTTGCTTTACCAATTACGGGCTGTTTATTCAGTTGGAGTGCCGGACATCCTGCCCCAGTGTTGTACTTATTTGAAATACCTCGTTTAGTTCAAGAAAATGATGATATTTTAATGATTGTCAAACCGTTGCATATTTATTTGTCTTGGGCTGTGGGTTTGCTGATTGTTGGGCATATTGCAGCAGCACTTAAACATCATTTTATTGATAAAGATAATATTTTACGTAGTATGCTCCGTCAAAAAGATTAAACCTTTTAACCCAATGCCAATACTAAAAAAGCCGATCAAGACCTCTTGCCTTGATCGGCTTTTATTTTGAATCAACATGAGTCAACGTTAATTTTTATTATTCACATTTATCTTTTTGCCTATTGGCTTTTAAGTCAACAATAACCGACATACAAATAGCTAATTTTCCTAAACCTTTTGCTGTGGATCAAAAACAATTTTCACAGGAAAATAGCGTACAATTTTAGTGAAATTGCCCTTTGCATTATCGGCTGGTAGCAACGCTAAATCGAAGCCACTACTGCGTGAAATACTGTCTAAAGTACCGAAAAATGTACTTATCGCCTTATGACAATTTAGACAATTGCGTTTCTTTTAAATTGGCTTCAATCCATAAATAATCTAAAGGTGCAATCACGAAAAGGCTTCTACCGACACTCAATTTCTCTCACTTTACGAGAAGACACTGTTCCATCTCTTGGTGCAATCAGTTGAGTCGCCCTCAAAGTATTTTCACTATGATGTAAACCTGCTTAAGCTACACTTAACTCAGTCGTCAAACTTGCTCTTTGTGCCTGTAAAACTTTAATATTTTGTTCATTTTTTTGAATTTTTACTTTATAAAATTCAATTATTTGTATTTATTTTCAACATACCTATTTTTGACATTTCCCTATCTATCATTCAGTTGCATATATCTGAAAAGAATCCATCTAAAAATTTCTTTAAACCTACTTCAAAAGTTCTTGTGTACAACCTTTGATACTATTCACCACAGCATTCTGAATGAGTTTATTTTTTGCAGATTCATTAATTGTTGCCATTAATACATCCTTACTTGAAACGTCATTTAAAGCATTTTCACTGACACATCCACAAATCTTTTTTTGTGCATGATCTTGTTTTGATGTCGACCAAAAAAATGAAGACGCTTGCCAAATTTTATTGGCTTTCAATTCACTGCCACATTGTTGTTCAATGAGTGGCTTTAACATTTTTTGTGCCACAGACTGATTCTTTGTTACATTATTGGTAGCATAACTCACCCAACTCACAAAAATAGTTATCATTAACATCAATAAAACTTTCACAGCTTTTCCTCAAAATTTTAAAACAACAAAAAAGCAGTGAATTGACACTGCTTTTTTGAGATTTAATTCATATTTAAATTAAACCAAAGCATCAATTTTTGCATTCCACTTATTTTTTTCTTCAGCAGAAATAAATGAAGCGTCAAATGAGTTTTTAGCTAATGTTTTCAACTCTATATCGGTCAAATCAAGTGCTTCTGCAATCGCAATAAAGTTATCATTCATATAACCACCAAAGTAAGATGGATCATCTGAATTCACTGTAACATGCACGCCTTGTTGCAATAGACGGTGAATATTATGTTCAGCCATATCCTGAACAACTTTTAGCTTTAAATTGCTCAGTGGACACACTGTTAAAGGCATCTTTTCAGCAATTAAACGTTGCATTAGTTTTGGATCTTCTTCAGAACGTACACCATGATCAATACGGTTTACTTTCAATAAATCTAAAGCTTCCCAAACATATTCAGCTGGCCCTTCTTCACCTGCATGTGCAACGATAAGAAAGCCTGCTTCATGTGCTTTAGCAAAAACACGCTCAAATTTTGAAGGTGGATGACCCACTTCACTTGAATCTAGACCCACGGCAATAATTTGATCTTTAAACGGTAAAGCTTGCTCAAGTGTTGCAAAAGCAGCTTCTTCGCTCAAATGACGTAAAAAACACATAATCAAATGCGAGCTAATGCCTAATTTGACTTTGGCATCATCACAGGCACGTTGTAAACCATTAATTACAGTTGCAAAAGCAACTCCACGGTCAGTATGAGTTTGTGGATCAAAGAACATTTCTGTATGTACGACTTGATCTTCAGCACATTTTTCAAAATATGCCCAAGCCAAATCATAAAAATCTTGTTCGTGAATCAGTACATTTGCCCCTGCATAATAAATGTCGAGAAAAGACTGTAAATTATGGAAGTTATAGGCTTGTTTAACTTCTTCTACCGATTTATAGGGAATATCAATGTTATTACGCTGAGCAATGGCAAACATGAGTTCAGGCTCAAACGTTCCTTCAATGTGTACGTGTAATTCTGCTTTGGGTAAAGCACGAATGAGTTCTAAGCGATTCATGTTACGTTCCTCGAATAAATCTTTTTTCATATGTATTGATCTATTAATGGATCATCATTCATCAATACACAAGAGATATAAAATTAAAAAAATTGAAAATAAAAAAGGGTGCAAACTGAGTTTACACCCTTCAATAGCAATGAAAAATTAGCCACCAAATGCAACGAATTTAATCACCCAAAGTACAGCAATAATCCACACCATATACGGTACAGTTTTCGCTTTACCTGTAAACAATTTCACCAAAGCATAGCTAATAAAACCCATTGCAATACCATCGGCAATTGAATAGGTAAATGGCATAAATACGATGGTTAAAAATGCTGGAACGGCTTCTGTAATGTCATCCCATTCAATATTGGTGATGCCCTGAATCATCAATACACCCACAAATAATAATGCTGGTGCAGTAGCAAAACCTGGAACAGATTGAGCCAATGGTGCAAGGAACAAACACGCAATAAACAATAGACCAACGACAACTGCTGTTAAACCTGTACGTCCACCTGCAGCAACTCCTGCTGAAGATTCAATATAAGGTGTTGTTGAAGATGTACCTAAAGCTGCACCAGCAACAATTGCAGTCGAATCAGCAAATAAAGCCTTTTTCAAACGTGGCAATTTACCGTCTTTGAGTAAGCCTGCACGATGTGAAACGCCAACCAATGTTCCTGTTGAGTCAAACAAATCGACCAAGAAAAAGACGAAAATCACACCCACTAAACTTGCGGTAAATAGACCTTCAAAGTTCATTTGTAAGAATGTTGGTGCAATAGAAGGAATTGTTCCAACCACACCTTTAAACTCATTCAAGCCTAATGCTGTTGCAAGACCTGTCACGACTAAAATACTGATAATAATTGCGCCACGCACTTTAAAGAAATGCATAACCACAATCATAAGAAAGCCTAAAAGCGTCAGTAAAACTGTTGGTTTACTTAAATCGCCTAAACCTACTAGCGTTGCTTGATTAGCAACAATAATTCCTGAGTTTTTCAATGCAACTAATGCAAGGAATAAACCAATACCACCACCAATGGCAAACTTCAAAGACATTGGAATAGCATTGACAATCGCTTCACGAATTTTAAACATGCTAATTGCAATAAATACTAAGCCTGATACAAAAACAGCTGCTAAAGCAGTTTGCCAAGGTACACCCATGCCTAAACATACCGAGTACGTGAAATAAGCGTTTAAGCCCATTCCCGGTGCCAGTGCAATTGGATAGTTTGCAACAATACCCATGACCAAACAGCCAATTGCAGCAGCCAAACAGGTTGCAACAAAAACAGCACCATGATCCATACCTGTTTCAGAGAGAATCAACGGATTCACAATGATGATGTAACACATTGTCAAAAATGTCGTTAAACCCGCAAGGATTTCGGTTTTGAACGTTGTTTTATTCTCGCTGAGTTTAAATAAGCGTTCGAGCAAACCCGCTGAAGGATTTGGATTCGTCATTGTAGAGCCCCTGCAATTTGAGCTATGCGGAAGAAAATGATCTATTTAAAGATGCATGCCAAGTCAGCAAAATGCATTCAATAAATGTACCAAGAATAAGTAATAGATATAAATAAATTGAATGAAAAAAGCTGCATCATTTGCAGCTTTCTATACAATTGATTTCAATCAGGCTTATACACCTGAAACATTCATACCCTTTAATATTTAAAATTATAACATACTGTTTTAAAAAAATTAGCATCTCACGATAAGCGTATGTAAACGCATTAGACATTTCTTTATTGTGCTTTCTCAACATACGCTTAAAAACTGACAATAATCATTTATACTGAATCTAATTCAATGCATTATTTTCTGTGAGTAAATGCTGATTATAAGGATTACTTTCAATTATTTTAATCGACTGATGTGCATCCTTAATAATCTGTATCACTTCTGCCTGCTTTCTCTTTTTTTGCACATCAAGATAAGATAAATACCCCACGCAGAGTATTACGCTTAAACCCACACCAATCGGTAACATCAATTTATACATTTTAATGACCCATATTCTTATTATTGCTCAATAATTATATACAAACGATCATGTCCCAATGATTTTTTTATTACATAATAAGCTTAATCACCATCATTTTTTTTGATGCGTTATTTCATTAAATTGTCACTCAATTTTGTTATGTAAACAAACTCTCAAGCATTAATTAGAATAGCTGAGAGTTTGTTTATTTGAAAATTAGTTTTATTCATTCAAAGTTCTAATGACTAAACCCCACTGATCATAAGCCTATTAATAATGACTAGTGCATTGGAACTTCTTCCAAATCTTGCTGTCTTGCACCAAGTTCTGACCGTACGACTTGTTGTTCAAAACCCGCTCGATCAATTACGGCACGCTCACTTCGATCCATCAATGAGACAACACAACTCACAATAAAAGCTAAAGGCATCGAAAATAATGCAGGATTATCATAGGGGAAAATAGCTATTGCATGCCCCATCACCCCGACCCATACCGTTGGTGATAAAACTACAAAAATGATTGCAGAAATAATTCCTGTAAAACCACCCCAAATTGCGCCACGAGTCGTTAAATCTTTCCAATACATTGCCAAAAACAAAACCGGAAAATTTGCAGATGCAGCAATGCCAAAAGTCAGCCCCATCAGAAAGGTAATATTCATTTTTTCAAAAAGGATGCCGCAAGCAATTGCAATTATTCCCAATCCAATCACAGCAAAACGTGAAACTGCCATTTCTTGTTTTTCAGTTGCTTCACCTTTTTTGATTACTTTTTGGAACAAATCATGTGAAATAGCAGATGCACCCGCAAGCGTTAAACCTGCCACTACAGCCAAAATCGTTGCAAATGCGACAGCAGACAAGAAACCAAGTAATAAATTACCACCGAGCGCGCCAGCTAAATGAATTGCAACCATATTTGAGCCACCGATGAGCTCACCACCGACGATTCCATCGACATAGAAATTTGGATTTGTTCCTATAATCGTCACAGCAGCAAGTCCGAGAATGCATACTAAAATAAAGAAATAACCAATATAACCAGATGCATAAAATACCGATTTACGTGCATCTTGTGCATTAGAAACAGTAAAGAATCGCATAAGAATATGTGGCAAACCCGCTAAACCAAAAATTAGACCAATGGATGTAGAAAGTGCATTAATTGGATTTGAAAGCATTGAACCAGGTTCAAGTACTTTCTGCCCAAGTTGATGATTTTGTACAGCCGCAGCAGCTAAACGATCAAAACTAAAGCCAAAATAACGCAGACATAAAAAGACCAATAGCGTACCACCAAACAATAGTAAAATAGCTTTTACGATTTGAATCCATGTCGTTGCGAGCATGCCACCAAACATGACATATACCAGCATTAAACAGCCAACTAGCATAACTGCAAATTTATAATCAATACCAAATAAAAGCTTAATTAACTGTCCTGCACCGACCATTTGTAGTAATAAATAACAACTCACTACAATCAGGGAACCACACGTTGCAAGAATACGCGTTTTTGACGGATCTAAACGATATGAGACAATATCTGCAAAAGTATATTTACCTAAATTCCTTAAACGCTCCGCCATTAAAAAAGTCAAAATTGGCCAACATACAAAGAATCCCGTGACATAAATAAAACCATCATACCCTTTAAAAAATACCATACTCGATGCACCAAGTAAGGTTGAGGCAGACATATAATCACCCGCGATCGCTAAACCATTTTGTTGCGCAGAAATTGAGCCTCCTGCGGTATAAAAATCATCTTTAGAGTGTATTTTTCTCGCTGCATGCCATGTAATGAGTAATGTAATTCCAACAATCACGCAAAACATGCTAATTGCAGTCCAATTAAGTGAGTGTATCTTAGTCGCAGCTTGAGCTTTACTCGTAAAACCCATTATTAGAATAGAAAGTACATATTTATTCATATTGATACTCCCTTTTAAGCTGTGCTTTGACTTGGTCAAAATGGCGATTGGTTATATAAATATATACCCCTGTAATGAACCAACTTAAAATAATCACTAGAGCTGCGATAGGCATGCCAACCGTAATAGATTGATTGCCAAGTGTTTGTGCCAATAGTTGCGGATTAAAGCATGCCACACCTATAAATATGAAATAAATCAATAAGACACTCATACTCAACCACATAGCAAAACGATTTCGTGATTTGACCATATTTTTAAATGTCGCATCATTTATGATGGCGTCTTCTATTTGTTGTTTCATTATAATTACTCCCTGTTATGCCCGTTTTTAATTTTTAAACAGCATCCATTTGCTGAAAATAATCGTGATATTGCTCCCTTAAATGCTTTTTACTGATTTTCCCTGTTGGCGTATGTGGAATTTCTTTTACGCTAATTGTCGCCGATGGCAGTGACCACTTATGTAAATGATTTGATAAATACATCAACATTTCTTCATGACTCAAAGTTTGATTTTCCTTTGCCACCACAACTAAAAGAGGTCTTTCGCCCCATTTTGGATGAGCGACTGCAATAACAGCCGCTTCTAAAATTTTAGGATGACCCATTGCAGCATTTTCAACTTCAACACTACTAATCCATTCGCCACCAGACTTAATCATATCTTTCGCACGATCAGTAATATGCATATAGGCATGCGTATCTATCGTGGCAATATCGCCTGTATCAAACCATTGTCCATAAGTCTGCTGTTCAATCTGAGCTTGTTGTCGCGATAATTGTTGTGCAGATGTATGGATATATTGATGAACGACAGTATGTCCTCGTATTTCAAGAATGCCTTCTTGTACACCATCGTGAGCTAATAAATGACCGTCATGATGACGTAATTGCATTTGCATTCCAAACACAGGACGACCACACTTAATTACTTGTGTTTCAAAATTTTTTTGATCTATTTGAGTTCGATTAATTGCCCCTAAAGAACTCGTTTCAGTCATACCCCAGCCATTTTCAATTTGGATACCTAGCGCATGCATACTCTGAATCAATGCTAGAGGTGCTGCTGACCCACCTGAAATTGCGCGTTTTAAATTGAGTTTAATCTGAGGATGATTTGATAAATATTCTTTAAATGCTGTCCAAATAGTGGGCACAGCCATCGAAATATCAACATTTTCTGCTTGCATAAGGCTGACGAGTTTTTCGGTTTGTCCTGCAAACTGATTGGGCCAAACCAACTTTGCACCACATAAAATACCGTTAAATGGCATATCCCACGCACTAATATGATAAAGCGGCACAATCGGCATCATTACACTGCTGCGATGTAAACCTACAGCATCATTCATACTCATAATCAGTGCATGCAATACCGTACTTCGATGCGAATACAACACACCCTTAGGCTGCCCTGTCGTACCTGATGTGTAACACAGTCCGCTTGCTCGTTGCTCAGGAATATCCTGCCAATCGTAACATTCAGGTTGAATATTGATTAATGCTTCATAAAATTGGAATGGAAATTCTGCCATTAGCTCATTTTGAATATCACCAAGAACAATCACATATTTTAAAAAACTTTGGAACTCTTCATAAAATTGATTAAGTAAAGGTACACATTCAGGTTCTATTAAAAGTACCTCATCACGTGCATCTAAAATAATTAGCTTAATTTGTGCAGGTTGAAGTTTAGGATTGATCGTGTGATAAATTCGTCCTGTACAAGGAATGGCATAATGCAATTCCATATGTTGATGGGTATTCCACGCCAAAGTACCAACTTTTGCATCAAAAGAAATACCTAGTTGATCCAGCACATGCGCAAATTGAGCGACTCGCTTAAACGCAGCTTTATAGGTATAACGATGCGTACTCACACCATCTGATTTAAGTGAAACAATTTCCTGATCTGCATGTACCATCATTGCATGTTGCATGATTGAGGTAATGTTCAGATTACAGTGCATCATAAGTCCATTCATGATTATTCTATCCTTACACAATTTTACAACTGAGTTTCAAATAGAATATTGCAACTATAATGCCAACTATTTAATTATTATTTTTCAATAATTTATTGTTTTTTGTTTAATCTAAAACAGTTCAATATTGAAATTTTTTCAAATATGAAATACTAAAATTGAATAGATAGTAAAAAACTAAACCTTCAATAACTTCATTTTCCGCCATAGCGTGGTACGGCTAATATTCAAATTTTGAGCCGCAATATCTAAGTTTCCATCTGCTGTTGCAATGGCTTGTTCAATCAATTGTAATTCTTGATTGACTTTGACTGCTTTTAACGGGCTCAATTGTGCATCGAAATGAGTATCGAAATCACGTTGTTGAAACAGTTCAGGAATATGTAAGCTCATAAATGTTTGATTAAGCATAGAATGATCGAGCTGCCACATCACTGCAAGTCGTTCAATTATATTTTCAAGTTCACGAATATTGCCCGGCCAATGATATTTTTGTAAGGCTTTGAATAAAAATGCAGGCATATTTTCTACATTTAAAGCATGTTTTTTTAAAAAATGTTCAACCAAAAGTAAAATATCAACACGGCGCTGTTTCAACGATGGAATATACACACGTAAAATATTCAATCGGTAATATAAATCTGCTCGAAACTCTCCAGATTTAACCTTTTCCTCAAGATCACAATGCGTTGCCGCAAGTACACGAATATTCACTGTATGGCTGACTGTTGCACCTAAACGATTAATTTGACGCTCCTGTAACACACGTAAAAATCGTGTTTGTAAATGCAACGGCATATCACCAATTTCATCGAGGAATAAAGTGCCATTGTGTGCAGCTTCAATCAACCCAACCTTGCCATTTTTTTTTGCCCCTGTAAAAGCCCCTTCCACATAACCAAATAATTCACTTTCAAGAATACTTTCAGGAAATGAAGCACAATTAATTGCCACAAAAGGCGCATGGGCACGTGAGCTTTGTTGATGAATACTTTGAGCCAATAACTCTTTACCTGTTCCACTTTCACCAGTAATCAAAATAGTGGCTTCAGTTTGAGCATATTGTTTGGCAAGTAAAATACTTTGTTGGAGTTGAGGATCTCGCGTGATTAAATCGGTGAAACGATAACGTGTATTAAACTTTCCGACTGAAACTTTCCGAAATTCACCACTCGACTGTTCAAGTGCGTCGAGATCTTGCACACTTAAAATAAAGCCATCGATATGCTCTGTTTTGAGCACCGATAAATGTGCTGCAAGCTTCTTCGCACCCACATATAATATTTGATGAGTATTTTCGATATTTAAATCAAAATTTTTAAACAGCCTATCAACTGGCTGATTTAAAAGACTGTGCTCAGTTTGCCCCAATAGAGCAAGCATAGATTGATTGGCAAAATGAATTCTACCTGTCTTTAAAATCAGACAAATACCATCGGTCAAATGGTTGAAAATTTCAGTTAAACGCTGATTTTGCTGTTTTTCTTCTCGGATTTTTTCGAGTCGCTGTAATGCACTATAAATATGATCTTGTAAAGAATTTTGACTAATAGCAAGCTGTGCCGCTAGACCTAAATTAAGTGCCATTTCGACTGCAACAGGTGAACCAATCACTGCATCAAACTGCTGTTTACGCACCTGCTCGACCGTTTTTTTCGCAGCTAAAAATGAATCGTAGCTGAATTGTTCTATTTGCAATGCAAAAACGTCAGAATATTGCGTCAAGTTAACGCTAGAAGCATTGCCCAATAAGGCAATTTTACGGTATTGCTTTAAATTGGAGATGGCTTGAATGACATCAAAAGCCCCTGTTCGAATAGTATGTAATTCTATAGGCAATTTTTTTTGTAAATAGTGCGCCGTCGCACCCGTACACAGTAAAATTTGACTACCATTTTCAACGAGTTGCTGTGCCACTTCAAGTACATCGGAAATATGGCATTCAACAAAACCAACTTGTTCCGAATGCATCTGCGCTAAAGTTTGCTCAGCAAGCTGACGAAACCCATTCATACTTGGCGTTTTAATATAACTCACCAAAATATTAATCGGTTTCTGATTCAGCATGATTTTTCTTCCTTATACGAGTGCACCACAACTGTGCCCACAATCCACTTTAATTTCTACACCGGTCATTCCACGACCTGCCTCTGATGCTAACAACAATAGCGCTCCATTTAAATCGGAAAATTCAACAAAACGGCGCATAGGAATACGTTTTAAAATCGCTTGCCCTGTATCGCTGAGTAAATAATCTTCATTAATTTCAGTCACCATATAACCCGGTGCAATCGCATTGACACGCACATTGTAGCGAGCCAATTCTGCTGCCATCACTTCGGTTAAATGTCGTAAACCTGCTTTTGATGCACAATAAGGTGAAACACCTAGATTAATCGATTGAGATAAAATAGAGGTTATATTGACAATAGAACCTTTAACTTTATGTTTTTCCATGTGTTTAACAACTTCTTGCGAACACATCCAAGGTGCTTTAAGATTTGTTCCAAGTACCAAATCCCAATCATCATCGGTGTTCTCTAGAAAGCGTTTACTGTTGCCCACGCCTGCATTATTGATGAGTACATCGACCTGAACCTGCTTTGATTCCAAATCACTCAACATCGCTTGCACTGCTTGACGATCATTAATATCAAACTGATATGAATAAATTTTAATTGCATATTGCAGTGCAATTTTTTGTTGTAATTGCTCTAGTCGTTCTGCCCGTCTTGCGCAAATAATAATATTTGCACCATGTGAAGCAAAAAACTCTGCAATATGTTGCCCTAAACCGCTCGATGCACCAGTCACAATAATATTTTTATCTTTAATATTAAACATTTTAAGATTCTCCATAATCTATGATTTCAATTTAGCGGTAATACACTTTTGTTTTAGGTTTTACCGTTCAATAGTTTTTGTGAAATACTCATGCGATGTACCTCATTGGCACCATCATAAATACGGAATCCTCGTGCATCTTTGAATATTTTACAAACTAGATTTTCATCGGTAATTGCCTGCCCACCGAGCATTTGCAAACTACGATCAATCACCTTCCAAATATTTTCTGAGCTAATGACTTTGACAAGACTAGACTCATAATTTCCTTTTTCATTTAGATCAAGTACTTGTGCACAGTAATGCACGGCTAAACGGGTACTGAGCAAATCCATTTCATTATCAGCGAGCATAAAGCCTACGCCTTGATGATCACCCAAGCGCTTACCAAAGGTTTCACGTTCACGTGCATATTGAGTCGCAAGATCATGCGCACGGCGAGCTTGTCCGAGCCAACGCATACAATGTGTTAAGCGAGCAGGTGCAAGACGAACTTGTGCATATTTAAAGCCTTTGCCAATTTCACCAAGTACATTTTCTTTTGGAATACGCAAATTCTCAAAACGTAAAATGCCATGACCGCCACTAAAACATGAATCCATGGCATTCATATTTTTTTCTAAAATGAAGCCTTCTGCATCAGTTTCAGTTAAGAACATCGATGCCGTGCCGTCTTCCATTTTTGCCATAATAATGGCAACTTTAGCACCATCGGCACCCGTAATAAGCCACTTACGCCCATTAATGACATAATCATCTCCATCCAATGTTGCTGTGGTAAGCAGCATTGTTGGATCTGAACCTGCACCAGGTGCAGGTTCAGTCATTGCAAAGCAAGAACGAATTTTCCCCTCAACCATCGGCTTTAACCAACGTTTTTTCTGCGCTTCACTCGCTACAATATCCATCAAGTGGATATTGCCTTCATCAGGAGCATGAACATTCATTGCTGTTGGTCCTAATGGGGAATAACCCGCTTCTTCAAAAGCTACTGCTTTTTGAATATGCGTCCATCCCTGCCCCCCCATTTCCACACTTGCATGCGGGGTTAATAGATGATGTTCACGTGCCTTTTCAATTAATTCAGCACGTAATTCATCACTTGGTCCATGACTGTCTTGACGAGGATCATTTTCATAGGGAATCACCACATCACGAATAAACGTACGGACACGTTTTTGTAATTCGAGTAATTCAGGACTCAGTGTTTTCATATCATTTCTCGTTTAAATCCATTTGTTTTCATATATATTTGATACACATCATCAAGTGCATTGTGTGTTTCATTAATCTTTAGAACATTATGAGCTGTAAAGTTTTGCAGCAAAATTCGGGTTTCTATGATCTGATCATTTTCAATAAAATAATCCAATATATTAAGACAAGCATAATTCTGTTCTTGTACCTGAATATCCTTTTCATTTAAGCCATGCGCATGATTGAGAAAAATACGATTCACCGCATCATGTGAGGACACTAAAATATGTTGATGCTGTAAATCTGCTTGTTGTAGCAGTATTTTTTCTAACCAATGGGTTGTGCGCGCTTCAAATTCATGCCAACGTTCACCTTGCATAAAAGTATCTAAAGCATAACGCCTATGTTGATAGGCTTTTTTAATGACAATATGTGCCTGAGTCGAATCAAGCTCTTTTAAACGTCCAGACTTAATTTCACGAATATCATCACAAGACTGAATTGTTGAGTTACGCTGCGTACTCGCCAAAATTTCAGCTGTTTGAATAGAACGTGGCATGGTCGATGAATAAATTTGATCCATCTGCACTGCTTTTAATTGTTCAGCCAACTGACTGATTTGTGCTATACCCGTTGCAGACAATGGTGCATATTTAGGATTCACAGGTTGATGTTGCTTATCAAAATATTGCACATGACCATGACGTACCAAATAAACACGAACCCTTTTTATCATGTTGATTTTCCAGTTTTAATCAGGCTCATTTCAAGTTCATTGAGTTGTTGTAAAATAGCTAACGCATCAGGCTGAAAAGCTGTACGCATATCCTGTGAAAGCTGTTCCATACTTTGTTCCACATCTTGCACAGGAAACTGAAAATGTTGCTGAAACAAATCAAGTTGTTTGGTCTGTGCACACTCAGACGATTCAATATAATTTTTCAGAATTTCAAAACTACGCTGTAACATCAATAGGTTATAACGAGATTCTGGATGTTTAGGCATCAACTCATGTTTCAGTGTGGCTTGACTCGCTTGGATCAATTCTAGAATTTTTTGTTGAGTCATTCTTTTTCTCCAATGATATCCAAAATGTTTTTCTCAAGCTGTGGTACTAAAAACTCAGTGAGTGCTAATTCTAAAGAAGCTTGGGTATTATTTTGATTACGGTTGGACTGTTGCATTGCAATAATTGCCCAACGCACATGCGATAAAATATGCCAAAATTTCAATTCAAATTCAGGGATATATATCTCAGTGCGCTCAGCATAGGCTTGCATGAAATTCTTATATGCACCAATTCCGCCTGCAATTTGATTGTCTTGACCAAAACGCCAACATTTTGCAGTAAACCAACCAATATCTTCACGGCGATCCCCCCAATGGCTAAATTCCCAATCTAAAATACCCGACACATGATCTTGATTAATCATGATATTTCCTATGCGATAATCGCCATGAATCAAGACTAAATCATCAATTACAGGCTTTTCATGCAACATCCAACTCAATGCAAACTCAAGTACAGGACGAAGTCTTTGTAATTTATCGAGTTGTGCATATAAGTCAGCAATTAAGTCGCTTAGATACGTCTCTTTTTGTGGTTTTGGTAAAATTTTTTCAATCTCGGCATCAGTTTCAATCTGATGCAAATCTGCTAAACACTGCCCAATATCTTTTAAGATTTTTTGTTGTAATGTCTCATCTTTCAAACGAACCAATTTATGACCTTCTGCACTCCCTGAAATTTTTTCCATTATAAAAAAATCACTATTTAAAAAATTATCTTTTTTTTCAAATAATAAGGGCTGTGGCACACAAATATTTAACGCATGTAAACGTTCGAGTAAACGATATTCCTGCTCACGGTCAGAACTAACTTCTACGCTTGTTTCAGAATTTTTTCTCAGTACAATTTCAAAATTTTCATGATTTTTCTGACCTAAAATTGCCCAGTTTTCTTGAATTGCACCACCACTGAGTTTTTTGATACTCATGTCTGTATTTCGATCAAAATCTAGTCGCTGTACAAGCAGATTTTTTAAATCCTGAAATTGCACGTCATCCATAACACATCTCCTTTTCAGTAATAGGTTTGCAAGGAGTATGCCAATTTTATTTTTATTAAATATCAATTAGTTAAAAATATTATTAGTTTACAATAATGAAATAATGTTTCAAAAATGAAAAAACGTCCCTCATCGTTTTATAGATAGAAGCTGTCCTAACAATTTGAAATTTTTATTTTAATGAAATAGATCTGAGAATAGAGTAGTACGATTGAATGATATTAATCGTTGACATATAAGGACTTTGGCTTATTCACTCGCACATATTTTCAGTGCAAAAATTGTATTGAATAAGCCTCAATATAAGATCAATAACTTCAAAAAGTTTGATCTTAGACTTTTATCACGTTGTATCTGATTTAGAGCACGTATTTCCAAATAATAAAACCAAGGAAAAAGCCTAAAAATGAATACGAAGTAATAATGAAAAAAACAAACCATGCTTTGTTTTTGGTGTTAAAAAAATTCATACATTCATCTCACTTGAGCAGATGTCATTATTTTGAAGATTTCTGATTCGAAATAAAATATACAGTTTTGATCAAAAATACTATAACAGATGATAACAGCACGTTTAATGCTCATCTATATATGCATATGTTAATACTATATTTTATATCATTTTTTATAAAATTCACTATTCAATATACATTTCGCTATTTTTCAAAAAAATACACAGCTCATGTTAAAATTAAACTGGGATATTTATTTTGAGTTCCACTGTATCGCATAAATATAGTCGATGATTGACAGAATCTATAACGCATTGCATTTTCATACCTTTGAGCATTCCTTTTTATGTATAAATCAGAACAACTTGCACTCAGTCTGAAACATCTCATTGAAAGTGGTTTTTGGAAAGCGCATGAAAAACTCCCTTCTTTACGTCAGCAAGCCAATACTTCAGGTTTTAGCTTAATGACGGTGATGAATGCTTATCAAGATTTAGAAGCACAGGGTCTGATCTATTCACGGACAAAGCTCGGTTACTTTGTTGCCGAAGTACCCATCACAAATGCTTATAAAACCAATGTTATACTGAATGAACAGATTGAGATTAATTCTTTAATTTTTCGCTATTTAAAATCGATTCAAAATAAAAATATTACTCCTTTTGGGAGTGCATTCCCAAATAGCCAATTGTTGTTTTCAGCAAAATTGATGCAAACATTGGCACAACAATCTAAATATCGTCAAAACTATGAACAAATGCCAAGCCTTCCTCCTGGGAATATTGAACTAAGAAAATTAATTGCACAACGTTATAGTATGCAAGGCATTCAAACCGATCCTTCTGATATTGTCATTACCTCTGGAGGATTGGATGCTTTAAATCTCTCACTCAAAGCTCTAACCCAAGCAGGAGATTATATTTTATTGCAGGAAACTATTTTCTATGGCGCATGGCAAGCTGCGGAACACTTGGGTCTAAAAGTCATTAGCATTCCAGAGCATCCTGAATATGGGTTTGATTTAGAAGCCTTTAAAGATGCCATAACACGCTATCCAATTAAAGTCTGCCTACTCATGTTAAACAGCCACAACCCTGTTGGCTTTACCGTCAGTGATGAAATTAAGCTGCAATTAGCACAGCTTTTACATGAGCATCAAATTTACTTAATTGAAGATGATGTTTATGAAGAACTTTATCATGGGCATAAAAAACCCTTATCTATGAAGTATTTTGATCAACAAAATTGGGTACTACACTGTTCATCTTTTTCAAAAACGCTTGGTGCAGGTTTTCGTATTGGTTGGGTATATGCAGGAAAATTTTCTGAACATATCCAACATTTGCAATTGATGAGTACCATTTCAGTCAATTCACTGATTCAAAATGCATTGGCAGAATATTTATCTCATCGACATTATGAAAAGCATTTAAAAATGCTTCGTAGTACGATGAAACGTTTAAAACTACAATACTATCAATATTTATCTACGCATTTACCTGACTCATTTAAAATAAAACTCTATCCTTCAGGCTATTTTCTTTGGATTAGTTTACCTAAATATCTAAATAGTCATCTGATTTATCAGCAGTTATTGGAGCAAAATATTGGTGTTGCACCTGGTACATTATTTTATCAAATGGAAAAAGAATACCATCACATTCGTATCAATTGCTCATTTGAAATAGATGAAAATATTGAAATAGCGCTTAATCAGCTCATTCAACACCTAAAAGAATAAATGCCAATCAATACACTCAAACAACAATAATATGAGGAATAAATAACCTAGATTGGTGATTATGCTTTATTTTTCACTTAATTTTGGCGCAATATGTAAATATTAATTTTCATTATTTATTATACAATCAAGTCTTTAGCTAGTTTTGCTAATTATATTTTTATATAGGGATATTATGAAAAAAGTTTTTGGGGCAATCTTTATTACACTGATCAGTACAAGCGTATTTTCTCAAGATATTACAGGAACATGGCGCTATATTGATGACAAAACAGGTGAACCAAAAGGTTTAGTTAAAATGGAAAAACAAGCCAATGGTACATACGCAGGAACCGCACTCAAAGCAACTCCTCGACCTGGTTATACACCAAAAGAATTTTGTACCAACTGCCCTGCACCTTACACCAATAAGCCAATTATTGGCATGCAAGTCATTTCAGGTTTAAAAACTGAGGATCAAATAAATTATACCAATGGCAAAATTATTGATCCTGTTTCAGGCAAACTCTATAGCCTAAAAGGTAAAGTCAGTCCAAATGGTAAGAAACTATTTTTACGTGGCTATATTGGTGTTTCAGCTGTGGGGCGTAGCCAAACTTGGTTGAGAGTAGAATAGCTTTTAAATTGCTACACAATAAAAATGCTGAATCAGCCTACGCTATTCAGCATTTTTATATACACTCAACTCACTTAAATCTTAACTTTTCCACTCAAAACCACTAAACGCATCATCTTTTTTCAAAGTATTTTCAACAGCATTAGCAAGCTGCTTAATCATACTTTGCGTAGCAATTTTCTTAAACCAGACTTGTTCTTCATCTGCATGAGCAGAAATTTGACAGGTCAACAAACCTTTATCATTTAATTGACAATATACACCTAAGCCAATTGGATGATTTTCTACACTTACCGCAATATTTTCTTCTGAATGCGCAGTTTCAGTCTTAAAACCATATTCTTTAAGCGATTGAGACAATAGATCAGTTACATATTCCTGAGTGACATGACATGCATTGCCCTGAGCTTCACTTTTGATATGATTTTCACAGTTTGCAGTAAATTGTAATGTTCTCATCGCTTCATCCAAAAGACTTTATAGTTGTATGGTTTTAGAATAAGCAATAAAAACAAAACAGCCAAGCGTTTGCTTGGCTGTTGTCGAACAAATATACAAAAACTAGACCAAAGATTGGCGATTAAATTGGTTTGAAACTTATTCAGTCACCTGAATCTGCAAACCCGCTTGATTGGTCAATTGCGTAAATGTTGGAAAGCTCGTTGCAACTGTTTCTGTACCAACAATTTTAATTTCACCCGAATTACGCAAACCCGCCATTGAGAAGCTCATGGCAATACGATGATCGTGGTGTGATTCAATTTCACCTCCTGTGAAGATTGCACCCCACTCACCTGATTTGCCTTTTCCTTCAATAATAATACCATCGTCAGTTGGTGTACAATCGATCCCCATGGTTTTTAACCCATCTGCCATCACTTGGATACGGTCGGACTCTTTTACACGAAGTTCAGCAGCACCCGTCAAAATCGTTTGCCCTTCTGCACATGCAGCCGCAATAAATAGTGATGGAAATTCATCAATTGCCAATGGTACTTGATCTTCTGGCATATGAATGCCTTTGAGTGTACGTGTCCCGCGAATACGAATGTCTGCAATTGGCTCACCGCCTGCAATACGCTCATTTTCAACGTTTAAATCTGCACCCATTTGTTTTAGGATTTCAATTACACCAGTACGTGTCGGGTTAATACCCACTGCTTCAAGCGTTACATCCGAACCTTTGGTAATGGCAGCGCCGACCATAAAGAACGCAGCAGAAGAAATATCAGAGGGTACTTGAATATCAGTCCCCACTAATTTTCCACCACCTTGTAGCGAAATACGATTGCCTTCAGTTTTTACATCATAACCAAAAGCACGAAGCATACGTTCTGAATGGTCACGAGTAGGTTCAGGTTCAGTCACTGAAGTTTCGCCCTCAGCCCATAAACCTGCCAATAGAATCCCTGATTTCACTTGTGCAGATGCCATTGGCAAATCATAGTGAATACCTTTTAGAGCTTGTGCACCTGTAATCGAAATCGGTGGCGTACCACGCTCACCCGTCGTTTGAATTTGTGCACCCATTTCACGTAAAGGCTTCGCTATACGCTCCATTGGGCGTTGAGAAAGTGATGCATCACCTGTCATCACAGAGTCAAAAGCTTGAGCCGACAACATGCCTGAAAGCAAGCGCATTGATGTACCTGAGTTCCCCATATATAGTGCAGTTTTCGGTGCTTTTAGACCATTCATACCAACACCATGAATGGTTACTTCACCATTCTTAGGACCTTCAATACTCACGCCCATATCACGGAATGCTTGCAAAGTTGCAAGTGCATCTTCACCTTCAAGGAAACCTGTCACATGCGTTGTGCCTTCTGCAATCGCACCAAACATGATGGAGCGATGTGACACTGATTTGTCACCCGGCACGGTAAATTTACCTTTAAATGTCTTATCACCTGGCAAAATGGTAAATTGTTGTGTCACCTTATTTTTCTCCATCAAAGGTTTTTGAGCGAGCATATGATTGAAATGTTGACGTGCTGCTTGAGCATGTCCGAGCAATCCCATCAATGCCTGTGAATTTTCATTTTCAATGAGTTGGCGTAATGTTTTAAGTTGAGCTTCAAATCCATCTACAGCATTGAGTATTGCTTTTTTATTAGCAAAAAAGATGTCATGCCACATTTGTGGATCACTCGCTGCAATCCGTGAGAAATCACGAAAACCACCTGCTGCATAACGAAAAATATCGAAATTATCTTCACGATTTGCAAGTTGTTCAACCAAGTTGAATGCCATTAAATGTGGTAAATGACTCGTATGCGCAAGCACTTCATCATGCTTTTCCACATCCATACAAATAACTTCGGCTTTCGCTGCTTGCCAGAGCTGAATCAATTTATTCACTGCCCAATCTGCACTACTTGGTAATGGCGTGAGAATCACTTTATGATTGGCAAATAAATCGACTTTACCTGCATGCACACCTGTATGTTCTGCACCAGCAATTGGGTGTCCCGGAACAAACCCAACAGGTAGTACATCACCAAACACAGCTTTAGCTGCATCAACCACATTACCTTTGGTACTTCCAACATCAGTAATAATGCAGTTTTCTGACAAATAAGGCTGAATACTTGCAAGTGCTTTTTGCGTTGCACGAACAGGCAAGGCTAAAACCACTAAATCAGCATCTTTCACTGCATCGGCAGGATCGGTAAAACCTTCAGAAATCAATCCTAAAGCTTTGGCATCTTCCAAGGTTTTTTTCGAACGTGTTGAAGCAACAATAGTATTTGCTAAATTTTCCGCAAGAATTACCCGAGCAAGACTTGAACCTATTAGCCCAAGCCCAATAAACGCAACTTTTTTAAACATAGGTTGTGACATGATGCTATTTCAGACCTTCAACCTAAACTTAAAGTACAGCAATTGGGTATGAACCCAATACACGCACTTCTTTCACTAATGGGCGAATTTCTTCAATCGCAGCTTTTACATTGTCCTGTTCTACATGACCTTCAAGATCAATAAAGAACACGTAAGCCCATTTTTCAGGTAACGCAGGACGAGTTTCAATACTGGTCAAGCTAATGTTATGTTTAGCAAATGGTGCAAGAATCTCAAGTAACGCTCCTGCACGGTCATGTGCAGAAATGAGTAATGATGATTTATCATTACCACTTTGTGGCACTTTTTCACGGCCAATCACAAGGAAACGTGTCGTATTTTCAGGATTGTCTTCAATATTGCCATGCAAAATTTCAAGATCATAAATACTTGCAGCCACATCTGATGCAATCGCTGCTGAATGCCACTCATTACGAATACGACGAGCAGCTTCTGCATTTGAACTGAGTGCAACTCGCTCTACACCTGGATAATGTGCATCCAACCAACCACGACACTGTGCCAAAGTTTGTTGATGAGCATAAATCTGTTTAATACTATCTTTACGCGTATTTGAAGACACTAAAAATTGGTGATGAATACGCAATTCAACTTCACCAATGACATTCAAATGTGATGCTTTAAAACAATCTAAAGTATGATTCACAACGCCTTCAGACGAGTTTTCTACAGGCACTAAACCGTAGTGCGCGCTACCCGCTTCCACTTCACGGAACACTTCATCAATGGTTGGCAATGGACGAACCACTGCATCTTGACCGAAATGTTTCAATACGGCTGAATGCGTATATGTTCCAACAGGGCCCAAAAATGCAATGCTTTGCGGTGCTTCAAGTGCCAAACATGCCGACATAATTTCACGAAACAAACGAGCCATAGTTGTATCGGACAACGGGCCTTCATTACGCTCCATCACATTTCGTAGAACTTGAGCTTCACGTTCAGGGCGATAAAACAACGGATTCTCTTCTGCTGCAAATTTCGCTTTTGCGACAGCTTCAGCCAATTTGGCACGGCGGTTGATCAGTTGTTGAATCTGTTGGTCGACAGAATCAATATCGTCACGGATTTGAGAAAGATCGAGAGAGGTTGCTTGTTGATCAACGTTGATCATTGTTATATCGCCCTATGAAAATCGAGATTACCCGAGGTTTTAAGTTTAAATAGTATAACAATAGTTCAGTACGATTTGTTGTGCAATACGCCTTTTATCCAACAGCTTATTGCAATAAAACAATAATTCATCACCCCAAAACAGATGAACAAAATCATTTTTTACTTTTTAGCAGTTCTCTCTATAAAAATTCGTAAAATTAGAAAAATTTGCACAAAAATACATAGACTTGGTTAAAATTACGTTACATAACGATTCAACAACAAATGCATATAATAATTTTTGCTCAAAATTTCGTATGCTTATTAAAATAAAAGTAGTGCGAGAAAAAAAATGAATAAACGTATTGCTGTTCTCGTCACCCAAGACTTTGAAGATATTGAATATCATGCTCCTGTAGAAGCCTTTCGTGCAGCAAGTCATAGTGTACGCAACATTGAAAAGCAGGCTGGCAATATCATTTATAGTCAGCAACGAAAATCCTCTGTGAGTATTGATTTAGGTATTGATGACATTTCAGTCCAAGACTTTGATGCACTGATGATTCCTGGTGGGCACTCACCCTATCACCTGAAAAAAGATCAGCGCTTTATCGATTTTTTGCGCAGTTTTGCAAACGCACAAAAACCTATTTTATTGTGTTGTCATAGTCCGCATTTACTCATCGATGCACAGATTGCTATTGGTAGACGCTTAACCTCTATTCATGAAACGATTAAAGAACTCAAAGATGCTGGGGCTGTCATTTTTGATCATGAAGTAGTCAATGACAATAATCTATATATATCCTCACGTTCGACCTTTGAGCTACCTATTTTTATTGATGAATGTTTAAGTGTTTTAAGGAATTAATAATTTATTACATTGTTTTTAAGTTTTTAATTGAGAATCAAGTTTCTGCTTTTTTTATGGATCAGCCTTTATATATGTAAAAAGATCAAGCTACCTTTGGATAGCTTGATCTTTATTTTTGGAGTCTAGATCAAGTATCGAAATTATCGACCAATCAAGCCACGTGCCACAATTTCTTTCATAATTTCATTTGTTCCACCATAAATGCGTTGGATACGTGCATCAACAAAGAAGCGTGAAATTGGGTATTCAACCATATAGCCATAACCACCGAAAAGTTGCAGTAAACTATCTGCCACTTTCATCTGCATATCTGAACTAAAGCTTTTCAATGCTGCTGCTGTTTCAACATCCAATTTATTTTCTTTATATAAAGCCAAGTTTTGGTTATAAAATGCCGCCGTTGCAAGTTCATCAATTTTCGCTTGAGCAAGAACAAAACGCGTATTTTGGAAGTTACCAATCGCCTGACCAAAAGCTTGACGTTCTTTCACATATTTACTTGTCACATCAATCGCACCACGAATTGCGCCCAATGCAGTTGCTGCAATTGCTGTACGTTCACGTGGAAGCTCTTGCATCAAATAAGCAAAACCTTGCCCTGCATTTCCTAACAATTGGTTGGCAGGCACTTTGACATTATCAAAGAATAATTCAGATGTATCTTGAGAATGCAGACCGATTTTGTCTAAGTTTGTACCCTTCTTAAAACCATCTAAATGCGTATCTACAAGTAGTAATGACACACCTTTTGCACGTGCTTGTGGATCTGTTTTACACGCTAAAACCACTAAATCTGCATGCTGACCATTGGAAATAAAAGTTTTAGAACCATTTAAAACATAATGATCACCATTTAAAATAGCAGATGAACGCATACCTTGTAAGTCAGAACCTGCACCCGGCTCAGTCATACCAATTGCACCAACCACTTCACCCGATACCATTTTTGGCAACCAATATTGCTTTTGTTCTTCATTAGCAATATTTAAAATATACGGTCCTGCAATTTCAGAGTGACACGAAATTGCTGTCGATAATGAGCCATAGCCTGCACGTGCCGATTCTTCGACCAACATAAGCGAATATTCTGTTGGAACACCATAACCACCGTATTCTTCTGGCACATCAACACAGAGGTAGCCATTTTCACCCAACAGTGTCCACACTGAACGAGGCATGATTCCTTCACGCTCCCATTGCTCATAATGAGGAGCAATGTGCTCATTCATAAAACGTTTAAAATTGTCCTTGAATAATTCCAAATCAGCATCATAAGCCAGCATTACATTTTCCTTGTATCACGAAATTTTTGATTGTTATCACAGCCATCCTAATCATTTTTGAAATGAAAAACATGAAACCTGTGGTCATTTTTAATCTCGATGTAGCCCAATACATAAAAATGTGCCGCATATCACTTTTTTATCAGTAAAACTTAAATTAAGACCTGAAATATATAACGGATATCGCAAATCAAAATAGGTTAAAAGCATTTTAAGACAGTTTATTCAATTTTTTTCTAAAAATGGATGTATCAAAATAAACAAGTCAAATCAAAAATAAATAAAATTCATATAAATAAAAATAATATACAAATCATATCAAATACAAATACCTAATATTTTTTAATAAATAATATCTAATTTAATACTTTATTTAATCTAATCAATGTGTTTGTTGTTTAAGTACATCTATTTAAAATCAATACGTTAAAACAACAAGCAATATTTATTTAATTGATTAAGTCTTAAGTGATATTTTTAAATAAATACCAAATGGAATCAATTTGGTGAAAGGAATCAATTTGGTGAAAGGAATCAACATGGAAATATAAACAGATACTCAAAGTGAACATTCCAAAAAGCCACAAAAATTCTACCAAGTACTTTATGTGCAAGTAATTGCAGCCATTGTAATTGGTATTTTACTCGGTCACTTCTATCCCCATGTCGGGAGAAGCCTCAAACCACTTGGTGACGCATTTATTAAACTTATTAAAATGATTATTACGTCTGTAATTTTCCTAACTATTGTGACAGGAATTTCAGGTATGACCCATATGGCAAGTGTGGGACGTGTAGCAGGTAAAGCCATGCTGTACTTTCTGACCTTCTCGACGCTTGCATTGATTGTTGGTATGACTGTTGCAAACTTGGTTCAACCTGGTAAAGGCTTGAACATTGACCCTTCAACATTAAAAACCGATAAAATTACCGAATATGCTGAGAAAGCACACGATGCATCAATCTTAGACTTCCTGATGAATATCCCCCCCCTTGCAAGCCCACTGACAAGTGGAGACATTTTACAAGTGCTGTTTGTTGCCGTTCTGTTTGGCTTATCACTTCCTTCAATTGGTGAAAAAAGCAAGCCGATTGTCGATTTCCTTAATCATTTAACTGCACCAATTTTCCACCTTGTTGGCATGCTAATGAAGTTTGCACCTATTGGTGCGATGGCATTCACAATAGGTAAATATGGAATTGATAGTATTGGTAATTTATTCATGCTCATTTTGACATTCTACTTTACTGCACTACTCTTTGTTCTCGTCATTTTAGGTGCAGTTACTCGTTATAATGGCTTCTCTATTATTGATTTGATTCGTTATATTAAAGATGAATTATGGCTTGTATTGGGTACGTCTTCATCTGAAGCTACACTTCCATCACTCATGCGTAAAATGGAAAAAGCGGGTTGTGAAAAATCAGTCGTCGGCTTGGTCGTTCCTACAGGTTATTCATTTAACTTAGATGGAACCAACATTTATATAACCATGGCTGCACTATTTATTGCACAGGCTTGTAATATTGATCTAAGCCTACAACATCAGATTTTATTGCTTCTTGTCGCCATGATTAGCTCTAAAGGTGCTGCAGGTGTAACAGGTGCGGGTTTCATCACACTTGCCGCAACATTATCCGTTGTTCCTGCTGTACCTGTTGCAGGTATGGCATTAATTTTAGGTATTGATCGCTTCATGTCTGAATGCCGTGCATTCACAAACTTTGTCGGTAATGCTTGTGCAACAATTGTGGTGGCGCGTTGGGACAATGCTTTAGATAAAGAACAGCTTGATCGCACCCTAAAACAACATCAAAATGTTGTTCCAGATTAATTGGCTATGAAACCAAACTATATATAAACACTCTAAAGCAGGGAGTATCACTTCCTGTTTCTTTATTTTTTTAACAATGTGTTCTTAATAAATTTTAAAGCCTAAAAAAGGAAGCCAAAGCTTCCTCAATAGGTAAATCTGTATACTAATTTTGAATTGTTAACTTCAAATATTAAGCATGGGCTTGGTTATTTTCTTCAAGCATTTTACGATCCACTTCCTCTGGATTGTTCAATGCATGTTGTAGTTTTTCCGTATCTAATTGCCCAACCCATTTCGCAACAACGATAGTTGCTAAAGAGTTACCAACCAAATTAGTCAAGGCACGTGCTTCTGACATGAAACGGTCAATACCTAAAATCAACGCCAAACCTGCAACAGGAATATGTCCCACAGCTGACAAAGTTGCCGCCATAACAATAAAGCCTGAACCTGTTACACCTGCCGCACCTTTAGATGAAATTAACAACACCAAAAGTAAAGTCACTTGATGTGATAAATCAAGTTGAGTATTGGTCGCTTGGGCAATAAAGATTGCCGCCATTGTTAAGTAAATTGATGTACCATCTAAGTTAAATGAATACCCTGTTGGAATAACTAAACCTACAACAGACTTTTCACAACCCGCAATTTCAAGTTTTTTCAACATGCGTGGCAACACTGATTCTGATGAAGACGTACCCAACACAATGAGCAACTCTTCACGAATCATGCGAATCATTTTTAAAATACTAAAACCACAAATACGACTAATAGTACCTAATACTAAGAAAATAAAGAGCAAACACGTGATATAGAAACAAATAATTAGCTGAGCTAATTGAGCCAAACTGCCAATACCATATTTGCCAATGGTATAAGCCATTGCACCAAAAGCGCCAATCGGAGCAAGCTTCATGATCATATTTACAATGTTAAAGAACACATGTGAAACTTGATCAATAAACTTCAGTACAGGTTTACCTGCTTCACCGAGTTTATGCAAAGCAAAACCAAATAAAATAGCAAAAAGTAATACTTGCAGAATTTCACCTTCTGCAAATGCACCAACCACTGTGTTTGGAATGATATTCATAAAGAAATCAAGCGTTGACTGTGATGCACCACTTTCTACAAATTTAGAAATACCTGAAGTATCCAATTTACTTGGATCAACATTCATACCTACACCTGGTTTGGCAATGTTAATCACTAACAAACCAATGAGCAGTGCAATTGTTGATACAATCTCGAAGTAAAGCAAAGCGATACCGCCTGTTTTACCTACAGATTTCATGCTTTCCATACCCGCAATACCGCTCACGACAGTACAGAAGATTACAGGAGCAATAATCATTTTAATCAGATTAATGAATGCCTTACCCAATGGATAAAGTTGCTCACCTAAACCTGGGATATTTTTTTCTACACCATTAATTATCTGCGTACTACTTGGATAAAAATGTCCAACCAACACACCAGCAATAATGGCAACAATCACTTGAAAATATAGTGACTTATACAAAGGTTGTTTAGCCATAAGAGTTTCATCATTATATATTTATTGCTGCTCAGCACAGAAATAAATATTCAAAAATTTCACATATCTATAAGATACGTAGCCCTAAAAACCTTTGTAAAACACAAAGGCAAACATTTTTTTAAAACAAAAATACACTCGAAAAATCAAAATATTCCGAAACATCACAACTACATAGAGACTAATGTCATCGACTTTATTTCAGTTTTTCTACAAAGAAAAAACTAAAAAGTGGGAATAGGAGATGAATAATAGAAATTAATGTGATTAGTTTAATGAATTTTTTCTAACCACACCCCATGAAATTGTTAAAATCGCTTAAAAATAAAACATTTCCCTATTAGACATTAGTCGAACATTAATCAATCCAATTTATTCTGCATACTTTTATGTCATAGTGTTAGTACAGTTATTTTTTCAAAATTTAGATTTCCCTATGCCTACAAAACGTAATCTTTACAAAGACTTTGAACACCCTTTTGCCCAATACGTTCGCATTGTTGGAAAAGGTAAAAATGGTGCAAGATCACTAAGTTATGATGAAGCATATCAGGCTTTTCGTATGATTTTAAAAGATGAAGTTCTTGATGTTCAGCTTGGCGCATTTCTTATGTTGCTTCGGGTCAAAGAAGAGTCTGTAGATGAGTTACATGGTTTTGTACAGGCAACTAAAGACCAATTGAATTTCCAAACACTTAATGTCGATCTTGATTGGTCATCATATGCTGGCAAGCGTAAACATTATCCATGGTTTTTACTTGCCGCACTAACCTTGGCAAAACATGGTTATAAAGTAGTAATGCACGGCGCTTCAGGGCATACAATTAATCGATTATATACCGAACAAGTTTTAGAATATTTAGGTTTTCCTATTTGCCAAAATGAAAAAGAAGTTATGGAACAACTTAAGCAACGTAATTTTGCTTATTTGCCTTTAGAAGCTATTTCACCAACTTTAAGTGATCTGATTAATCTTCGCAATGTTATGGGTTTACGCTCCCCTATCCATACGCTTGCTCGCCTCATTAATCCCTTTAACGCCAAAGCCACCATGCAAGCCATTTTCCACCCTGCTTACAGAAGTTCACATCAACAAGCTGCTTTCCAATTGGGTTATCAAAATAGTGCTGTGATTAAAGGTGAAGGGGGGGAGTTTGAGCGCAATCCTGATGCAAAGACGTTAATTTGTGGGATTCAAAATGGTGAAAAATATGAGCATGAATTACCAAAACTTACCGAAAACCGTTCACCTTCGGAAGAAGAACTCGATTTAGCAGTATTCAAAGCAGTTTGGGAAGGTAAGCAAAACCATGAATATGGTGAAATTGCTGTGCCTGAAACGATGGGAATAGCACTGCATACGATGGGTGCTGTAACTTCATTTGATGAAGCAATGGCAAGGGGCAAAGAACTCTGGAAGAATCGATTTTAATCTTATTGCTTGATCTTACAAAAGAATCATAGCATTTGAATGATACTATGATTCTTTTTACTTAATACATTATACAAAACGAATTGGTTTAAACTCAGGCTCTGGAACATGAGAATCACACTCTTCATCTTCTTCCTTATGCCCTTTATCGATATAACCTGTGCGTTCTTTGGCATCCACATTTTGATGTTCCCAAGCAATTACCGCTTGCATACAAATCTGACGTTGTTCCGCAGTTAAAACCACGCCATTTGGCCATTTACCAATTTCAACGGCGGTTTTTAAACGCTCAACAATATCAGCATCCAAAATAGAAAGCATTTGTTCAATATTCATGTTCAATCCTGCTGTTGAAAAGAGTCAAAATCTTGGTTCCAACCGAGTTTAGTACGACATGCCATATAAAAGTCATAACCCGGTGGATGTAATAATATAAGTTTGAAGGGATGTTTACGAATATGCAAACTATCTCCAACATTTAAAGAAATACTATGTTGCCCGTCTGCACTGACCATGGGTAAGACACGATTTTCACGAATTTGGATTTTAATTTCACTGTGTCCACCCACCACAATTGGGCGTGAAGATAGAGTGTGTGGATGCATTGGTACTAATGCAATTGCATCCATACTTGGGTGTAAAATAGGTCCACCACCTGACAATGCATACGCTGTCGAACCTGTCGGCGTTGATACAATCAAGCCATCACTGTGTTGTCTATAAACATACTGACCATCAATATTGAGTTCAAAATCAATCATATGTACAGATCGACCTGAATGCAATACAACATCATTTAGTGCGATGGCATCATAAATCGTTTGATTATTGCTACGAACTTCCATTTCTAATAAAAACCGACGATCTAGCTGAAAATCTCCCTTTAACACCTGATCGAGTTTAAACAAAACTTCAGCAGGTTTAATATCTGTCAGAAATCCAAGCCGACCACGGTTCACGCCCAATACAGGCGTATTGTATTTGACCAACGCACGCGCTGCATGAAGTAACGAACCGTCTCCACCGACCACAATGACCAAATCTACCACTTCTCCGAGTAAACTTTTACTCACGGCTTGCGTATTTGGATAAGGCACCAATGCAGCAGTTTCAGTATCAAAAACAGGATGTAACCCTAGACTGAGCAGATGATCATGAATCAATGACAAGGTATCGACGACAGAAGTTTTATCAGGTCGCCCGATTAAACCAATATTGCGAAATGACTTTGCTGATATTTGCACGTATGCTCAGACTCCACTGTGATTATGACTATAGTAGCACTAACAGGATTATTTTTAAAAAGACACAAGAAAAATATCATACCTATTCTTGTTATTTACAACTCCAATTTAAATGATTTCACAGTTTTATTATTGCAAAATGACAAAAAGCTTCGCATGATTAGCATATTAAATATGAGTTTTATCTGTCTTTATGAAGTCTGAACGTGGTATTGGCATTATTGCATTGATTTTTTGTGTGCTTATCATTGGCGCATTTTTGGCTTTCAGTGTGTATTTGATTCGGCTCGACAATCTCATTCGTGATAAATTTGAAGGTAATCGTTGGGATATTCCTGCCAAAGTTTTTGCACGCCCCCTTGAAGTCTATGCCAATGCACCAGTAGCACAAGATGATTTTGAACAAGAACTCAAATTACTTGGCTATAAAGGCAGTGATAGCTATGCCAAACCAGGTAGCTATGTTGCACAAGCCAATTCATTTTATGTCCATACCCGAGGTTTTGACTTTGGTGACAGTGTAGACCCTGAACAAATTTTACAAGTCACTTTTGCCAATGATGTGATTGCCGATGTCAAAGCAACAAAGCCAACAAATACAGGGATTGCACGCCTTGAACCTATGTTGATTGGTGGCATCTACCCTCAACACAATGAAGATCGTGTCCTCATTAAGCTAGATAAAGTCCCTAAGCCTTTAATTGAAGCACTTATTGCAACTGAAGATCGTAATTTTTATCACCACCATGGCATTTCCTTTCGTGGGACTGCCCGTGCTTTAGTGAGTAACGTCACTGGTGGTAAGCGTCAAGGTGGTTCTACACTTACGCAACAGCTTATTAAAAATTTCTATCTCACTCCTGAAAAAACATTAAAACGTAAAGTTAACGAAGCCTTTATGTCTTTATTACTTGAATTGCATTACAGTAAAGATGAAATTTTAGAAGCGTATTTAAACGAAGTAAATTTAGGTCAAAGCGGTAATTATTCAGTCAATGGTTATGGTTTGGCTTCACAGTTTTATTTTGGTTTACCGCTCAGTGAACTGAATATTTCCCAACAAGCATTCCTTGTTGGTTTAGTCCAAGGTCCTACCCTATACAATCCATGGAAAAACCCTGAACTTGCTAAAAAACGTCGCAATGTCGTCCTCAATAATATGCTAGTGATGGGATATTTAACGCCTGAACAGTTTGAAAAAGAAAGTAATCGTGCACTAAATATAGTTGATAAACCGAGTCTTGGAACTGCTCGCTTCCCAGATTTCCTCGATATTGTACGCCGTCAACTTAAAACCGAATATCAAGAAACCGATTTAACCAATCAAGGTTTACGTATTTTCACTACACTTGATCCTGTTGCACAGACACGTGTGCAAAATAGTTTCCGTGAAAGTGTGGCACGTCTAGCAGGTGCAAATCCGAAACGCTTAAAAGATTTACAAGGTGCTGTACTCATTTCACGCCCTGAAAATGGTGAACTAATTGCTGCTGTCGGTTCTACACAAGATTTTACTGGCTTTAACCGCACAATTGATGCCAAACGCCAAGTCGGCTCATTGCTTAAACCTGTGATTTATTTAAGTGCAATTGAATCGGGACGTTATAATTGGGCGACTCAAATTGAAGACTCACCCATTAGTATACCCGTTGAAAATAATAAATCTTGGACGCCTAAAAACTATAGTGGATCGGGTCATGGTTATGTTCCACTCGCTCAAGCATTAGCAAATTCATACAATTTGTCTGCAGTTCGCTTGGGACAGGAGTTTGGATTATCTACATTTAAAAATAATCTTGTTAAATTTGGTGTAACCTCAAAAATTCCAAACTATCCTTCTATTTTCTTGGGTGCTGTAGATATGTCACCTATGGAAATGATGAGTATTTATGGTAATTTTGCAACAGGTGGCTTTAAGTATCCAGTCAAAGCTATTCGTACTGTTGCAGACTCTAATGGTCGTTTACTTGATCGTTATGGTTTGAATGTACAACAAACCATTGAACCTTCTTCGGCGTATATTTTGAATTATGGCTTACAACAGGTCATGTCATCAGGTACAGGTAAATCTGCCTACAATACCTTCTCATCTGAACTTAAATTGGCAGGAAAATCAGGTACAACCAATGATACTCGTGACTCTTGGTTTGCAGGCTACTCAGGCAACAATTTAGCTGTCGTTTGGCTTGGGCTTGATGATAACAAAGTTACAGGATTAACAGGTTCTACAGGGGCACTACCCGTCTGGATCAATGTTATGAAACAACTACGTCAAAAACCTGTCAACTTGCGTCAAACCGATGATGTGCAATGGCAATGGATTGATATCGCAAGTGGTGAATTATCCGCACAAGGTTGTGGTGATGCGATGTATATTCCAATGCTACGTCATACTGTACCGAACCGTGCAACTGCATGTGGCTCGTCACACTACAATGTCGAACCTGATTATGTTCCAGATCAACAGCCTTCAAGTTCACAAACTATAAGCAATGACAGCATTGAAAATTACATTCGCGAAAGTGAAAGTAACTCATCTGAGGATAGTAATTCCAGTGGTCATATAATTTCGAGTGGTAGCTACCAAAATTAATGGAGAATACGGTATTGATGCAATCTCAAATACTTCGTTGTGTGCTGTTGGGTGTAGGTATTATCGTTGGATTAACGGCATGTCAATCTACACCTGTACCTCAAAAAGTCACGCCCCATACTCCACCTACACCAACAAAGCCCTCAGTCACAACATCCGATGGAGTAAAAATTACCACGTATGACTATCCTGAAATTATTCGGGAAAAAGCACCTAAAGTGCCTATTGTCACTTCACAACCGAAAGTACTACCTACTCCACAAAAGTTTGACGATGGTCGTGAAACGCCTGCCGTTAAACATTTGCTTCAAGCAACAAAGACAGCATTTCAGCAAGGAAAATGGGCAGAAGCTGAGAAATATGCTCTACACGTACAACGGCTCGCGCCACAATCTGACGAAAGCTACTATTGGCTTTCTGAAATTGCATTGAAGCAAAATAAAGCCAGCAATGCAGAATCTTTAGCACGCCGCGGGCTGAGTTATGCACAAACCCAATCTTCTAAAAAGCAACTTTGGCAGGTTATTCTTAAATCAGGACAAGTTCAAAAAAATACAGCCCTGATTCAGGAAGCACAAACACGTTTAAAAGCACTATAGCTCTTCAATCAGCCATTCAAATTAAAAATTTGATATGCCCGCGACACCATAACCTTGATGTTGTTGAATTTGCTCCAAATCGCTTGGTTTCATTCCACCTAATGCATAAACAGGAATATCCATTGCTTTGGTAAATTCAGAAAATTGAGTCCATCCAAGGGGTTGAACATCAGGATGCGTATTCGTTGCTTGTACAGGACTTAAAATTGCAGCATCAATTCCAATCTGTTGAGCTTGCTGTAATGAGCTCAAATCATGACATGCAGCTATACATATAACGCCTTGCGGACGATCTTTAGATTGATACTCTATCAATTGATTTTGTTTAAAATGGATAAAGCCTATCCGTTGTTGCAAATCCTTTGGAAGCTGTTGCCATTGCACAACGTTCAGCATAATTTTTGCTAATTGTTCATTTGGCAATGCGGATAACGCTGTTTGAATTTCATGCACTTTTAACTGCATACGCCAATACAACAGCGTATTTTCAGCAAGCTGAACGATATCTGAAAGGTCTGTCGTAATTTTAATGTGTTGTGGCAATACTAAACGATTAACTATATCTTGATTGGCTTTAGGAAAGTTTAAAACGTCTAATTCTTCACGCTTAAACCACGTCCACGGCTCTACTATTGTAGCCAATTGCGTATCATCAACATAGGTATGGAAAAAGTGCAGATTAACTTGAAGATCATCATAATCATGCTGTACAAAATCAAAATTGTGCCAATCGGTCAGATCAATTCCAACTTCTTCCATAACTTCACGACGACAAGCTTGGATGGGCGTTTCTTTTTCTTCAAATTTACCGCCTGGAAATTCATGCTTATTCCCCTGATGTTGCTCTGCATTTCGCCAACCTACCAAAACTTTTCCACGATGAAAAAGTAGTGCGATTGCTACATGAATAGAAGGCTTTGCCATCATTGACCTCAGTGCTATTGTTACTTCATTGTCCTATTGTAACTTTTTTTAAAAATGATAAAAATTGCATTGACAGGTCTATTCGATAATGATTATCATTTAAATCACTCAAAGACACCCCACAAAAACGGAGTTACAACAATGAACGCACCTTTTAGCCTATTTACACGTACAGAATCAACTCACGCTCTACCAATGTTGCACTCAAACAATTTATTTGCTTTGGGTCGTGAAATCCGCATTATGCATGCAGGTGAAGAATATCGTTTACGCTTAACTCGTAATAACCGTTTAATCTTGACAAAATAACAAGAAAAAACTTAACAATAAAAAAGTGGGAATAAGCAGTATGAATCAGCGCATACTGCTTTTTAATTTAATAAAAGATTAAGTTCAATCATTTGACGGTAACAACATAGCTCCTTATAAAAAGAAATTTTTTAAATAAAATCAATATTATTTCATCATTTATAATTTTCAAAATACTCCTTTTCTGCTGTTATCCAATCATGCCAATTTAAAATATTTTGAGTTTCTTATCCATATAAACGAAATAGATATCCTGCACTCACCATCATAATTTGTAATAATAAGACTGCACCAAAAAGTTTCCATCCTTTTTGACGTAGGGCAATGGAGGTGACATTGTTATAGTTAGCTACTTTTATCATTTTTAACTCCTCATTTTTGCATTTTTTTTGAACATTTCGGAACAAAATACGAGTCTTATTTAGACAATGTATATGAAGCAAAAAATAAGCCAATGTTTAAATTGTAAGCAATTAAAATTTATGTGCCCAACTTCACAATTTCAACTTTCCAATTATTCATCAATAAAAAAGCCCCTTTCGGGGCTTTTTTATTTTTGATTAAATCAATTAACCAATAAACTGACGAGCATTGCGGAACATACGTAACCATGCACCATCTTCAGTCCATTCTTCAGGTTTCCAAGAATGCTGAATCGCACGGAAGTTACGTTCAGGGTGCGGCATCATAATGGTTGCACGACCATCTTTAGACGTTACGCCTGAAATCGCATCAGGTGAACCGTTCGGGTTCATTGGATACTTTTGCGTTGGGTTACCGAAGCTATCCACATAACGTAGAACCACTTGGTTGCCTGCATTTAATGCTGCAAATTTTTCAGCCGAAGTTTCTGCACGACCTTCGCCATGCGCCACAGCGATCGGAAGAATCGAACCTTCCATACCCGTTAGCAAGATTGAAGCCGATTTTTCAACTTTTACGTTCACCACACGTGCTTCAAACATTTCTGAAGTATTGCGTTGGAAACGTGGCCAATGCTCTGCACCTGGAATTAAAGGTGCAAGTTGTGACAACATTTGACAACCATTACAAATACCGACAGAGAAGGTATTGTCACGGTTAAAGAATTTCTCAAATTGATCACGTAATTGTGGGTTAAACAATACAGATTTCGCCCAACCACCGCCTGCGCCCAATACGTCACCATATGAGAAACCACCACATGCCACTAAGCCTTCAAACTCATCAAGATCAATACGACCTGCGAGTAAATCGCTCATATGAACATCGACAGTGTTAAAGCCAACCTTGTCAAATGCAGCAGCCATTTCGACATGACCATTTACGCCTTGTTCTCGTAAAATCACCATGTTTGGACGACGTTCGTTGATGTACGGTGCTTCAACAGGTTCATTCAAATCGAATATTGGTAATGCGATTAAGCCCTTGTGTTCTTTATTGGCTATCAAGCTATATTCTTGATCGGCAGTTTCTACGTTGTCACGTAAGCGCTGAATTTGATAAGACACTTCAGTCCATGCTTGTTGTAATTCAGCACGGTCTAAGTTCAAACCATTAATGGTTAATGTATCTGTATCATTTACAGTACCCACAACCGTAATGGCATCGCTCAATGTTGATACTGCAACTTCAGCTTCTAATGTTGCCCAATCTGCTTTAGAAATTTGGAGCACTGCACCAATTTCTTCTGCAAATAATGCCGCAGTTGATTGGTCTTCAAGCGCTACACCTAAACGTGAAGCGAACATCATTTCAGCAACAGTTGCAAGTAAACCACCATCACCGATGTCATGGTAAGCCTTGATCAAACCACGATTGTTCCAATCTTGAACCAAGTCAAAGAATGCTTTGAACTCTTCAAAATTATCGACATCAGGTGTCACAGAACCTATCGCTTTGTACACTTGAGCAAGGATTGAACCACCTAAACGGAACTGACCTTTAGATAAATCTATACGTACGAGCACTGAATCTTCATTTTTCAATTCAGGTGTCAATGTTTTACGTACATCAGTTACAGGTGCAAATGCTGTAATTACGCCTGACATTGGAGAAGTAACTGATTTGTCCTCTCCTTCTTCATTCCATGTCGTACGCATTGACAATGAGTCTTTACCGACTGGAATTGCAATACCGAGTGCAGGACACATTTCCATACCGATGGCTTTTACACCTTCGAATAATGCTTGGTCTTCACCTTGTTGCCCAGCAGCAGCCATCCAGTTTGCAGAGAGTTTAATATCACTGATTTGGTCAATTTTAGAACACATGATATTCGAGATTGATTCCGCAACGGATAAACGTGCAGAAGCAGCAGGATTAAGCAATGCTACAGGTGGACGTTCACCCATTGCCATTGCTTCACCTGTATAACCCACGAGGCTTGTAGTCGTTACTGCAGCATCCGCTACAGGCACTTGCCAACGACCGACCATTTGGTCACGTACAACCATACCTGTGATTGAACGGTCACCAATGGTTATGAGGAATGATTTAGAGGCAACTGTTGGATTTTTCAAAACACGGAAAATTGCATCTTTCAAATCAGTCACGGTTTCTGCTGTGAAATCATCACCATGACGTTCGATAGAATCGTAAGAACGACTCATTCGAGGCGTTCCGCCAAGCATGACCTGCATTGGCATATCCACAGCTTTGTTATCAAACAATGGATCGTTTACAGTCAACTGACGTGCTTCAGTCGCTTCACCTAATACAGCAAACGGACAGCGTTCACGCGCACAAATTGATTCAAACAATTCTAATGAGCTTGGACGAATCGCCAATACATAACGCTCTTGCGCCTCATTAGACCAAATTTCCATTGGCGACATGCCTTTTTCCAATGAAGGAATTTTACGCAGGTCAAGAATAGCACCAAGTTCGTGATCATTCACAAGTTCTGGCATCGCATTCGATACACCACCTGCCCCCACATCATGTACAGACACGATTGGGTTGTAATCTTCCATGCGCCAGCAGGTATCAATGACTTCTTGACAACGACGTTCCATTTCTGGATTTTCACGTTGTACTGATGCGAAATCTAGGTTTTCGCCGAGTTTACCGCTATCTACAGAAGATGCAGCTCCACCACCTAAACCGATCAACATTGCAGGACCACCGAGAACAATCAGTAAATCGCCCGGTTGAATTGGATCTTTTTCAACGTGGTCAGGACGAATGTTACCGTAACCACCTGCGATCATAATTGGTTTATGGAAACCTTTTACATCGCCATTGACGTTTTGTTCAAAGGTACGGAAATAACCATTGAGCGCAGGACGACCAAATTCATTGTTAAATGCAGCACCGCCCAAAGGACCATCGATCATGATCTGCAAAGGTGAAGCCATACGAGATGGTTTGCCGTAATTATCTTCCCACGGCTGTTCAAAGCCTGGAATATTCAAGTTAGACACAGTAAAACCTGTTAAGCCAGCTTTTGGCTTACCACCACGACCTGTTGCGCCTTCATCACGGATTTCACCGCCTGAACCTGTCGCAGCACCAGCGAATGGTGCAATTGCAGTTGGGTGGTTGTGAGTTTCCACTTTCATTAAAATATGAGCAGCTTGGCTCTTATATTTATAAACGTGATGACCTGTTTCAGCATCTTGTTTTGGATAAAAACGCTGAGTGTCAAAGCCCACAATTACAGAAGCGTTGTCTTTATATGCTGACAAGACATCTGTAGGTGATTCTTTATAAGTATTTTTGATCATTTGGAACAATGACAATGGTTGTTTTTCACCATCAATTGTCCATTCAGAACCAAAGATTTTATGACGACAATGTTCAGAATTTGCTTGTGCAAACATCATGAGTTCGATGTCATGTGGATTACGACCAATTTTGGTAAATGCAGCCGTTAAATAATCGATTTCTTCATCAGACAATGCAAAGCCAAACTCAGAGTTTGCTTTCACTAACTCTTCTTTACCTTTTCCTAAAATATCAATGCTATTTAAAGGTTTTGGTTCCGTTTCAGAAAATAATGCAGCCGCATCATCAATTTGATTGAATACGCTTTCTGTCATACGGTCATGTAAAACTTGTTTCACTTCATCAGAGATTGTAGAAATCCCTTTTAAAGTAAACAAAACACCGCGTTCAAGGCGGTGTATTGGCATATTACAGTTGGCAAAAATATCAGTTGCCTTTGATGACCAAGGCGAAATTGTACCGACACGTGGTGTCACTAAAATTTGGACTTCATCACTCGCAGCCTGACGAACTTCAAACGATGCGCCATCATTTAAAAGTTGTAGTGCAGATTGCTGTTGTTGCTCGCTAAGCGCTTGGTCGAAAAGGTAAACCCATTGGCTTTCTATTGATTGAACAGAACTCATAGACGCAAGGCGTGTTAAAAGTTGTGTTTGCTTAAAAGAAGAGTGTGCAGGTGCACCGGCAACGATAAACATGCTGATTTTGGCTCCACGGGCAGGTTTAGACAACCATACCGCAATGTGACTTGAAGAGAGCGCATATTCTACTGCGTATTACTCAAATCAGCTAGATGGAACACCACTTTATCTTTGTGAATAATCTGAGTTTTGGGTTTTTTTTTTAAATTTACGATAAAAAAATCAATACATTCAAAAGATCATATTTTGATACATTTGTAAATAATATATTTAATTTCTTTTTCTCAATATTTGACTCAATTTTCAAGTAAAAATATCCTCAGTATTTCTTATTGTTGTATCCAAAAACTAAAAAGGACACTGAAATTTAATCTCAGTGTCCTTAATATGCTTAAAAGAATCTATCTACTCTTAAAAATCTAGATATTTCTTCACGCATTTAGGCCGATTTTGTCAGCGGATTAAAGCTTCCTTCAACCACACCATTTTCATCGACATAAATTTGCCATTCAGCCAACAGTTCTTGCAATTTTTCAGGGTATTTTTCAGCAAGGTCATCCGTCTCACCTGCATCTTTTGCTAAATGATACAACTGCCAACGGTTTGGACCATTCGGTGCAGGAATAAATAAAGCCTTCCAATCACCTTTTCTTAAAGCTTTTTGCCCAAACAACTCCCAGCCAGTGACATGATCTTTGCTATGAATGAAACCTTGTTGCTGTTGCAAATATGGCAAAATACTTTTCCCACGTAAAGGTACAAGCTTACGACCTTTATAGCTCTTACCTGGATGTTGAACTTTTAAATGATCTAGCAACGTCGGTAATAAATCCATAACCGTTAAAAACTCATGGCTAATCTGTTGTTGTTTTTCAAAACCTGCATAGTGGATAAAGGCTGGCGTACGAATACCGCCTTCACTAGTATGTGCTTTATATAAACGTGATGGTGCGGTTGCAGCTTGCGCCCAATGCTCTCCGTACCAAACATAAGAATTGCCATTACCAATATTACTTAAACGATTATCATAATATTTTGCGATCACACTATTTAGATCTGGTCCAAAGACAGGTAAAGCTTCTAATTGCGCCCCTTCTGCACCATTATCTGACAAAAAAATAATAATAGTATTTTCAAACTGATCAGTCTGTTTTAAATGTTCAATCACACGTCCAACATTTTGATCCATTCGATCAACCATTGCGGCATAGACTTCCATCGTGCGTGCTGATATTGCTTTTTCTTGCTCAGAGAGTTTTTCCCAATGTCTTGTATGGGCAAGTATAGGATGAACCGTTGCATCGGCTTCAACTAAACCCAACGCTTTAATACGACTTAGACGCTTTTCACGCAAGACTTCAGGGCCAGCATCATATACTCCACGATAACGTGCAATATCTTCTTGCGGTGCCTGTAATGGCCAATGCGGTGCGGAAAATGGTAAATAAGCAAAAAATGGACGATCTTGACGACTTTCATCATCTTTTAAATAATCTAATAATTTATCAGTAAAAGCATCCGATGAATAAAAATCTGCAGAGATTGAATCAACATACTGATCATTTTCCGCATAAAGTCCTCGTGTTACTTTCAATAGACCAGGCACTTCACTATCTGGAATATCAGCTTCAAAGGCATAATGATTAGCAGCTCCTGGCAACAGCGTAAAGGACTTTTCAAAGCCACGGCGTGCAGGGAAACGCTCAGGTGTTAACCCTAAATGCCACTTTCCAGACATTACAGTATAATACCCTGCATCTTTTAATAGCTCTGGTAGTGCAACCACTTGATCATTTAAATAGCCCTCATAACCAGGTTGACCTTGCTGATCTGGTCGAATAGATTCTGCCATTGTCCCTAAACCCGCCAAATGATGATCAGTTCCTGACAACAACATGGAGCGTGTTGGTGAACAGGTTGAAGCTGTATGAAAGTCAGTCAAGCGTAGCCCTTGTAATGCAATTGCATCCAGATGTGGTGTACGAATTTCACCACCAAAAGCGCCGAGGTCAGAAAAGCCTAAATCATCTGCCACGATGAGCAAAATATTCGGTTGAGTCATACTGTCCTTAATTTAAATACTAAAAATACTACATCAGACTGTGCCCGATTTAGCTCTTAAACTCATGTCAAGTTTTTGACAATTGTTTCATTTATTTATTCAATATTTAGACAAAAATTAGATATGAAATTATAAAATGAACAAGACAACTGATGTCGCCCTCCTCTAGTACATTCACTATAAATTTGGCATGATGAATCCAACGAAGATATGAATAACGATAAATGACTCAAATGCGTTGGTTAGAACTACTTTCAACGGTTCGTTTAGGAAGTAAAAAACAAAGTACAGAACAGGCTCGCAGCCCATTTCATAAAGATTATGATCGCATTATATTTTCGCAAAGTTTTAGACAGCTCAACAGAAAGACCCAAGTCCATCCACTGACGCAACATGATGGTATTCACACACGTTTAACACATTCACTCGAAGTGTCTTGTATTGGACGTTCGCTCGGTATGCTTGCAGCCGAAAAAATCAAAGATGAACTACCAGTTTGGATTTCCCCTGCCGATGTTGGTGCAATCATTCAAGCAGCATGCTTGGCGCACGACATTGGTAATCCACCGTTTGGTCATGCAGGTGAATATGCGATTCGGGAATGGTTTGACGATGCCTCCCATACCGATTTTTTAAAAGATTTAAGTCTAGAACAACAAGCCGATGTCCGTCAGTTTGAAGGCAATGCACAAGGATTAAGACTACTCACTAAAATTGATTATCATCCAAATGATGGTGGCATGCGTCTTACTTACGCAACCTTAGGGGCTTACTTAAAGTACCCATGGCTATCTAAAACCATCGAATCTCAAGGTGATACACCTGCAAGTAAGCGTGCTAAGTTTGGTTGTTACCAAGCTGAAAAAGACATACTCAAACAAATTGCTGATCAACTCGGTTTAATTCAGTTGGGTGAGTATCATTGGTGTCGTCATCCGCTCACTTATTTACTCGAAGCTGCCGATGATATTTGTTATGCGCTGATAGATCTTGAAGATGGCATTATTTTAAACATGCTCTCTTATGAAGAAGTGGAACCCATTTTCTTAGATCTATTGGGTGAGTTCAGTATTCCTGCCGAACTCAGTATGCCCTATACCACATGGCAACAAAAAATTGCGGCATTACGTGGTCGAGTGATGAAACGACTTGTAGACGAGGTAACTACAGCATTTGCCAAACATCATTGGCAAATTATCTCAGGGCAACTCAAAGGCTCTTTATTGCAATATTGCGCTGAAGATATCGAGATGGGTATTGACCGAGCAAAGAATTTAGCCCGTGATAAAATTTTTGAACATCCACAAAAGTCAGGTTTAGAAATTATTGCACATCAAAGTTTACAACATATTTTAGATGCCTTTATTCCGCTTACAACACCAAACAAAACTTTGAGTTTTAAAGATGGCCGTTTATTGTCAATAATAGAACGTTTTGGTGCACGTTTTAGTGATGATCACTACGACAATATTATGCAAGTTTTAGATATTGTCAGTAAATTTTCAGATCATCAGGCCTATCAATTGGCACAAGAGTTACAAGGCAATAAGGTTGGTTTCTTTTAATCCATTTAATATTTGAAAGATTGGTAATTTCCCTTGCTTCGTTATACTCTCTCAACGAATTTGGATATCAATACGATACACATTCATTTAAAAGTATCGTAATAAACCGCAATAAAAGCTCACTTAAATAAAAAGTAAGCTAAACATAGAAGTGAACAAACATAATGATCGGATGTCTCATTGGTGAAGTTTTAGCGTTGGAAGCGCCAACTGTACTTTTAAATGTAAATGGTGTGGGTTATGAAGTCGATACCCCATTGTCAACCTTTTGCCAACTGCAAAAAGGACAAAAAGTCACACTATGGACACATTTAGCCGTCCGTGAAGATGCCCAACTTTTGTATGGTTTTTTAAACCCACAAGAAAAAAATATTTTCCGTACACTCCTTAAAGTCAACGGCGTTGGTCCTAAAATGGCTTTAGGCATTCTTTCAACTTTAAGTGTAGAAATGTTGGTACATACCGTTGAACATGGCGATGTAAAAACATTAGTCAAAGTTCCAGGTGTTGGTACGAAAACAGCTGAACGCTTGATGATTGAATTACGTGATCGCTTCAAAGCCTTTACTACAAGTGCTGTGGCAAGTGGTTCAACTTCAACACAAATCCAATTTATGGGTAATTCTGCGGTGGCTGAAGCGGAAGCCGCTTTACAATCTTTAGGCTATAAACCTGCCGAAGCACAGAAGCTAGTAAATGCTGCCAAAGGCGAATTTACTGAAGCAGGTGATATTATTCGTGCTGCTTTGAAGTCAATGAATAAATAAGCCAATCCTGATAAATTACCGCTATAAGAGTTAGATCAATCATCCAATGCAAGACCGTTTAATCAGTGGTTCTGAAAAACCCGAAGATCATTTTGATCGTGCAATCCGCCCAACTTCCCTCGATGACTATATTGGTCAGCCTGTGGTACGAGAGCAAATGGAAATTTTTATTGGCGCAGCACGAGGTCGTGGTGAAGCACTTGATCACACACTGATCTTTGGTCCGCCAGGTTTGGGTAAAACGACATTGGCAAACATTATTGCCCGTGAAATGGGTGGGAATTTAAAATCTACCTCTGGCCCTGTACTCGAACGTGCAGGCGATTTGGCGGCCATGCTAACCAATCTCGAAGAGGGCGATGTGCTCTTTATTGATGAGATTCATCGACTTTCCCCAGTAATTGAAGAAATTCTTTACCCTGCGATGGAGGACTACCAACTCGATATTATGATTGGCGAAGGTCCTGCGGCTCGCTCAATTAAACTCGATTTACCCCCATTTACCTTAGTTGCCGCTACAACTCGTGCAGGTTTACTGACGTCTCCACTGCGTGATCGTTTTGGGATTGTGCAACGCCTTGAATTTTATTCAGTTGAAGATTTAACGCATATTGTCGCTCGTTCAGCATCGTTAATGGATGTTCTTATGACCGATGAAGGTGCAATTGAAATTGCCCATCGTGCTCGTGGTACGCCTCGTATTGTCAACCGCTTGCTACGTCGTGTACGTGACTATGCACAAGTCAAAGGTACAGGTGAAGTAACCAAAGAAATGGCACAGCGTGCTTTGGATATGCTCAATGTTGATAAAGATGGTTTGGACACACTCGATCGTCGTTATTTAACGATGTTACTCGAACGCTTTGATGGTGGTCCTGCGGGTGTTGAGGCTTTAGCTGCTGCTATGGCAGAAGACTCAGGAACATTAGAAGATGTGATTGAGCCTTACTTAATTCAACAAGGTTATGCAATGCGCACCGCCCGTGGACGTATTGCCACCAATCAAGCATATTTACAGTTTGGTATGACACCGCCTGAACCTAAGAATTAATTCATTCAAAACAAATGCATTGTATTTTTAGTTGCATGTATTAAAAAAACGGTGATGTTATCCATCACCGTTTTTTTATCTTCAAACAATCATTCATTAAAAAATATTAAGTCAGTGGCACAACACGTAATACTTCTTCTAAAGTGGTCACACCTTCCATGACTTTACGAGCACCTGCAATCCTCAACGGTTCAATACCCTCTTTCTTCGTCTGTGCTCGAAGTTCATCTAAGGTACATTCCGCACTAATTTTTTGTTTGGCTTCTAGGCTGATTGGCATAAACTCATAAATCCCAACACGTCCTTTATAACCAGTTTGTCGACATGCTTCACAGCCTACTGGCATATAGACTTGCTCAGGCATTTCCATAATATAATCAAAGGTTAAATGTTCCCATTCTTGTGAATTAATCAAACTTTGTTTTTTACACTGTGGACACAACTTACGCACCAAACGCTGTGCCAATACACCCAAAATCGTTGCTGAAGTTAGGAAAGGTTGAATTCCTAAATCATGTAAACGTGTCAAGCTTGATGGTGCATCATTGGTATGTAGCGTTGAAAGCACCAAATGCCCTGTAAGTGCCGCCTGAATTGCCATGTTTGCTGTGTCATGGTCACGAATTTCCCCAACCATAATAATGTCAGGGTCTTGGCGCATTAAGGCACGTACACCGTCAGCGAAACCAAGGTCAATACCTTGATTGACCTGCATTTGGTTAAAACTTGGCTCTAACATTTCAATCGGGTCTTCAATGGTACAGACGTTTACCTGTTCCGTTGCCAATGCTTTTAAAGATGAATATAGCGTCGTGGTTTTCCCTGAACCTGTTGGCCCTGTGACCAAAATAATACCGTGACTGTGCGCAGTGAGTGCATGCCAAGAATTAAGTAAACGCTCATCAAAACCCAACTGCTGAAAACTTCTGACCAAAACTTCAGGATCAAAAATACGCATCACTAACTTTTCACCAAAAGCCGTTGGCAAAGTCGATAAACGTAATTCTGTTTCAAGCCCTTTCGGTGTGCGAGTTTTTAAACGCCCATCTTGCGGTTTACGTTTTTCAGCAACATTCATGCGACCTAAAATTTTAATACGTGAAATTACTGCCGTCAGCGTATTTGCAGGCATGTTATAAATAGTGTGCAATACACCATCGATACGAAACCGAACCTTACCATTTTCCTTACGTGGCTCAAGATGAATATCACTTGCACCCTGTTCAAAGGCAAACTGTAAAACCCAATCGACTAATTTGACAATATGTTGATCATTGGCATCGGGGCTTTGCGTATCACCTAATTGTAAAAGTGCTTCTACACCTTTATTTTCATTACCATGTAAGCCTGATTTCTGTGAAGAGCTAACTGCACGACTCACTTGATAATATTCAGTTAAATAGCGCTGTAGTTGCTCAGGACTTAAAAAAACCCGTTCAATTTTTTTCGGGCTTAAACTACGTTCTAAGTTATGCACCCAATCGGTGACAAAAGGCTGATCTGAACCGATGAGAATTTTATCTGCGCCACATTCCACAGCAAGAATTTTATTGCGAAGTGCAAACTCTTGTGACATCACGCCAGTCAATGCCGATACATCGGCTTTGAGTGGATCAATCACATAGAAAGGCAACTCAGCTTTGGCAGATAACCATTGACTCAATGCCGTGAGTGTCATTCGATTTTGCGGTTTTTCTAAATCACTGAGATTAAAGTTTGCAATCCATTGTAGTGGATGCCATCGCAATTGTTCACGCTGTCTATGCGTGGTTTGAACCAATAATTTGTCTCGTTCAGAGATTCTTCCATCTTTAAATAATTGTTCTAAACACCATGTGGTATCAATTTCGAAATTAAAATGCATTTGTTATGTCCCCAACTCTATCAACACTATAGCAAATTTACAGACATAAAATGATGCTGTTTGAGCCATCTTACTAATGAAGATGTGACTAAACCCTCTAATGGTGTGCGTACACATTCACATCGTAATATGGAAATCATGACCTATTTACTCGAAGGATCACTTGAAGATAAAGACTCCATGAACAATGGCTCTGTCATTATTTCGGGTGACGTTTAGCTAATGAATACAGTCAGTGGAGTAATAGATTGCGAATTTAACCCTTCAGCTACTGAAGACGTTTATCTTTTACAAATTTGGATGGTATTGAATATTGCTGATGCGACGTCTACACATCAACAAATCCATATTTCAACTGAAGATAAATTTTTGAAAATTAATTGATTATTTCCAAACATACTATTAAAAAAAGATTATTTATTCAGTAAGATATCAATATTTATACTGGTTAATTCCATATTGAGGAAACTGCAAATTCCACCATTCCTGAAAAGTATTATGTTTATTTACATATTGCTAAAGGTCATATTCAGGTCAATGAGCAATTTTTGAATATAGGTGATGCTGCTCGTATCCTTGACTGTGGCAATATACATTTTTGCTCTGTCGATTATGCCGAAGTTTTAATTTTTGAAATGCAAATTCATTAAAATTCCAAAAATGTTTTAGCGCTTATTTAAAAAGATACTTTAAAACTTTAGACAATAAAAATGCCTCATGAGGATATATCGCTGACCAAATTAAAATTTCTGTGTCTATCAGCAAATATCAATCCTAATTCGATACAGAATAACCTCATTAATAGATCTCGTTTATATTAAGAAACCGTAATCCAACCCCTGGTTCCGTAATAATATATTTGGGTTGTATCGCATTATCATTCAATTTCGCTCGTAATTTTGCGACAAGAATCCTTAAATAATGCGTATCCTCCTGATGCGTAGGTCCCCATAAATCTTTCAAAATTTGTGGCTGTGTAATCAATTGCCCTTTGTGTTGTGCCAACAAACTCAACAACTGATATTCTTTACGTGTAAGTGAAATAAGTTTCTGATTTAAAAATACTCGCCTGTGTGAAAAATCGATTTTCAATAAGCCATCATCATAAATTGTAGATTCAATGACCGTATTTTGAAACTGCCGTAACAATACACGTATTCGAGCCATAAGCTCTTGTATGCTAAATGGCTTGGTCACATAATCATTTGCACCTGCATCTAAAAGTTTCACTTTTTCAAGCTCATCGGAACGCACAGATAATACAATGACAGGAACATTTGACCACTCACGAAGCTCAGATAAAACCTCAAATCCATCTAAATCTGGTAAACCTAAATCTAGAATAACTAAATCTGCGCCTTGTAATGCCAACAGTTCCAAGCCTTTTTGACCATTTTCAGCCAAAAGTGTTTTATAACCTTGTGCACGAAGTGCAATGTCTAAAAACTTACGAATCTGATTTTCATCATCAATGATCAGTATATTGGTCATAGAACTGGTCGATACATTTTGCTCTGACATTTTTCCCTCAAAACATTGATAATAGAACGAGTTAAGCAATTTGATGAATCGGCAACCGCATTCGAATACACGTCCCTTGATTCTTCTTAGCTGATGATGCCACGATTTCCCCCATATGCGCACCAATAATGGCCTTGACAATAGTTAAACCCAAACCAGTCCCATACTGCCCACGATCACCACGTTGCATGGTATAAAACATATCAAAAATACGGTCTCTTTCATCTTCAGGGATACCCTGACCTTGATCAGTAATGGCAATTTCGATTTCATTTTCACTGAATTTTGCAACATCAATAATGACTGCCTGAAGTTCAGGTGAAAACTTGGCTGCATTTTCCAATACATTAAAAATCGCCTGTTCAATCAAAGCAGCATGCACAAATAAGGTCAAACTTTCTGCAGGCATTTTTACATTGACAATGGCTTGTGGCATATAACGTTTTAAACGACGTACCGCTGAACCAACCAACTCATCTACACCAATCCAATCCCGTTTTAGGCTTAAACCCTCATGCCCTAAACGTGTCATATCTAACAAGTTCTGAATATATCGATCTAAACGCTCACCCTCCAGATGAATCGCTTCCAATAAATCATCTTGGTCTTTTTCATCCATCGAATGACGATAATTGCTTAAAGTGTCTGCAGCACCAATAATTGAAGCCAAAGGCGATCGTAAGTCATGCGAAACAGATGAGAGTAATGCTAAACGTAATTTTTCAGTTTCAGAATTCACATTGGCTATTTCTAAGGCTTTGGTGAGTTGAGTACGAGAAATCGCTTGGGCAATATATTCCACCATTGTTTCAGCTAATTGTTTTTGTTCAGTATTCAAAATAGATTGTGTAGGTGGAAATTTCAAACCAATCACACCTAAACATTGCTTTGAGGCTAATAACGGTAAAAACCACCATTCATTTTTAGTTAAAGTTTGAGTAAATCGCCCTGAAGGTAGGTGATTTTTAAATGTCCAATCTGCTGAAATTTTATCTTTCTGATTAATTGCATTTTGTGAGTTTTCCCTAGATAAAGTTTCAGGAAAATAAATCCAAACGTGTGCATTTAAATTTTTGCTTAGGCTATTTTCTGCAATTTCTTGCACCTGTTTTAAATCGACTGCTGTAGACAACTTCTGCCCTAAATCTTGCATGATACTATTATAGCTATTTGCCGTTTTTAGTGCCGTGACTTGCTCTTTGAGTCGAGAAGCCAAACGACTAGAAATTAAGGCTGCACCTAAGAAAGCAACTACAGTGATCACCCCTTGATGTGCCGAAATTTGCAACGTAAATTTTGGGGAAATAAAAAAGAAGTTATACGCCAAGAAGAATAAAAGTGCCGAAAGCACTGCAGCGAGCATTCTTGTTTTTGATGCCACAAAAACCACGGCGGTAATAAAAATAACAGAAAGTTCTTCAATACCCAGATATTTTTCCCCGAAACTGGCAATCACAATACTCACAACGACTGTTGCAAGTACATACCATATTTCTCGCAGTGACAGAAAAGCACTTTGGTTGAGAATAAATAATGGTTTATTTTCAGAAAAAATAGGCACAATACTGAGTTCAAAACTCGGTTGATTTCTCAACAGTGGTTCAATCAAATTCGGCTTGAAATAAAAAGCAGTCGCATATTTTTTCTGAACAGTTTGCGCCAAAACCAAAGTGGAAATACCTCGATCCATCACATAATCAAACAAGGTCTTTGCATGCTGTTTACCATGTAAGATTTCTGTCATTCCACCCAATTGTCTTGTTAAATTTAATGCACGTTCGATTTCTCGACTTTGTGACTGATTTTGCGAATAGTCTTTATTTTTAACGCTTTGAGAATCATGTGAAAATGCAACTACTGTCCAATTCGCCAAACGATGTTCTGCAATTCGACAGCCTGCACGCACCAAAGCCTCAGAATGTCCATAGCCATCCACCATAATTAAAATATGATTTTTCAATGGAATTTGCGCAATCCCTTGAATCGCAAAATTTTCACGCACGTCACTATCGACATAACTTGCAACGGTTTGCATTGCTAACTCACGTAAAGCAGTCAAGTTAGAATGATTAAAAAAACGTTGCAAAGCCTGTTCTGCTTGCTCAGGCACATAAACTTTGCCTTGATTTAAACGCTCCAACAACTCATTGACAGGCAAGTCAATTAAGCGAATATCACGAATCCTTTCAAACACACAATCTGGCACAGTTTCTGTCACACGAATGCCTGTAATTTGATACACCACATCATTCAAACTTTCCAAGTGCTGAATGTTCATGGTAGTAAAAACATCTATACCCGCATCTAATAATTCATTGATGTCTTGCCAACGCTTTTCATGACGACTGCTTGGCATGTTGGTATGGGCAAACTCATCAACAAGAACAATGCTTGGCTTTTTATCCAGCACCGCATCCAAATCCATTTCTTCCAGTTGATGCCCTTGGTATGCAATAGTTTTACGGGGAATAATAGCAAGACCTGAAACCAAATTTTCGGTTTCTGCGCGCGCATGTGTTTCGACATAACCAATGACAATGTTGTTGCCTTGCAAAGCCAATTCATGTGCGCGAACGAGCATCGCAAAAGTCTTCCCGACACCTGGCGCTGCCCCTAAAAATATTGTTAAACGTCCAGATTGATAGCGCTGCGTATGTTGCAACAAAACATCTACTTTATTCGTTCGTTGATCGGTCATCGATGTCTGCTTATGTATGTTGAATTTTAAACAATCGGAATCTTAAATTCGAGCTAATCCTCCCTTTAAGAGCGGGCTAGGGAAAGATTTTTTATTTAAAATTACCTCTTCTAGCCTTGCCCCTCAAAGGGAGAAGGAATAATTAACTTATTCAAATCTCAAAATCACTTTCCAATGTGATCCAAAGCTAAATTTAATTCAAGTACATTCACACGCGCCTCTCCCAATATCCCAAAAGTCGGCTGCACTGTATATTGTTGTACCAATTTAGTTACTTCTTGCTCAGAGATCTGCCTTAGTTGCGCAACACGTTTCACCTGAATAAATGCAGACTGCACAGAGATTTCAGGGTCAATTCCACTGCCAGAAGCGGTCACCAAATCCGCTGGAATTTTTGATTTTTCAATCTGTTCCTGTACAGCAATTTTATTCAACCGCGTATCTATGGCTTGATGTAAAGCAGGATTGGTGACTGCCATATTACTCCCTGCCATTGCCATTGGGTCATAATGTGCAGCCGATGGACGTGGCTGAAAATATTGGGTCTGAATAAAAGGTTGTGCAACTAGACGTGACCCCACAACCCGATCATTTTCCAAAATTAAACTGCCATTGGCTTGATCTGGAAAGATGACCTGACCAAGCCCTGTGGCAACTGAACTGTATACATAACCGCAAAGTGTTAAAGCAACAATACTTAAGCCTACAGATGCACGTGTTAAATCTGCCCATGATGAATCCATGAGTAGCTGATTTTCCAATGAATCGTTCTTATCTGCATAATGTTCAATGTTCATTTTTATCATCCTCAAAAAATTAAAGTGACAGTAATGGACTAATCATCAGATCAATCACTTTGATTGCAACGAAAGGCAATAACACCCCACCCACACCATAAATCAACATATTACGGCGCAACAATTGAGTAGAGGTAGAGGGTTTAAATTTCACACCACGTAAGGCAATTGGAATCAGTAAGGGAATAATAATGGCGTTAAAAATCAAGGCTGAAAGAATTGCACTTTCAGAACTACCCAATTGCATCACATTTAAAACACTCATTTGTGGAATGCTAACCACGAATAATGCAGGTAAAATTGCAAAGTATTTCGACACATCATTTGCCAATGAGAACGTGGTCAATGCGCCACGGGTAATCAACTGTTGTTTACCAATTTCAACCACAGCCAATAATTTAGTTGGATCAGAATCTAAATCCACCATATTGCCTGCTTCTTTAGCCGCTTGCGTACCTGAATTCATGGCTAAACCAATATCGGCTTGTGCTAAAGCAGGTGCATCATTGGTGCCATCACCGACCATTGCCACCAAATGCCCTTTATTCTGTTCATCACGAATACAATTCAGTTTATCTTCGGGTCTTGCTTCAGCAATATAGTCATCGACCCCTGCTTCTGCTGCAATTGCCGCTGCCGTTAAAGGATTATCTCCCGTCACCATGACCGTTTTAATGCCCATTTCACGTAAACGAGCAAACTTTTCTTTAATACCTTGTTTAATCACGTCAGAAAGCTCAATTACACCAAGAATGTTTTGGTCTTTTGTAACCACTAAAGGTGTAGCCCCTTTCGATGCAACCTGTTTAACACGAGTTTTAAGCTCACTATGATTTTCAATACTTTGTGTTGCGAATTTCAAAATCGCATCTAAAGCACCTTTTCGGATTTGATGACCATCGGACAAATTAATCCCTGAAATACGAGTTGAAGCATTAAAAACAATAAATTCAGCATGTTCAGGTTCTACGACTCGCTCACCTTGATCTTTTGCCAAAGCCACCACAGACTTACCTTCAGGGGTCGGATCTGCAAGTGAGGTCAACACTGCTGCTTGACGAAGTTCAGACTCGGTAACGCCTGAAAGCGGATAAAATGCCGTTGCCTGACGATCACCATAGGTAATAGTTCCTGTTTTATCGAGGAGCAATACATCGACATCCCCTGCGACCTCAACCGCTTTACCTGATTTGGCAATAATATTGGCTTTTAAAGCTCTATTCATTCCCGCAATCCCAATTGCAGGTAATAAGCCACCAATTGTGGTTGGAATTAAACACACCAACAACGCTACCAAGACAATTGGATTAATTTCAATATTCAGGAAATGTCCAATAAAAGGCAAACTCACCACCACGACAATAAACGTCACGGTCATGACAGTCAGTAAAATACCCAATGCAATTTCATTCGGCGTTTTTTGGCGGTTCGAACCTTCGACCAAAGCAATCATTCGATCAAGGAAGCTATTTCCAGCTTCAGCAGTCACTTGTACGACTATACGATCGGTAAGCACTTTAGTACCGCCAATCACACCTGATTTGTCTGTACCTGCTTCACGTAATACAGGTGCAGATTCACCCGTAACAGCCGCTTCATTAATGGTGGCAAAACCTTGAATAATTTCACCGTCAGCAGGAATCAGCTCGCCTGCACGGACTTCAATCAAATCATTCATTTGTAACTCTGTTGCAGCGACTTGCACGCCCTCTAAATTATCCTTAGAACTGAGTCGACGGGCAGTTAAATTCTGCCGTGCTTGTCTTAAAGAAGACGCTTGACCACGACCTTTGGCTTCTGCAACCGCTTCTGCATAATTGGCAAATAAAACAGTGATCAATAAAATAAACGTCACCGATAAACCAAATACCAAACTAGCTTCACCTATTAAAGTACTAATAAATGTAATGATTGTTCCAAGCCAAACAATCGCCATCACAGGATTCTTAATCATATGTTGCGGTAATAATTTAACACAGGCATTTTTCCACGCTTCAGCTTGAAATAAAGTCGAAGATAATGTGTTTTGTTGTACTTCAATAGATTGTTTTGAATGCTTCATGGTACTCACCCTTAACCTTGAACCAATAACAAATGGTCAGCGATTGGCCCCAAGACGAGGACTGGCATAAATTGTAATAAGGTCAACATCATCACGATGGCAATTAAAGTTAATGCAAAGGTTGGTGTTTCAACTTTTAGGCTTCCGCTACTTTCAGGTGCCTGACGTTTAGCTGCTAAACGTGTTGCAATCCATAATGGAATAATTAAGGTTGGGAAGCGTCCCAATAACAAAGCTAAACCACAGGTCACATTCCACCATACGGTGTTATCTGCCAATCCCTCAAAACCTGAACCATTGTTGGCAAATGCAGAAACATATTCATATAGCACTTGGGAAACGCCGTGATATTGCGGATTACTATTGCCTGTCAATTCTGGGAAAAATAAAGTTATAGCGGTTAAAGTTAAAATCACAATTGGCTGTATAAGAATAACCACGGCAAGTAATTTAATTTCTCCTGCTTCAATTTTTCGACCAAACAACTCAGGTGTACGTCCTGTCATTAAACCTGCAATAAATACAGCCAAAAATAGGTAGATAATGAATTGCTGTAAGCCACAACCAATTCCTCCCCAAATGGCATTGATCAGCATATTAGAAAACTGAACCAAGCCTGTCAGTGGTGCGGATGAATCATGCATCATATTGACAGAGCCGTTGTTGACTTGTGTCGTCAGTGCAGACCAAAGTGCCGAAGAATACTCACCAAAACGAACCTCCTTTCCTTCCATTGCATAAATCTGTGATGCTGTAGAAGAAAGGCTTTCAGACCAAATCGCACTGCTTGCGGAAACCACTGACATCAGCAACATTGAACCAAAAACAAAGCCTGCAAATTTGGCACGTTTAGTGAAAAAGCCCAACATAAAAATGACAGAAACAGGGATCAGTAAAATTGCCAACATTTCTAAAAAATTAGATAAAGGCGTTGGATTTTCCAATGGCACACTACTGTTTGGTCCATACCAACCACCACCATTACTACCTAATTGCTTGATTGCCACCATCGGTGCAACAGGACCTAAAGGAATTTTTTGCGTGTGTAATTCGGCAGTTTGGTCGCGGACTTGAACTTCAGGACCACCTTGAAAAGTAGATGGCACACCTTGGCTAGTGAGTAAGAGCGACCACACCATACACAACGGTATTAGAAAGCGAAAAGTTGGACGAATAACATCTGCCCAATAGTTTCCGATATTAATCTTTTTAACTTTGGTGCTAAAACTTGCATATTGATCTGCTTCTGACACAACATTCGATTGCTGATAAAATAGTGCACGAATCGTTGCGACAACCATCGCCAAACCCATCATTGGGGTAATAATTTGCAGACCCACAATCCCGACCATTTGCGACAAATAAGACAGTTGAGCTTGCCCTGAATAATGTTGCTGATTGGTATTGGTCAAGAACGAAATCATGGTATGCAATGCCAAATCCCATGACATATTCGGTGCATTGTTTGGATTCAGTGGCAAACTGGCTTGTGTCATGAATAAAAGCCAAGTCACTAAACCAAGTACTAAACAGCTCAACACAAAACTCAGTGTATAGGTCTTCACGTTCATGCCAATTTTTGGGTTTGTCCCTAAAATGGCGTAAATTGGTTTTTCGATCCAATTAAATACTGGGTCAATTTTCATCTCACGATTTTGCATAATCGCAGCGAGATATTTCCCTAAGGGATATGCCAAAATGGTCACCATGACCAAGAGTAAAATAAGCATTAACATGGCATCTCACTCCCCGTTAAACAGTGAGCAATAAATCTATTTTTGATATTGATACATTTTTGATTTTTAAGTGTTTGTACGAGGCACATTTGGGAATGCTGTACTTTTTGATGCGCTATGAATGTAGCACTCATCTTTTTCATCCTAAACTTTGGGATATTCCACGATTTAGTATGAGAAAAGTATGCGTAAACTCTCTATTCACGAAACAGTATAAGACGTAAAAATTACGTAAAAATTTGTCTTTTACCATTTATAAATCATGTGAAATACCTTACAACAGATGCCTATTTTTATGACGTTGTTCGTTTACTTATGGAAAATTTTGAACTGCTTAAAGCCTTGTTTTTAGGGCTTATTGAAGGGTTAACCGAGTTTTTACCGATTTCAAGTACAGGACATTTAATTTTATTTGGGCATCTAATTGATTTTCATTCAGATACAGGACGTGTTTTTGAAGTTGTCATTCAGCTTGGTGCTATTCTTGCTGTGTGCTGGCTCTACCGTCAAAAAATTATCAATTTAGTCAAAGGCTTTTTCTCGGGTGATGTACATGCCCGACGCTTTGCCATCAATGTATTTATCGCTTTTCTTCCCGCTGTGGTTATTGGCGTTTTAGCAGTCGACTTTATTAAGCAAATCTTGTTTAGCCCACTGGTGGTCGCCTTTGCTTTAATTATTGGTGGTTTTATTATTTTTGCGGTAGAAGGTAGAAAGTTTGAACCCAAGACAATAGAAGCAACGGACATTAACTTGAAACAAGCTATTTTGATTGGCTTTGCACAATGCCTTGCGATGATTCCAGGTACATCTCGTTCAGGTGCAACCATTATTGGTGGTATGTTATCGGGTTTATCACGTAAAGCGGCTACGGAGTTTTCGTTTTTCCTTGCCATGCCAACCATGCTTGGGGCGGCAACTTATGATCTTATACGCAACGCAAATGTATTAACTACAGACAATATGATGAATATTGCAGTCGGTTTTATCGCTGCATTTATAGCGGCATTATTTGTGGTCAAAGCTTTGGTTAAATTTGTAGAAAAACATACATTAAGAGTATTTGCTTGGTATCGGATTATATTGGGTATACTCATACTAATCCTATTACACTCCCTCCAATAATCTAAGGAAGAAAAAATTGGTGTTACTCTAAATTGTATGTTGTGAATAATGAGAAGCACTGAAAGACCTATATAAAGAAGAATGGTATCAAACACGATGATAAGCAGAATTACCGTTGTAAAGGATGTAAATTGACTTTACTTATGCTTGCCTAATGTTGCGAAATTCGGGATATTTCAAAGATCATAAAGGTTAGTATTGGGAATATCCTGAAAACGTTAACAGAGTCAAATGATGAGCTTACTCCAAAGCAATCACACTATAAAGATTTAGAAGTAGATGAATTTTGGACGTTTGTTAGTAATAAGAAAAGTAAGCGTTGGTTGCCGTATGCCTTTGAAAGAAGCAGCGTAGAAATGGTAGCTTTTGTATGTGGCGATAGAAACACCATTACAGCACAAAAGTTAAAGGATCGAATTGAAAACTTAAATATTACTTATCTTTATTGCTAGTGACCGTTGGAAACGTATTATTAAAGCCTTTAAGTTCACTTTGCTAGGGAAGTTTCATACAATTTAAATATGTTTACTTCCCAACCTATTTGTCGTGTAAGGCATTGAATAAAATAAGTTGTTAGAAAAACCTAAAACCTATTGTTTTTCAAAAAAGCTTGAAAATCATTTTAGAACCTTCGATTTAACCTTCTTTTATATCAATAATGGATTTATTTAATGCCAGCATACTTTTTGAAACACCATCCAAAATTGTATATGGAGTAGAAACACGGGCAATAAAAAAAAAATTATAAATAGAATAGTTTTAATTAAAATTAAACGAAAACCGTAGAGCTTTTAAATATCCACCATCTAGAGTTTCCAATGTGTAACTCTGCTGTTAATTCATCACACATATCAAAGACCACTTGTCTATGATGAAAATTAATAAGTTGCAGACATTAATTTTCCTTGTTCTAACATCAATATTTCAGCGTGTAAAAATACTAACTCATCTACATGGTGCGTCACATAAATCATCGGCAAATCAATCTCCTCTTTTAATCTTTTGAAGAATGGTAAAATTTGCTGTTTTAGTTGATGATCAAACCCTGTCAGTGGTTCATCAAGCAGTAATAAATGGGGTGAAGACAACAGGGCACGGCCAATTGATACCCGTTGTGCTTCTCCACCAGAAAGCTGATGTGCTTTACGATGAATTAAAGGCATTAATTCGAGTAAATCAACAATCTCATTAAAATGAAATTTGGGATTTTCTTGATTAACCTGTTTTACTGCATACATTAAATTTTGCTGTACATTCATGTGCGGGAACAATAGTGCATTTTGAAAAATCATCGCAATTTTTCGTTGATGCATGGGCACATGAATGTTTTTCTGCTGGTCAAATAAAACCTGTTGATTAAACTGAATAGAGCCCTGTGTTGGATGTAATAAACCGACAAGATTTTTTAAAAATGTACTTTTTCCACTACCCGATGCACCGACGATGCCCAATAGTTGATCTTGCATTTCAAGCTGAATATTTAACTTAAAATCTGCCCTCTGATATTGAAAATCGCAACGTAGCATACGCTTATCCCATTAATTTACTTTGATATTTCTGTAAGATAAAGTAATTGGCTATCAGTGCAGAAAAGGCAAGAATTAAAGAAAGAGTGACCAAACGCATCGCCATCTGTTCACCATCAGGTTGTTGTAAAAAGGAATAAATAGCGATGGGTATCGTCCTAGTTTCATCAGGGATATTGCCAACAAATGTCATGGTTGCACCAAACTCGCCTAGACTACGGCTAAAACATAAAATACTACCAATCAAAATCCCTGGCAGTGCCAAAGGCAAATTAATACTGAAAAAAACTTTGATTGGACTTGCTCCTAAAGAGCCTGCAATGTGTTCAAGTTGTTGATTCATCATTTGAAAAGACAGTCTGATGGGCTGCACCATTAAAGGAAAAGCCACAATCATGGAGGCCAATACTGCTCCTTTCCAATTAAATGCCAATTCAATACCCATTTGATGTAAATATTGTCCAATCCAACCTTTATTGCCAAATAAGATCAAAAGTAAATAACCTAAAACCACAGGTGGCAATACCATGGGTAATTGTAAAATCGCCTCAACTAAAAATTTAAGTCTGAATTCATAACGTGCTAAACACCACGCCAATGCAATCGCAAAGGGAATACAAAACAGTGTTGCAAAGCAGGCAACTTTTGCCGAAAGGTAGAGTGCACTTAGTTCTTCAGGGCTTAGCATCTTACATCCCTCTCACTCTTTGCCTATTTTATTAATTTTTTTGATCTTATTGGTTAATGCTAAAACCATATTTTTTAAAGATAATTTTAGCTTGTGGGCTGCTTTTTACAAATTTTTCAAACTGTACAGCATCCCCATTCTTTTCACCCTGTTTGGTTAAAGCCAAAGGATAAAGAATCGGATGATGTGAGTTTTCAGGGAACGTCCCAATCACTTTTACCTTTTTGCTGATGAGTGCATCAGTTTTATAAACAATACCAACATCACATTCACCACGTTCTACAAATGCTAAAGCAGAACGAACATCATCTGTACCGACAATTCTCCCTTTCAAACTGTCGAGCCAATTGAGTTTGATTAAACTTTGTTTGGCATATTTACCCGCAGGAACAGATTCCATTTGTCCTGTACACACATGTCCTTTAAAGGATTGTGCAAAATTAAAATTGGGTTGTGCTTTAAATGCAATATTTAATTTTTTTGGGCTAATCAGAACCAATTGATTTGACAATAAAGCTTTGCTTTTATTTTCAGTAATCATTTGTTTTCTAATTAAATAATTCATCCAATCGACATCCGCAGAAAAGAAAAGATCACTTTTTGCCCCCGCTTCAATCTGTTTAGCCAATGCGGATGATGCACCGAAAACAGGTACAATATCGGTCTGAGGATGTTGCTTTTTATAAACTACAGCAATATCTGAAATTACATTGGTCAAACTCGCAGCGGCATATACCTTGACAGTTTCAGCTTGAGTTAAATTGCATAGACTGAATAATGCTACTCCAATCATTAAATTTTTCATGCGTTCTCCAATTACAAATTATTGATATTTAGCGTAATAAATGATTTAAATTAGATGAAAAATCCATCCACAATTTGCCCTGCATGTATTTTCTCCCTAGCAGGAATGCGAACCAAAGCATTGGCGTGCATCAAATTGCTCAACATATGTGATTGTTGATTGGACAAACTACTGACTTTTAATGTTACCTGAGCAAAACTGACGCTCATGCGTAAAATGCGTTCTCGTGCATCGGCTTTTAAGTCGTGGGTCAATGTTGCTTTAAAACCATTGGGGATGTGTCGATGCCCCTGCAATGCATTTAAAATCGTTTGAGTATAAATGTGCATTCCAACATAGACCGCAGCAGGGTTTCCTGGTAAACCTAATAAAGAACAAACAGACCCATCTGTTCTGATAAATTCTGCAAACAACATCGGCTTGCCAGGTTTTTGTTTCACTTTCCAAAATATTTGCTGAAAACCTAAATCCAAAGCGACAGGTCGAATAAAATCATAGTCACCGACAGATACACCACCTGTGGTTAGGATCAGATCGTATTTTTGATTTAAATCACCTAATAAATTGTTTACGACCTCAGCCGTATCTGCGACATGAAAAATATCAACTTTTTGATTCTGTTGTTGAAACCATGCTTGAATAAGCGGTGCATTGGCATCAAAAATTTTCCCTGCTTCAAAATCTGAACTGCTTTTTGCGACTTCATCCCCTGTAATCACCACTGCGATTTTAGGATATTGATAGACTTGAACCTGTTGCACGCCTGCCATACTCAGTGAAGCAACGGCACCGACTGATAATTGTTGTCCTGCTTGTGCCAAAAGTTGCCCAACAGTAATTTCTTCACCTGCATCCCGAATATCGGCATGAATTTTTAAATGTTCTGTTATTTCGATGGATTCAGGATTAATAATTTGAATAATTTCCTGCCTTGCCACAGTCGTTGTTCCCTGTGGAATTTCAGCACCTGTGAAAATCCGTAGCGCCTGCCCAGCCTGTAAAGTTAATTCTGCGCTTTGCCCTGCACGAATTTCACCGATTAATGTAAATTGGCTATTCGCTTGTATAACATCTTCTAAATGAGTTTCTAAAGGATCAGCTGAATTAAGCGCATAGCCATCGACAGCACTTTGTGAAAATAAAGGTAACTGTATAGTTGAAAAAATATCTTCGGCTAAATAACGGTTTAAGGCAGTATTCAATGCAAGTGTTTCAGTACCTAAAGGTTGTATTTTTTCCAAAATCAAAGCTAAAGCCTGATCAATCGAAATCAGTCCTGATTCCGTTCCACAGCTAGAATGTGTGGCAGACTCTGCTTGAAACGAAATTATTTCATTGATGCTTTCACTCATTCATAACCACCTTGATGTGGAATATTTTTTTGCACATCAAATAAATGAACCAACGCAGGTAAAATTGCGATTAAGGACTCTTTGGCGCCCTGACGACTTCCCGGCAAAGTAATCACTAAACTGTTATCAATATAACCTGCAACTCCGCGACTGAGTGCAGCATAAGGCGTGCGTTTCTGTCCAAAACTACGAGAAGCTTCCATTAAACCGGGAATTTCACGCTTCAATAAGGGTTGAATAGTTTCCACGGTTAAATCTTTTGGCCCTAAACCAGTACCACCCACAGTTAAAATTAGCGGATATTGATTTTTTTGCTGTTCAATTAAAGCCAATAATTGTTCATGGCTATCTGCAATCACTTGATAGCTGATATTGCTAAAATTCGCTTCCTGTAAAATTTCCAAAACATTTTGTCCTGCGGTATCGGTTTTTTTACCCGCAGCGACTGTATCTGACAGCACAATCACCGATGCAGATAACGCCTCTTTCAGCGCACGGGTAAAATGCGACTTACCGCCTTTTTTCTTGTCTAATTTGCACTGATCCAAACTTAAATCTTCAGGCTCACAATGTGGTTTCAGCATGTCATAGAGAGTTAGACCTGCAAGGCTGACTGCTGTCAATGCCTCCATTTCTACGCCCGTTGGGCCAATCGTTTCAACAGTTGCAATAATTTTTACATGATTTTCAAATAGTTCGAAATCCACATCTGCACGATAAATTGGCAATGGATGACACAATGGAATCAGCTCATCGGTTCGTTTTGCCGCTAAAATGCCTGCTATACGTGCTGTTTTAAGCGCATCGCCTTTTTCGGTATTGCCATTGCGAAGCAATTCAATGCAATGTGGCGGTGCGTACAAAATACCCGATGCAATTGCAGTCCGATAGCTTTCCGCCTTCATACCTACATTTTTCATGACAATATCCTTCAGTGCTGATACAACTTTATAGGTTTAGAGCATTCACTTAAATCAGGGTTGAAGTGAATGCTGTTGATGTAATTCATCACTTTATTAATGTGCTGTATCATGACAATGTTCATGCATGTGACGATGACTATGTGAGTGATGCTGATCTAAACTTTGATCTAAATCCTGACGAATACAACAACCTTCCACATATTGACTTGTCCCATCACAGTAAAACTCTTCTTTCCACACGGGCACTTCATGTTTGACCCGTTCCACTGCTTCTTCACACGCCTGAAATGCTTCACGGCGATGCGCTGCATAGGCAATGGCAATAATCGCCGTTTCACCAATACCCAAAGCTCCAACTCTATGAACAACTCGTACATAAGACACGCCGTATTTTTGTTGAATATCCTGTTCAATTTGACGAATCATTTTTTCCGCAACAGGTGTATAAGCAGTATATTTTAATGCTTGAACAGCTTTACCTTCATGATGATTGCGCACCGTGCCAATAAATATACCAATGCCCCCACATTCAGGAAAATGTTGAATGCCATCAAAAATATCCTGTGAAAATGCGTGGGTTTGAATCCGTGCAAAATGTTTTAGAGCTTGCATAATCAACCTCCTGCAACAGGTGACAGCATGACAAGGGTACTATCATGATTGAGTAGCATTTGCCGTGACACAATATCTTCACCAATAGCGCAGGCACAGCGTTCTAGCATTTTTTGCGTATGCGGATATAACAGTTCCACTTGTGCTAAAACATCTGCAATGCAGCTTGAAGCATCACACTGTAGGATTAAATCACTCGGTAATTGCCGTTCAATTGCACCAAAGGCTTCAATTTTAACTAGAATATTTGACATCTTTAACCTCCAAGCATATGCATACTGATTTTTCGGGATGTCTGCTGTACTGTTCGGGCTTGAATAGCATCATACCCTTGTTCTTTTTTCCAAATATAAGCACCAACTTTTTGCAATAATGCTAACTTATCAGGGTTCTTTTCAGGCATTTTTTCAACGGTTGATAAAGCAACTTGTCGTGAAGCTAACAATAGCGCTTTAATTTCTGTTTTCAGTGCTAAGCCTTTTGGCGCAAACAAACAGTTATACAATTCGCCTTGTGCCGTTAAACGAATACGATCACAATCACCGCAAAATGAATGACTGATAGTGGAAATAATACCAATCGTATGTTTTTTGATAAGATGACTGACGCCTAAATGACTGTTGATTAAATATTGCCGTGCAGGATTGGCTCGAAATTTATCCGATGGTTGTACCTGAATTTGTACATCAAATTCAGTCGCCAATATCGCTAGAATCTGTTGCTCACTCACCACATCCGCAACCGACCATTTTTGATCACCATCAAGTGGCATAAACTCAATAAAACGTAGCACAATATCCTGCTGAATCGACCATTTTGCCAAAGGTAAAATCTGATTATCATTCAGACCTTGCATTAAAACCGTATTAATTTTAATCGGCAATCCAACTTCTAGTGCCGCAGAAATCCCTGCCAATACAGGTGCCAACTCTTTTTGGGTCAGTTGCTTAAATTGTTCTGCATCCAAACTATCCAAACTTATATTCAGATCATCCAAACCTGCATTCTTCAGTGCTTCAGCATATTTTTTTAAATAATGCGCATTGGTGGTCATCGAAATACGTTTTAGACCGATTTTTTTGAGTTGTTGTAATTGTTCAATAAAATGTACCACTCCTTGGCGCATTAAAGGTTCACCACCTGTAATGCGAATATGTTCGATACCTTGTTGCACCATAAAATGGCAAAATTGATAAAGTTCTTCAAAACTGAGTAAATCGTGTTTTTTTACCCACTCAGGATGTTCAGGCATACAATAGGCACATTTAAAATTACAGCGATCAGTCACTGAAATTCTGAGTTTGCGCTTTTGACGACCAAATTGATCAGCAAATACAGCTTGTGTTTCCAATGGCATCATCGCATTCATTCTGAGCACTCACCTCTTTGGGTATTTAAATTTTGCACTCTATTTATGCTTCAACTTAAAAAGGCCCAATCCATCCTGATGACTTATTGTTATGAGAGGTAGCAATAAGTGTTCCAACTTTATGCCAAAGTAGCAATTTGCCTGAATTAATGGAGGAATTTCAGTTGTTGATATTGTTGCAACTCATCCAATGAATTAATACTGTGGAAAAAGAGTGCATGATTTTTAAAACATGCCACCTGAGCGTGCAAAGATTCAAAACATTGCTTTAAACTGCGCTGTTTTTGCTCAAGCTGTGCCACTAATGTGGGAAAACTGCTGCGCTTTAACAAACAAAATGGATATAAAGCAGTTTGATTAATTTCCACATAAGCCACTTCTGCCTTCGGATTTTTAGCCAAAGTCTGATGCAACATTGCCACGATATTGGACGGAATATAAGTTACATCACAAGGTACAAACAGCACATAATCAGATTGCACATGCGACCATGCACTTTTCATTCCCATCAAAGGGCCTAAAAAGCCACGTTCATCATCCTGATAACAATGCAAACTCGGAATAATTTTCTGATAAATTGAATCATCACGATGGCTGTTAATCCACACAGTCGTTACAGTAGATTTAAGTTGTTGATGGATTTTAATGAGTTGAATTTGATCATCAAATTTCTGCAAAAGTTTATTCATGCCATTCATACGCCGAGCCTGACCACCTGCAAGAATGACCAAATCAGTGGCAGGATAATCCACCTTCAAACTCACTTTCCAATAGATTCTTTTTACTGTGTTACGCAAGTCTATTTTTTTAAATTTGTCTTCTTTCATAGCCTTTATATTCATTGATTTTAGATTAAACGCCTTTATTTTCATGTTCATAACAGTGCCTCCATCTGACAAATTTTAATCAAACCACGAATTTCAGGTAGACATGAACCACAATTTCCACCCGCTTTTAAACACGCTGTGACTTGTTTTTCATCGGTGATATTTTTGGCTTTGATGGTTTCAATCATGCGGTTTTTCCCGACTTTAAAACAACTACAAACTAAAGCCCCCTCACTGTTCCCCATTGACATCGGTTGCCCTGCAAGTAAGGCTTTACGATGCATCGCACTCAAGCGTTCCCGCTTAAACAAACTTGCAACCCAATCCCGATCAGGCAATAAAGCTTTAGGTGCAATATATAAACTTGCAATTAAAATGCCATTTCTAAGCACAATGTTATGATTGATATATGCCGATGGATCTTCTACATTCAGCCACTCAAAACTTTCATCCTCAAAAGCTAAAAGTTCTTTGAGTTTTTCAGTGGTCGCAGACATTTTTCGACGATCTGCCAACTCATAACGGGTGGCTTTTGCTGTGGTAATTTTGGTCCACCACACCATTTTATCCACTGCATTTTTTGTATAATGTTCAAAACCTTGACGAACATATAACACGCCTTGCCACTGCGTATAAAAAGGCTGAATCATGACAGGTGTATGTTTAAATTCAGGCTCGCCCGAAATTGCATCCACCACAGGATTGACCACTTTACCAATTCTCGCATCGGATGCTGTTTTTTCTGTCCAATGGATAGGGGCAAAAACCTGACCACGGCGGATTTTATCGCTTAGCACGACACGTAAGACACAACTTCCCCATGCTGACTTCACTTCAACCAATTCAGTATCTTTTAGACCAAATTTCAAAGCATCTTGAGGATGAACCTCGCAATAGGGTTCAGCTTTATGGGTACTCAAGTTGGCAGAAAGACCTGTACGAGTCATGGTATGCCACTGATCACGAATTCGACCTGTATTTAAAATCAAGGGGTATTCACTGTCGGTTTGATGTACAGGATTAACGACGGATGTGGCAATAAATTTGGCTTTCCCATCGGTATGGCTGAAATGACCATCGGCATACAAACGCACCACAGCATCTTCTTTTTGTTCGCTTGACCATACAGGCCATTGAATCGGTGCTAAATTTTGATAATCGGTAATGCTTAAATCGGTTAAACCACTTAAATTAAAATAACGGAAAATAGAATCATCTGTTCGATCTATAGGTTGTACATTTTGATAGGCAGATAATTGCGCATGTTCTGTAAAAATCTCATGACTATTGGCAAATTCAAACCCATCAAAACCCATCTTTTTTGCGACTTGCGAAATTGACCACCAATCGGCTTTACATTGTTCAGGTACGGCTAAAAAAGCATTCTGACGGGAAATCCGTCGCTCCGAATTAGTGACGGTTCCTTCTTTTTCACCCCATGCAAGCGCAGGTAAAAGTACATCAGCGTACTGTGTAGTATCTGTATCATGACAAATATCAGACACCACTACGAATTCACATTTTTCCAAAGCACGTTTAACCTGATCAGCATTGGGTAAACTCACCACGGGATTGGTCGCCATAATCCAAATGGCTTTGACTTGCCCACTTTCTACAGCTTCAAATAGATCAACAGCTTTTAAACCTGATTTTTGCGCAATATGTGGGCTTTTCCAAAATTCCTGTACCAATTTTTGATGTTGAGAATTTTCAATTTCCATATGTGCTGCCAACATATTAGCTAGTCCACCGACTTCACGCCCACCCATCGCATTCGGCTGTCCTGTCATAGAAAATGGCGCAGCACCAAGTTTGCCAATTTTGCCAGTTAACAGATGACAGTTGATAATACTGTTGGCTTTATTCACCCCTTGTGAAGATTGATTAACCCCCATCGAAAATAAACTCATAACTTTTTCAGTATGAGTAAACTTTTGATAAAACAATTCTAATTTCTCGAGAGAGATTCCTGTTTTTTGTGCCACATCGTAAATGGAGGATTCACTGTGGCTACTGTCCAAAGCCACTGTTAAGCATTCAGTATGTGCTGTAACGAAATCAGTATCGACTGCGCCATTTTGATGCAAATATTGCAATAGACCATTAAACAGTGCGACATCCTGTCCGGGTAAAATTGGTAGATGTAAGTCTGCGGCTTCACAGGTTGCCGTAAAACGTGGGTCTATGACCACCACGAATAAATCTCGCTCTTCTTTGGCTTTCATAATCCGTTGATATAAAACAGGATGACACCATGCGGTATTTGAGCCAACCAAAACCACCATATTGGTATGTTCAAAATCTTCATAACTTGCAGGAACAATATCTTCACCAAAAGCCCGTTTATGCGCTGCTACGGCGGAAGACATGCACAGTCGTGAATTGGTGTCGATATTAGCTGTACCCAAATAACCTTTCACAAATTTATTGACGACATAATAATCTTCAGTCAGCAATTGCCCCGACACATAAAAAGCAACACTTTCACGCCCATACTGATCAATACAATGTTGAAATTGCTCTGCAATTTTTGTTGTGACCGTACCCCAATCACTTATTTTACGTTGTGCCTTACGTCCAAGCATCGGCTGTAAAACACGACTTTCCAAACCAAGCGTATCGGCTAAATTACTGCCTTTAATACACAATTTTCCAAAATTGGCAGGATGATGAATATTTCCTGTGATCGTTACTTTTTGCCCCAAAGTTCCCGTTTGTACCTTAGCCGTCACGCCACAACCCACACCACAGTATGGGCACGTAGAATCTGTAGTTTTAATATTATTGTCTGTATGACTTTCTGTGGAGCCATGCAGTTCCATCATAGGGATACTCTTCATTTCCTGCTGTGCTCCTTATTCCCAATCAAACTTATTTGGGCGTTGCTTTCATTTTCTAGAATCAACCCAAATATCTAAATTCACGATGATATAAACTATCGTATAGTGGCATGGATGCCATCGTTGGACGGGGGTACAGGGCGTACTCCTCGCACAACAAAGGATTTTTGTCACTTTTGATCTCTCAAAAGTGAGGCTACACCTACGCAAATAAAATTTAACTTAAAATGAAAATATGAGGTCGTGGCTTCTATTTTCCTGATAAATAATGAATCACCCTGCTTGTTTTAATGCAAAATCTCGACCAAACAGTAATTTATTGCGAATACTTGAAATTGAGCTTTGATCTGCAATCAATTCTGCATACCAAGCACCGTCTTCAGTGTCACCAAACAACACAGCACCAATCATTTTGTCTTTTTGAATAATGATGCGTTTGTAAATCTGACGTTTTTCATCATTCAGGATGATGTCTTCATAATCTTCGGCTGATTCACTATTTTCTAAATCAATTCGACCTGCGGAAAACACATCACAGCCACTGACTTTTAACTGCGTGGGTACGGTTGGCGCTTTAAAAGTTAAACTGCCATGCTCTGCCAAATGAGTCGCACAAATAAAAGCTTGCCCCCACAATGGCTCAACTAATCCAAAAGTTTGATTACGATGTTCAATACATTCACCGACCGCATAAATACTTGGATCAAAAGTCTGCATGGTGTCATTTACCATCACACCACGATTGCAACGCAAGCCTGCACTTTGTGCCAAAGTAATGTTAGGGCGGATACCAACAGCAAATACGACTAAATCTGCATCGAGGATTGTGCCATCTTTCAGTTTAATCTGACTAACATGCCCATCCTGACCAATCAATTCTTGGGTATTGGCTTCGGTGATGATGGAAATACCTTTCGCTTCAATACTGTGACGCAACATTACACTTGCTCTACTGTCAAGCTGACGCTCCATAATTCGATCCATCAAATGCAATACGGTGACATTCATTCCTCGTTGCTTTAAGCCATAGGCTGCTTCAAGCCCTAACAATCCACCACCAATCACCACCGCATTTTTTTTGTTTTTGCAATAATCAAGCATGATATTCACAGCGTAAATATCACGAAAGCTAATCACGCCTGTTAAATCTGCACCTGAAATAGGCGGAATAAAGGGTTTTGAACCTGTAGCTAAAATCAAACGGTCATAATCTACTACCTGACCTTTTTGGGTATAGACTTTCTTCCGTGGACGATCAATTTTCACAGCAGGATCATCAGCAATAAAATTGATATTTTTCGACTGATACCATGAATGTGGATGCAACATAATATCTTCAATGGTTTTTTCACCTGACAAAACAGGCGACAACATAATGCGGTTATAGTTACCCCATGGCTCTTCACCAATCACGGTAATATCATAGCGGTCAGGTGCCATATCCAATAAATCTTCCAAGCAACGCATACCTGCCAAACCATTACCAACCAAAACAAGTTTGGTTTTTTCCTGTGAAGATGAATTGTTGGTAATATAAGTTTTTTGTGCTATCGGGCAGACAAAAACACAACCATTTTCAATCTTGCTTGGAAAAACCAAGAGTTTTTGTTCTTTATCTTCTAAGCAACGCCCGGTCGCAAGGCTGAAATGTTGTTTATAAATAGGGGATGCGACCACACGTTCGCCCTGTAGATCCCCAACAATCCCCCGTGACATCACAAAAGCCTGACTAAATGGATCTTGATTGCTTAAGGCATAGACCCGTTTTTCATTCCCGACACGGAACAATGCAATTTGTTGTTGATGGATGATTGCACCCACACCTGTATTTGGCATGATATCGGCAAGTTTACACACTTCAACCCATTCCATCTCATCAGTTGTATTAACGCTTTTTAAAATAGTCATGCAAATTCTCCTTGATCTTATTCAGTGCAAATACTTAAACTTTCAACCGCTTAAGCTTCAACCATCACAATACGACTCACATCACGTTCTGCTGTGGTTATTGGACGGATTTGCCCACGTTCAGAGGCAAACTGAATATGTGGATCATTTTGTTGTTCAGCTTTTGCATTAATAAAGGTAATAAAGCGTTTACGTACTTCAGGGTCTTCAATCGCAGTACGCCATTCATCCTGATAAGTGCCAACCACGTGCGACATACGGCGTTCCAATTCATCCGCTATGTCTAAAGAATCATCAATCACGACGGCTTTTAGATAATCCAAGCCCCCTTCCATGTTGTCACGCCATACTGAAGTTCGTTGTAAACGGTCTGCTGTTTGCACATAGAACATAAAGAAACGGTCGATATAGCGAATTAAAGTTTCTGTATCCAAGTCGGAAGCCAGTAATTCTGCATGACGAGGTTTCATTCCACCATTACCACAGACGTATAAATTCCAACCTCGTTCTGTAGCAATCACACCGACATCTTTACTTTGTGCTTCAGCACACTCACGGGTACAGCCTGAAACCGCCATTTTAAGTTTATGCGGTGAGCGTAAGCCCTTATAGCGATTCTCTAAAAAGATCGCTAAGCCCATAGAATCATCTACACCATAACGACACCATGTACGACCCACGCAAGATTTAACAGTACGTAGTGATTTACCGTAGGCATGACCTGATTCAAAGCCTGCATTGATGAGTTTTTCCCAAATATCAGGCAATTGATGCACTTGCGCCCCAAATAAATCAATGCGTTGCCCACCTGTGATTTTGGTATACAAGCCATAATCTTTCGCCACTTGCCCAATGGTAATTAATCCTTCGGGGGTAATTTCACCTCCAGCAATTCGTGGCACAACCGAATAAGAACCATCCTTTTGAATATTGCCCAAGTAATAATCATTACTGTCCTGTAGACCTGCATGAGTGGGTTTTAAAACAAAATCGTTCCAACAAGATGCTAAAATATTCGCGACTGTTGGTTTACAAATATCACAACCTAAACCATGCCCATGTTGATGGATTAAATCATCAAAGGTTTTAATTTCATTGACTCGCACCAAGTGATACAGCTCTTGACGTGAATAGGCAAAATGCTCACATAGATGATTATTAACCGTCACCCCCTGACGCTGTAATTCAGATTTTAAAACCTGTGTTACCAAGGCTGAACAACCGCCACATGCCGTTGCGGCTTTAGTGCATTTTTTTAGTGCACCCAATGAGGTGGAACCCTCTGCAATTGCCGAACAAATATCTGCTTTAGACACATTATTACATGAACAAATCGTTGCACTGTCGGGCAGTAAATCAACACCACTGCCCCCACTTTTAGATGGTGCATTGGCATAACCCGGCATAATCAAACTTTCAGGACTTTCAGGAACTGCTAAACCATTCAACATCATTTGCAAAAGATCGTTGTATTCTTTGGCACAACCAACCAATACAGCACCCAAAAGTTTAGTTTTTTCTGCATTCACCACGATTTTTTTATAAATCATGGCATCTTCATCTGCATAAAAATAACTGAGTGCATTCGGTGTCAGGGCGTGTGCATCACCAACTGATGCCACATCAACACCCATTAGTTTCAGCTTGGTGCTCATGTCTGAACCTAAAAATGCAGTACTTGTTTGTGACATCACATGCTTGGCTACAATACGTGCCATTTCATAGCCAGGTGCAACTAAACCATAAATTTTATTTTGCCATAATGCACATTCACCAATGGCGTAAATGTCTTCATCTGAGGTTTGGCAATAATCATTAATACTAATTCCGCCACGCTCACCCATCTTCAAACCACTTTGACGCGCCAATTCATCACGTGGGCGAATGCCTGCGGAGAAGAGAATGATGTCTGTTTCAAGCTCCGAACCATCACCAAACTTCATCACATGTGTGGTTGATGTACCCTCTTCAATGGATGATGTTGCTTTTTGGGTATGGACTTTCACGCCTAAATTTTCAATTTTTGAACGTAAAACTTTACCGCCCAAATCATCAATTTGTACCGCCATTAAACGGGGCGCAAATTCCACCACATGGGTGTCTAAATCTAAATCTCTTAATGCTTTGGCTGCTTCTAATCCAAGCAGACCACCACCGATGACCACACCTGTTTTAGCATTTAAACTTGCAGCACGAATGGCATCAAGGTCATCAATTGTACGATACACAAAGCAATTTTTACGTTCATTGCCCGGAATTGGTGGAACAAAAGCATAAGAACCTGTTGCTAGAATCAATTTATCATAAGCAATCACATCACCATGATTGGTCGTAATTCTTTTATTAATACGATCAATGGCAACCGCTTTGGTACTTAAATGCAAATCAATTCCATAAGCATCTGCAAAATCACTACGGCATAAGGTTAAATCTTTGACAGATTTTCCTGAGAAATATTCAGTTAAATGCACGCGGTCATAGGCTAAACGAGATTCTTCAGCAAGGATGGTGATTTCCACTTCATCGCCTGCATGCTCAAGCACCGATTCGATAAATTTGTGACCCACCATACCGTGACCAATCATGACTAATTTCATTTCAATTCTCCTCAAATTTTCTTATTTTTTTGCGATTAAGCTGCGTGATTTTGTTTAGTGCTTTGTGCAAGGGTTTGTTCAAGATCGTGGCGCTCAAGAACAGCGGCTTCAAACAATTTTTGTTCTTTTTCTTTATGTTCAACCGAAAAACGAATCATTAAGACACAACTTGCAGCGATCACCACCAAACCACCCAACACCATCAGTGTAGTTTGAATATCAAGCATACCTTTCAATAAGAAACCTGCTGCCACTGCTCCGACGTTCCCACCTGCACCAATAATGCCTGCCACACCACCTAGAGCATCACGATCTATGAAAGGTACCAGTGCATAAGTTGCACCACATGCCATGTGAGTGAATAAAGCAAATATTGTCATTGCGAGGACGGCAAAAACTGCAGTATTCATTTGAGAGAAGACCACCAAAAATACACCTTCCATCAAGATCATCAGGAAAAGTACTTTGGTACGACCATCCAAACCTTTTTTTGTTGCGACTTTATCTGAGACAATGCCACCTAAAGCACGAGCAAATAAAGCAAGTAAACCGAAAATTCCTGCTGCCAATCCTGCTTCTTTTAAACCAAACTGAAAATTATCGACGTAGTACAGCGCAATAATGTTATGAATAAAAATTTCAATACCAAAACATGCCGCATACGCCCCAAAGAGAATCCAAACGCGGTAGTTACGTGCAGCGTGCATTAAAATCGCAATGCCACCTTTTTTATCACTGCCGACTTGAATACCTTGTGCACGTAATTCTTTAAAATCGCCTTGTGGGCAATCTTGCGTAAATTTCCAATACATCACACCAACAATTAGCATCAATACGCCCGGCACAATCAGCGCAATTCTCCAACCCACTGCCTGTTCAACACCAAACATCACTAAAGCCGCTAACATTAAGGGCATTAAAGCCTGTGTCGCACCACCACCTGCATTTCCCCAACCTGCTGTGGTTGCATTTGCTGTTCCTACGACATTCGGTGCAAACATAATACTGGTGTGATATTGCGTGATCACAAAACTGGCACCAATTGCACCAATGAGTAAGCGAAAAAATAAGAAGGATTCATAACTGTTGGCAGATGCCACACCAAACACAGGAATACTGCCGATGATTAGTAGTGCGGTATAAGTTTTACGTGGGCCGTATTTGTCACAAAGTGGGCCAACAATCAGACGAACTAAAATGGTAATCGCAACTGCTGCAATATTAATATTGGCAATTTGATCTTTAGTCAGATGAAATTCACCTGCAATCACAGGCATGAGTGGTGCACAGGCAAACCACGCAAAGAAACAGACAAAAAAAGCGAGCCAACTCATGTGGAAGGCTCGCATCGCTGCGCTGTTAAAGTTTAAAAGACTTATTTTTGTAGCTTTCTTAGCATCTAAATTTGAAGACATAACCTTTTCCTACCTGAACTGAACGTGTGGGTTTTCTGTGATGCAGGCATTGCATCTCAGAGCGATCAGAGCGGACATCGTTGGCCGTCTTACAAATTTTTTATGAGAGTCGTCTTTGACTCGAAATGGATAATGCACTTAGTGTGCCAATGCTTTAAAATATATTTTAATCATTTGATTTTTATATATTTATTAATTTTTTATTTTCTTAAACGCTATTCTACAGTTATTCAATATACTTAAATTAAAATAATGAAGACTTTTAAAATGCTTTGTTAATGTTCATCTTGCGCTAATCAAGTGCATCATGATGATGCATACCCCATAAGCCATTATTTTTCATAACTTTATCTATTTATAAATTTTGTATAAAAATCTTTTTATTTAGGCTTTACATGATTGAAATATATAACGAATAATGTCTTTATCAAAAATAAATGTATAAGGTCATAAAAAATAGTATTACTGGCATCTTATTTGCTTATTTATCACTATAACTTTTTAAGTTTCAGCCATTTTCAAATGCCAAAACTAAAAATAGCCTTAATTGATGACGATTTGGATCGGGCGCAGTACATCAAAAAATCACTGATCGAACATGACTTCGAAGTCGTGGCATGCCTGATGATTGATCATTTAACTATGTTCGATCTGCAACAATTACATGCAGATGTAATTTTACTGGACATGGATCATCCACATCGAGACATCATTGAAAGCTGTGTCAGTCAATTTGATTTACCTACTGTCTTATTCACTAAGAATAGCCATAAAGATACAATTAAAAATGCTATAGATGCAGGAGTCACGGCATATATTGTGGATGGTATTGATCCAAGTAAACTGGAAAGTATTTTAGAAATTTCCATCGAACAATTTAAAAAACATAAAAAATTAATGACTGATCTTAAAGATACTAAAAATAAACTAGCTGACCGCAAAGATGTAGAAAAAGCTAAAGTTTTACTGATGCAATTGCATGGTTTAAAAGAAGAATATGCTTTTCAGCTATTGCGTAAGAATGCCATGAGCCACCGTATGACCATTGGTGAAATGGCTCGTCGGTTACTAGACGCTCAACAACTTTTACAAAATCAATTGAAGGATTAGATGATGACAGATTTAGAAAAAACTAAAATCCAAATTGGCTATATTCCTTTACTCGATTGCGTTGCAATACTTTGGGCAAAACAGCGTGGTTTTTTTGATGAACAAGGTCTAGACGTTAATTTAATCAAAGAAGCCTCTTGGGCGAGCCTAAGAGATCGTTTGGCTTTTGGTGTTTTAGATGTCGCTCATTGCCTCTCAGCCATGCTTCCTGCAGCAGCTTTAGGTGAGGATCAGCTCGGTATTCCGCTACAAACCAATTTGGTCTTGAGCCAAAATCGTGCTTTTATTTCACTCAGCCAAAAGCTTTGCCATCAACTCAATATTTCTCACCAAGATTCTGCTGAACAATCTGCTCAAAAAATTGTTCTCGCCCTACAAAATGGGCAGAAAATACGTTTGGCAAATGTATTTAAGCAATCTATACACCACTATTGTCTACGACAATGGCTCGCACTTGCAGATCATGAAACCGCCCAACAATGTAATCTTCTAACACTTCCCCCACCCTATATGGTCGAAGCCATTTCTAAAAACTTAATTGATGGTTTTTGTGTTGGAGAACCTTGGAACACTCAAGGAGAATTAGCAGGTATCAGCCAACCCGTCATTTCAAGTCAGGAAATTATCCCTGACATCGCAGATAAAGTTTTAGCTTTCACTCAAGACTGGGCCATACAATATCCCAATACGCTTAAAGCGATTACTCTAGCAATTGTTAAAGCTCAACAAGAGTTAAAAAATATGGTTAATTTTGATGAAGTCTGGGAGCTATTAATTAAATTTAATATTATTCAATTCCAATGCTCAGAAAGTCTTCATGTAGAGAAATATTATTCCATTCAAAATATCATTCGTCATTTAGTCAAAGACTCTACAACACCAAAAATAGATGATTTTTATTGGCTCATTGAACAAATGATCAAATGGGATAAAATTACACTAAAACCTGCTGATATAGCACGAATTGCTGAAAGTTGTTACTTTCCGTTATATAAAACATAAACTTTGAGCATTAAATACAACTTTGTTGCATAAAGCCTTTCAAACATAAAAATCCTCTAAGTCACTCAAATTTAACATGCAACTCAAGTATGGGGTTGACCTAACTCTGTAAATTTATTTAACACTTGAGTAGCACTGCGCAAGGTGTATGAATCTTATTAACTTGACCTAGAACGCCCTTGCACTAAGTTTATCGTCATATAATTTGATGCAATACGTTTTGGTTTCTATCAAGCTTTGATGATGGTACTCAGACCACTTTAAGGCTAGACTTTAGGAAATTGGTTTTCACTATGCACGAATTTCGAGTGATTTATTGAGATAGTTTTATTTATGCTTTTAAGTGCTGTAAAAAATTAATTCGTAAGTTTTCACAGAAGGAATTGAAGGGAAATAATTGTAGCATTCGGCATCGGATCAGACGTGGATTAAGGAGAGGTTGCAACTTTTCAAAAAAGCTTAAAAATCATTTCAAAACTTTTGATTTAACTTTCTTCTATATTAATAATAGATTTATTTAATACCAGCATGCTTTCTGAAATGCCACCAAAGTTACAATATGTATGCATTATATTTTTTTCATAAAAAATTCTTCTAAAACTTATTTTATATACGTTTAAAATAATACTTTAAGAAAATCAGTATTATTTAAATGAACTTTTCTCATATTTAATAACCTTTATTTTTTACAAAATATTTTGATGAAGTTTCAGCACTATAATATGTCAATAACATAACCAACTAGTTCCTCCACTTGGTGGATTTACGAAATACTCGAACGCATTTCATTGAACTCAACCACGAACGTATTACTTTAGGTAATGTCGATACAATTAATTTTAGAATTGCATCTCTATTTCAGGGCAAGAGCAAAATTGTTATGAATTAAAACAGATTTATGTAGACAACCGTTTAAATATATTAAAAGCTTAACTCTCGATTCCAAACAGCTTGTTTAGAATTGGTGATGATTCATGTACTTTGAATATTGACCGAGTTCAAAATCAATATCATTGGTAGTTAAAACCTTTAAATAAACAGCATGACTTTAATCATGCTATTTTATATTTATAGAGTTGAAAAATAAATTTAACATAATCATTTGCGATCTAGAGTAGCAACAATTCTGTTTAATAATTCGCTTAGAAATTCTGATGAGGTTCCTAACACACTCTATAAACGCTCATTAAGATTAATTGAAGCCAAAATTTTATGTGGGTTGCAATGTGGGATAAAACACGAGCAAGAAAAAAGCCCTTGTAATAACAAGGGCTTTTTAGATATTTGGCGGAAGCGGTGAGATTCGAACTCACGGAGGACTCACACCCTCGTCGGTTTTCAAGACCGGTGCATTCAACCGCTCTGCCACGCTTCCATGTGCGCCATCATACGGAGCTTTTATACATCTGACAAGTGAAAAATACAGTCAAAGCATACAAGTGCATATACTTTCACCAAATACTATAAAAAATCATAATATTGCAGCGATTTCAGCACCTTCACGAATCGCACGCTTCGCATCAAGCTCGCCTGCAAGTTTTGCACCACCAATAATATGGTAACTTGATAACGTCGATTCACCTTCTTTCGGCATCAATTCTTTAACAGATTCTTGCCCTGCACAAACCACAATGGTATTGACACGTAAGAGTTGATCATGACCATTCACTTCAACCCACAAACCTTCATTTGATACAGATTTATATTGCACACCACGCATCATACATACAGCATGCTTTTTCAATTGCGCACGATGTACCCAACCCGAAGTTTTACCCAAGCCAATTCCGAGTGGTGTAGTTTTACGTTGCATCAGATAAATCTGGCGAATGGGCGCTTCAACTTCAGCAGGCACATGACCCCCTTCAGTCATATAATTTGGATTTGGATCAACACCCCATTCACGTTGCCATTCTGCCAAAGGCTGTGGTTGTGGCTGATGCTCAGGTTTCAACAAATACTCTGAAATATCAAAACCAATACCGCCTGCACCAATCACCGCAACTTTATCGCCTACTGGCGCACCACGTAACACTTCAGCATAAGATAGTACATTTGGTGCATCACTACCTTCAATTTTAAGACCACGAGGCACAACACCTGTGGCAATAATCACATCATCAAAGCCTTCACGTTCAAGTTGCTCACGGTTCACTTTGGTATTTAAGCGTACCTCAACACCAGTCTTTTCAAGCTGAACTTTAAAGTAACGGATAGTTTCATGAAATTCTTCTTTTCCTGGTACTACTTTAGCAAGGTTGAACTGACCACCGACTTCTTTTGCTGCTTCAAATAACGTGACATTGTGACCACGTTCAGCAGCAACCGTTGCCGCAGACATTCCTGCAACACCACCACCCACAACTGCAATTTTTTTGGCTTTTTTGGTTTTTAAATAGACCAATTCTGTTTCATGTGCCGCACGAGGATTCACTAGACAACTTGCACGTTTATTTTGAAAACTATGATCTAAACAGGCTTGGTTACATGCAATACAAGTATTAATTTCATCAACACGATTGGTTGCAACTTTATTCACCCAAAAAGCATCAGCAAGTAATGGACGAGCCATTTGCACCATATCTGCTTTACCTGCCGCCAAAATTTCTTCTGCAGTTTCAGGCATATTAATACGATTCGATGCTATAACAGGCACTGCAACATGCTTTTTTACTTCCGCTGTATAGTCAACAAAAGCTGCACGCGGTACAGAAGTGACAATCGTTGGAACACGTGCTTCATGCCAACCAATTCCAGTATTCAACAACGTTATCCCTGCTTTTTCTAAAGCTTTGGCAACGGTAATCACTTCATCCATAGTATTGCCATCATGCACAAGATCGAGCATCGACAAACGGAAACAAATAATAAATTTATCACCGACCTTCGCACGAATGGCTTTGACAATTTCAACCGCAAAACGCATACGATTTTCAATTGCTCCACCCCATTGGTCTTCACGTTGATTGACATGGCGACTTAAAAATTGATTGAGTAAATAGCCCTCTGAGCCCATCACTTCTACGCCATCATAACCTGCCTTTTTCGCAAGGCTTGCGGTATGAGCAAAATCGTCAATCGTGCTGAGAATATTTTTTTCACTCATTTGACGTGGTTTAAACATAGAAATAGGTGATTTGATCGGGCTTGCAGATACTACAAAAGGCTGATAACCATAACGTCCAGAATGTAGAATCTGCATCAAAATTTTTGCACCATGCTTATGCACAGCATGCGTTACTAAACGATGTGGTGCAATATCACCAAGCGTATTCATGGTTCCGCCAGCAGGCAATAACCACCCCTGCCGATTCGGTGAAATTCCACCAGTAATCAGTAGTCCCACACCGCCTTTCGCTCGCTCACCAAAATAAGCCGCAAGCTTTGGATAATTATAAAAACGATCTTCTAAACCCGTGTGCATAGAGCCCATCACGACACGGTTTTTTAGTGTCGTAAAACCTAAATTTAATGGCTGTAAAATATGTGCATAGCTATTCGTTGTCATGTTGATCCTTTTATCTTTGGCTTTGCAACTTGTTGCATACTACTGTAGCGATTTTTTAATTTTTTAGGATGACTTCTTTTTGGTTTTTCTATGTTAATAATGTCAATTCAGCCAATTCCGTTTATTAGCTTCATTTAGCCTAGCTTTGCGATATCAGTCAAATAAGCAGCATAAAATAAACCAAAAAGTTTAATAAAAATAAGTATACATATATGTTTGGGTAACTATGTTTATGATCATATGCCCAATAATACCCTTACAATAAGTATAAGATTTAAATTAGGCACAAAATTTTATTTTTGAAAATACGTTTCCTTTATTTTGAAATCTTTTGTTTAACTAGGAGAATATTTAACAAGCAAGATAGATTGATAATTTTGATTTAACTTGCACATAAACTCATATTTATAAGCGATATTATTTCAACAATTTTCGGAACAGACTTCTCCTTTTACACTTACACTGAAAAGACCAAAAAAATCAGCCACTCTTAAGAATGACTGATTTATTCATAAATATTTTAAAATATTTATTTCCAATATTTTAATTTACTTGTTTGCCCAATACCGACGTTAAAGCTATTACTTGGATCAAGCTTTTGATAATGGTTTTTCAAAGCAGGCTTTGCCACATATAAATGCCCCACATTATGTTCAGCAGGATATTCTGCCCCACGATCATCAAGTAAATGCCACATTTCATGTTCCATTGCCAAAGGATCTACGCCTTTTTTAACAATATAATCTTGATGAAAAACATGGCAAAGGAAATGTCCGTAATACAATTTATGAATGATTTTTTCATCCATTTCTTGTGGTAAAGTTTCTACCCATTCACGGTCATTACGACGCAGCGCAATATCCAGTGCCACAATATCTTCCACTTCTGAACGATGCGTATCACGGTAACGAATCGCAGCACCTGCCACAGCAAAACGATGTAAAAATGCTTTACGCCCTTCTTCATCGGTACATTTAAAATAATTACCTGATGTTTGATGACTAAAGTAATCTTTTAAAAAGTCATGAACCTGAGCAACATCCTGATTTTCAATACGAATCATTAAGTGATGTTCATATAAATCACGAAATTCATTCATTCGTTTAGGTAAATGGTTTGGCATGAGTTTGGTCACGAGTTGCAGAACTTTATCCGACAAACCACGCAAGCCAACTTTTTCTAAATAACCATCCACTTTATCTTTCATTGCAAATGCAGCAGGCACTTTTGCTGTACCAAATTTTTCAATAAACATGAAACTGTCTTTGCCGTATTCCGCACCAATATCATAGGCAATACGGTGAATGTATTCACCTGCAATTGGCAAACGTGGCAAATCTTTCAACAAGAAACGGCGAATTTCAGTCAAATCATCATGTGAATTTGTACCTACATAAAACACCTGACTTGGAATTTTTTCAAAGGTATCTAAACGTACTGCAAAAACACAAACTTTACCTGCTGAACCTGAAGCTTCAAATAAACGACTTGGATCGGCATTAAAACGTGCAGGCGTATTTTCATCGACCTGTTTTACATCATGTGAATAATGTTGATCAGAAGCACAGCAACTTGAATTGTTAATGATGTCATCAATTTGATAGTTTTTATTTTCAAGTTTCGTGAGGATTTCTTCAGGTGTTCGCCCTAAATTCACACCCAAATGATTGACCAGTTCTAATTCACCAGACTCATTGACTCGTGCATAAAGTGCTAACTCTGTATAGGCAGGCCCACGACGAACTAATGCACCACCTGAGTTATTGCACACACCACCTAAAACTGATGCACCAATACATGAAGAACCAATCACTGAATGTGGTTCACGATTAAATGGCGCTAAATCTTTTTCTAAACGATCAAGCGTTGCACCTGGCAAACAAATGACTTGCTGACCATCATTAATTACTTGAATACCTGCTAAACGACGCGTATTCATTAAAATTACAGGACGATCATAATCATCACCAAATGGCGTTGAACCACCTGTCAAACCTGTGTTGGCAGCTTGCATAATCACAATGCAATTGGCGTTCACAGCCACTTTTAATACTTGCCATTGTTCAAGTAAAGTTCCTGGCACAACAACCGCCAAGACTTGACCTGCACCATAACGACGACCTTGACGATAAAGGCGTGTGTCATTGGCATCGGTTAATACGTGTTGTTTACCAACGATATGAATGAGGTCTTGGATGGTTTGTAATGATTGAGTTTGCATATTTGTTATTTCCAATTATAAGAATCCCCTCTAAATCCCTAAGACCAGTCAGTTAAGGATTCTTTAAATCTTCCCCCACCACTCCTTTTCCAAAGGAGGGGCCTTCTGTCCACTAAATTTGATTGAGTTTGAGAAAAACTCCCCTCTTTTTCAAAGAGGGGTTAAGGGAGATTTATACGATTTGAATAATCATAATGAGTGATAATTAAATCACCCTGCCAGCTCTTTTTCTAATCTCACCAAACAATCTGAAGTAATATCAGCAATCGTGTTTGCACCCGTCAATGTCATCGCCACACGCATTTCTTTATCAATCAAATCAAGAAGATTAGAAACACCTGCTCCACCTGCCGCACCCAATGCATAGATAAAAGCACGTCCTAGCATACAAGTATCTGCACCAAGCGCAAGCATACGCACGACATCTAAACCATTACGAATACCCGAATCGGCTAGGATTTTAATATCACCTTTCACAGCATCTGCAATTGGTGGTAAAGCACGAGCAGAAGACAATACGCCATCCAACTGACGACCACCATGATTTGATACCACGATACCATCTGCACCGAAACGTACTGCATCTTTAGCATCTTCAGGATCGAGAATACCTTTGATGACCATTGGACCATCCCAAAATTCACGAATCCACTCAAGGTCTTTCCAAGAAATAGATGGATCGAAGTTATTGCCTAACCAACCAATATAATCTTCTAGACCTGTCGGTTTACCTAAATATTTTGAGATGTTACCCAAATCATGCGGGCGACCCATCATGCCGACATTCCATGCCCAATGCGGATGGAAACATGATTGCATATAACGACGCATTGCTGCATTTGGCCCGCTCATACCTGAATGGGCATCACGGTAACGTGCACCTGGAACAGGCATGTCTACTGTAAATACTAAGGTTGAACAGCCTGCAGCTTTGGCACGTTCCAAAGCATCTTTCATAAACCCACGGTCACGAAGTACATATAACTGAAACCACATTGGACGGTTAATAGCAGGTACAACTTCTTCAATCGGACACACTGACACGGTAGATAAAGTAAAAGGAATACCCTTTTTATCGGCAGCAACAGCCGCTTGAACTTCACCACGACGTGCATACATACCTGTTAAACCCACAGGTGATAATGCAACTGGCATCGACAAGGTTTCATTAAACAGTTTTGTTTCAAGGCTAAGTTGCGACATGTCATTTAACACACGCTGTCTTAACGCAATCTTTGATAAATCTTCCACATTACGTTTTAAGGTATATTCCGCATTTGCCCCACCATCAATGTAGTGAAACAAAAATGGCGGTAAACGACGACGCGCGGCTTCACGATAGTCATTTGCAGAAGAAATAATCATATTTTATGTCCTATTTAATCGGCTTGAACGCTGACGACGGGCTTCTTCCTCATCAATCATACGTACTTGCTGTACCACAAATTCGATATGTCCACAGACTGCCTCTCGGGCAGCCTCTGGATCACGACGTTCAATTGCATCCATCACCTGAAAGTGTTGATCACGCAATTGATCATAACGATGGGCTTCGGTATACACTTTACGCCTACCCAAAACCACGTTGTATTGCAACAAATCTACTAAACCACGCATCATCTGAATCAACACCAAATTGTGCGATGCCTCTGCAATCGCCAAGTGAAATTCAGAATCTGCTCTGGCAGCAAGATGATCATCTCCCAACTCTTGAAAATGGGTGATTTGATCATAACAATAACGAATTTTCTCAAGATCTTGCTCAGTTGCCCGCTTGGCTGCATACCATGCTGTTCCTCCCTCAAGTACCATTCGAGCTTCCTGCACATCAAAACGATAGGCAGGATCTTCATCGATTAAATTACTTAAAGGTTCAACAATCTGATTGTGCGACCAATTGACTGGTAACTGTTGCAAAAAAGTCCCCGCTCCAACTTTGCTGACCAGCATGCCCATACTGCTCAGTTGCGAAATGGCCTCTCTCAAAGTGGAGCGAGATACACCGAGTTGTTCACACAACTTACGTTCAGCAGGCAGACGAGCTCCGACTTGCATATTATTTTGTTCAATTAACATGCGTAGGTTTTGTACCACTTTGTCGGAGACTTTCATCTGCTTTCCTTAGACGTGCATCGGTTGAGTATCCCTAAAATGATATGTGATCGTTATAATCATGGAATCATCCAAGGGAACACATAGGCTTGTAGTGTAATGATAATACCAATCATCACAGTAAATGAGATACTGTGTTTCACCGTAAAACGGAATAAATCAGACTCTTTACCCACTAAACCTACCGCAGCACAAGCAATCGCAATCGATTGCGGAGAAATCATTTTTCCTGTTACGCCACCACTCGTATTCGCAGCAACCAATAATACTTCAGGCACACCAATTTGCTGTGCAGTAGTCGCTTGAAGTGCTGCAAACAAGGCATTTGCAGAAGTATCTGAACCTGTGAGGAATACCCCTAACCAACCCAAGAATGGTGAGAAGAATGTGAAGGCTTGACCTGTATGCGCAAGTGCCAATGCTAAAGTTGCTGACATTCCTGAATAGTTCGCAATAAATGCGAAAGCCAACACCATACCAATTGAATAAATTGGAATTTTCAATTCATTCACCGTTTCAGCAAAAGTCACAATTGCATCTTTCGGCTTCATTTTTAAGTAAATGATGGTAATGATCGCAGCGAACATAATTGCAGTACCCGTTGCAGAGAACCAATCAAACTTATAAATGGCATCATAGTCCTTAATTTCAGGAACGACAGGTGGCATTTTTTGAATCATTTGATGCAAATAAGGTACTTTGATTGAAAAAACCATGTCATGCAGTGCGCCATCTTTCGTAAATAAATCCTTGAAAGGTTTGACACTCCAAATGGTGACCATTGCCGTTAAAATTGCAAATGGTGACCATGCTTTAGCAATTTGGGCAATCGTGTATTTCTTCTTACGCTCTGCTGCTAAATCAATATTTTGAACGCCTTCTTCATTTTCAAAGCGGAAAATATGTTTTGGCTGCCAGTATTTCAATAAAATTGTAAGTGACACTAACGCTGCAATCGCCGCTGTAATATCAGGTAATTCAGGACCGACGAAATTCGATGTCAAATATTGTGCAATCGCAAAAGAACCACCACCAACAATGACCGCAGGCCATGTTTCTTTCACACCACGCCAACCGTCCATAATCGCCATGATCCAGAACAGCACGATGATCACCATAAATGGTAACTGACGACCCACCATCTGACTGATTTCCATGGTTTCTACACCCGAAACCTGACCCGCCACAATGATTGGAATACCCATCGCACCAAAAGCAACAGGTGCAGTATTTACAATCAAACACAGACCTGCAGCATAAAGTGGCTTAAAGCCAAGACCTACAAGTAATGCAGCTGTAATTGCAACGGGGGCACCAAAACCTGCAGCACCCTCAAGGAAGGTACCAAAGGCAAAACCAACGAAAAGCATTTGTAAACGCTGATCTTCAGTAATGGATAAAATTGAAGAACGAATAATATCGAACTGCCCTGTTTTCACAGAAATTTTATACAGGAACACTGCCCCGATAATGATCCATGCAATCGGCCATAAGCCATACAAAAAACCATAAATCATCGATGCAAATGCCATTGTCGCAGGCATTTGATAGGCAAATAATGAAACAAGTAATGCCAATACCACTGTGATCGTACCCGCAACACTTCCCTTCATGCGGAATACAGCTAATGCTAAAAAGAAAAATATGATTGGAATAAGAGCGATCGCACTTGATATCCAAATATTTCCCATCGGATCATAAATTTGTTGCCAATGTTGTAGCATTGTCATCTCCTTGAAATGCTAGCTTAATGGATAAACAGAACATTGCATTTACGTGTAATTGGTATGACCAATATTAATTTAAAATAAAAAAAATACGTATATTTCCCAATAATAATAATTTCTGCTGAATTAAAGATCAATAAGTGATTTTAAATTTAAAATTGGTATGACCAATAAAATCCACTATTTTGTCTAATCAATCACCTATTTTAAAACTTTCAATTAATTTCTAATTCATAAAAAACTGTTTTTATTGATTTTTATTAAAATTTGAAAAATTTATACGACTTTAGTCTTAGGTGAATACAAAGAAAACAACTTTCATACAACCTTAACAGCATTTCAGAACGATAAAATTGTTGTTTTAACTAAATCTAGCCTATTCAATTTATATTTGTTCACAATGATGCTTTACTTTGTTCTTATTTTTAGCGGTATAGCTAGATGTAAAATATAAGCTACATAAATTTAAATACTCTATCTAAAGTATCTTAAATCGATCTATTTTATTGGCTCACTATATATCTAGCCCATGATGCTGAAAATCATCATAAACTAGACATTTTTATTGGTGAAAATTTAGATACTTGAAATTGGGATCACAATTAAATTTCGTATAATAAATATTCATTATATTAAATCATGGGTATTTTCTTTAAGATTTTTTCAGCTATTTCACAGCCACTTAAATATGCGCCATGAACAGTACCAGCATATTTCAAGCTACAATGTTCACCCGCGAAGAAAATAAGTTGGCTGATTGGCTTGTGTAATACCTTAACAAGATCATCAGTGTGATTTAGTGACGGAAAACTAAAAGAACCGTAACTATAAGGGTCTGCTCCCCAACGTGTAACTATTATTTTTTCTGGTTTATCGGGAATTCCAGCAAATTGTTTTTGTAAGCTACTAAAGATAAAATCTGATACTTCTCTATCCGTTGAATTGTCTATAAAATTTGATTTATCTCCTCCAAAGAGCATTAAATAAGTTGGTTTTTGATAGATTTGAGATAAATCTAAAATGTTAAAACAATCGGTATCGTTCCAATAAAAATCACTAATTTTCTCTCCTGAACTTTTCAAGCGAAAAAGAAGTGGTTGTTTTAATTCAAAAAATACTTTATTGAAAGATCCAAATCCGAGCGCTTGAATAGAATGAATATAATCACTAGATAATGGCGGGTGAAACTCAATGTGATTTTTTTTTAGAATACCAAGTGGTACGGTAACCACTACGCGAGAACCTATGTAAACATTATCATTGGAATCGATAAGTTGAACACAATCATTCTGATAAGTAATTTTTTTAATATCTATATTTAATTTAATTTCTATATTTTTGGAAATACTTTCAACAACCTGATAGTACCCTTGTGGAAATACAACTTCATTCCCTTGAAAGTATCCCTCATAATTTCGATAATTTGAACAAAGTTGATCTAGACTTGTAGCAAATGGATCATTGGCTATTCGTTCAAAAAAGCTCAATAATAATTTTTTAAGATAATTTTCTGAAAATGTATTACCTAAATAAGGTAAAGAAAATATTATTTCTTTAATCGCATCAAGAGCAGATACTTTTTGTGTCTGATCAAGTAATTTTTCTATTTTATCTATATAAAACTCAAATTCTTCAACTTCTTTTTCTGAAAATAATTGTCCATTTTCATGGAAATATTGTGAGTTATCATAATTGAATATCGTAGTTTCTATATCACTTTCTTGGGTAATAGCCCATATAGGATTATCATCAATTCCATGAATCCATGATGCACCCAAATCAAAGATATCCGAATCAATCTTTTTAGAATTTATACGTCCGCCAATACGAGGTTTAGCTTCTAATACGATAACTTTTTCACCCTTTTCTTGTAGTTTTTTAGCACATCCTATTCCTGCTATCCCTGCGCCAATAATAAGAATGGGTAAATTAATATCGCTATTATTTTGCATAAATTTTCGATGATTCCTCATTAAAGTTAAGACGACCTAAAATTAACATAATAGGCTGTCATTTAAATAACAACTATTTGTCGTGAGATATCTTACATTCAATAAGTTGTAGAACTAAAAAATTCAGATATTTCAAAGAAAGCTTCTCACCTTTAAATTGAATTAATCGTTCAAAACCTAAAGTTATTCCTATGAATTGCCATGCTAAATCTTCCATATTTTCATTAGGATTTATGAATTTTTTTAGCTTTAATACTTCTATAATTTTGTTTTTCCAAGCTTCGATTGCCGTCCAATAAACTTTGGAAAATTCAGGGTTTGAGCAACTAATTTGCTCTGCCTCGTTCCAAAGACGTATATAAGCAAGTTCATTATTGCTTTCTGAAAATCCCAAAATATCTAGCAATCTACTTTCCCAACATATATCTTCTGAAAGCGTACTAGTATCTAAATTTTCGTAAGCAAGCTGAATAAATACTTCTGACTTTAACTCTTGAATTGATGCATAGTGATGATGAATTAAACCTACTGATAAACAAGCTTTTTTTGCAATATTACGAACAGTCAGTGTACTTAGTCCCTCTTCAAGAGCTATTGACTTGGCAACCTGTAAAATCAGATTTCTTCTCTCAGACTTACTTAAATAACTCATTTACTAAATATACCCTTTTACAACACGACAAAGAATATAGGAGTTGCCAATAAAAGTAAAAATACAATAGAATTGAACATCCGTTCAATTTTATTGTATTTTTACTTTTATTATGACTTTTCATCCTAAGTGGCTAATATTGGCTGTAGTGGTAGGGTTGTATTTACCTATCGCTATTGATGCAACAGTTTTACATATTGCTGTACCGACCTTGAGTAATGAGCTGCAAGCCAATATGTCGGAATTATTATGGATTATCGATATATATCCATTGCTTATGGCGGGTTTAATTTTAGTAATGGGTGCACTAGGAGATAGAATTGGCTATCGTAAGTTAATGCTAATAGGAAGCATTATTTTTGGTATAGCGTCGGCATTTGCTGCATTCGCTCCAAATGCTGAAATTCTTATTCTTGCTAGAGCCTTATTAGCCCTGGGTGCATCGATGATTTTACCAGGTACTTTAGCTTGTTTACGCTATACCTTTGTTGATGAAAAAGAACGTAATTTTGCACTAGGTATGTGGGTAATGGCAGGCAGCGCTGGTGCTGCATTTGGTCCTTTAGTTGGAGGATTATTATTAGAATATTTCTTCTGGGGTTCAGTTTTTCTAATTAACTTACCCATTATTTTAGTTGTTATAGTCAGTATCTTATATCTAATACCTAAACAACAACCAATAGCTAAGAATCCATTGAATTTAATGGATGCAGCAATATTAATATCGTCAATTCTGTTTGTGATTTATAGCTTAAAATCTGGGTTAAGAGATTTTGAAATATACCATCTATTGTTAGGATTTATAGGGGTTGTTCTTGGAATAGTATTTACTAGAAAACAAATAAATAGTTCTTATCCTTTATTTGATATTAAGTTATTTGCTTCAGATTCGGTGAAATTTGGCTTCATGATCTCTGTTGTTGCAATGATCGCATTAGTAGGATTTGAATTATTAATTTCTCAAAAACTTCAATATGTTTATCAATATAGTCCTCTTCAGGCAGGGCTGTATATTTTTCCCTTTATGATTTCTGTCAGCGTTGGAGCATTGGTTAGCTCACCATTATTAAACAAATTTGGGCCGAAAAAAGTTGCCGTTGTAAGTTTATTACTAAGCGCGATATCAATGTACTTCCTATCAAATATTAGTCTGAATTCAACATATCTAAATGTCGTATTTTGGATGATATTGTTAGGGCTAAGTATATTATGTGCTTTTTTAGCTGCTACATCTGCAATTTTATCAGGAGCACCAATAGAGCAAGCCGCTTCTGCAGGAGCAATTGAAGGGATGTCGTATGAACTAGGTACAGGTTTAGGCGTCACTATATTTGGTCTATTAGCATCATATTTCTATATGAAAAATATAGATTTTAAGCAATATTTAACCTCAGAACAGTTTGATATTGCTAAGAGTTCTATCGGTGAAACATACCAAATTATGTCTGAAATCAAACCTGAGAATGTCGAGCAAGTTATAGCATCGGCTAATTCTGCCTTTGTCATGTCACACGAGTCTGTATTAGTTGTTTCTGCATGGATTCTATTTATATTGAGTATTGTCATTGGTTTTTTTTGGAAAGAAAAAAAGTAAGTTTTCTTATTATATGCAACAGCTTTATACAACGTATCTATAGCGCTCAGCGCGTAAAAGATTACCAATTTAAGTCATTGTTTTATATATAAAAAATTCAGCCTATACATCTAAGTAAACCACTAAACTATAATTATTTTAGGTTCCAATCCCATTTTTAAAGAGCACAAACAATACGAATGACTTTTCAGATAGACCCCACTCTATCTGTTCATTCATACATTGATGAACAGATAAAAATAATCCTTATTTATTAAAATTTTAAATACATTACTTCTGTTACCCTAATATTTTAGATTATAAAAAAGTTACTTTCGAGTTATCAACATTAAGCCATTAACATCATGATTTTTTTAATAACTAATTAAATTTATGAATATCTTAGCAATCTTATAAAACCACCAACTATTTTATTAAACATTAATAATTTAAATTTAAAACTTGGCAATCTAAATTTGATTTTTATTTAAGGACTCATAAAAAAACAGTAAAATACCTCACATTATTCAATTCCCTTACTCTTTACATCAAATCTCATCACTTTGCATCAAAATCAATTATTTAATATGCCTGAAAGCCTTTTAAAACATGGGATTTACACTTGATTTCTGCATGTATCAACAATGAGACCTTTAGTAAGTGCTCAAGCTGGAGAGGAAACTGAGTTTGAGCTAGCTTTAAAATTATTAAAACTTCAAATTACACTTAAAAACTTATAAAACATTAGGAGGAATAACAGGAGTGGTACCTAAAATAACAAATACAAAAAGCCCAACATGGTGTTGGACTTTTATTATTTATAAGACAGAAATTAGCTCTAAATTCTTTCAGTTTTAGATCAAAGTAATCTTACAGTGCCGGTGTATGGGTCGGGACTTGACGTGCAGGATTTACTTTTTCAAATGCCACTGCAATATTCAATAATGTTGCTTCATCAAACTCTCGAGCAATATATTCAATATTAACGTTCATTGGATATTGACTACGGCTAGATATAACAGAACTTGAAGGCATTGAAAAAGAATGCTTTTATTTTTGAGTCTTTAAGCGAAATTACTTGTTTTGGCATTTTTTGCGTTACAGCTTTAAATTACTCTATACAACTTAATACGGGTTTTTATTGTTATGTCTATTATATACAACAGGTTTGTACAACTTTATACATAGTATTTGGTGCGCTCAGCGGGCACTTTCATTAATTTCGTGTTTTCTCACTTTATCTAATTTTACCTAATTTTTTCTTTATTATTAATTATTTAATATTCAATAATTATTTAGCTAGTTACATATTACCTCATTATTCCTTATTATTCCCTCTAAATAGATTACGCCAAATTTACGCCACGACATTTTAGAGAGAAATTTATGGCCACCTTTCGACAAAGGGGTGATGCTTGGCGAGTTGAGATTAGTGTGAATGGTACTCGGGAAAGTGCGACATTCGATACTAAGACTCAGGCTCGCGCATGGGCATCAAAACGTGAAACTGAATTAAGAGAGTTATCACGCGGAAAGCTTCCTGATTATACATTAAATTGTGCAATTGATAGATATATAGAAGAAGTGTGCCCTAAGCACAAAGGATGTGAATCTGAAATTAAAAGATTCAAAGCTTTTAAAAAAAACTTTCCACAATTATGCAAAAAGCATATTGCTAAAATTACTACCGATGATTTCGTTGTGTGGCGCGATAAAAGACTTAAGTCTATAAAGCCTGCCTCGGTACGTCGTGAAGGAAATATACTGTCCGCCCTATTCACTGTTGCTCGCACAGAATGGAAGTGGGTTTATAACTCACCTATGAGCGATCTAAAAATGCCACCACCGCCAGCACATCGCGATAGGCGTATAAGTGAGGATGAAATAAATCGATTGTGCCTTGCTACGGATTTTAATAACCAAGCACCTGAAACTTTCTCTCAGCAAATTATGATTGCTTTTTTATTAGCAATTGAAACTGCAATGCGTGCAGGTGAAATTCGTGGTTTAACTTGGGATCGTGTATATATAAAAAATAGATATGTCACTTTAAATGAAACTAAGAATGGTACCAAACGACATGTACCTCTTTCAAAACGTGCAGTTGAATTGCTGGAGTTGATGAAAGGTTTAAGCACTCATCAAGTATTCACTGTTAAGGATTCGAGTTTTGATACTCTTTGGAGAAAATTAAGAGATAAGTGTGAAATTGAAGATTTACATTTTCATGATTCAAGACATGAAGCTTGCACAAGACTTGCTCAAAAATTAGAAGTGTTGGATTTGGCTAGAATGATCGGACACAAAGATTTAAGAAGTCTAATGATCTACTACAATGCGACTGCAAGTGAAATTGCGAATAGATTGGATTAGTAGAAAGAAAAATGAATCATCTCTGCTTTTGTAAAATCAATTTTATACACATGATTCGCAAGTTTTTTATTAGTTTTAACCAAAAAGCCCTCAACTGAGGGCTTTTTCAAATAACTTACGTTCTAGAGCTCGTCTATTTACGGGCCTTTACCTATAGATATAAAAAATTTATAAATTAGAGTCGTTAAACGTGAAAAATCATAAAGAAACCATGATAGTGCGCTGAACCCTATCATGGTTTCATATAAAATATTGATGCTTATAGATAAAGTTCAAGTATTTCGCATAAGGTGTGTTATGTTAATGTTATAAAATATTAATCTAACATAATCTTTAGTTAATATAACTTGAGCATATGCAAATTCAAAAGTGGTCATTAAAGTTGCATGGACATGGCCAACAGGTACTTTGATGCCATTAAATTCTAGATCTAGCGTTGCACAAATATCATGAATAATTTTTACCTTATAACCACAAACAGAAGCGGTACTAATAGCGAAAAAGTTATGACTATTTATACAATTTTAAATATTTTTCCACTTAATGTACTTTGAAAAAACATTTCAAAACTTGGTCGAATATCCTCACCATCAACGGTGATATGTTTTATATTCGAATGAGATTGCGTGTTAGCAAACAGATGGTCTACTGTTGCTTGAATAGAGTGTTTAACCCCAAACTGATCTTTCACACTTAGACTGTGCTTAAGCATATATATACCTTTAATAAAAATGTAATAAAAAAAGCTAAGTTATTGATATGTTTTATTTTATAATTAAATAACTTTATAATTTAATTTAAATAACTGATTTGGAGAAGTGTAAAATGTACGACCATCCAAATTTAAATCAACTTCGATTCCAGATTCCAGTAGAACTCTTTTACCGACTTCTATTTGTTTAAAACCTTGACGTGTATTTTGCATTTTATTGAGGGGAATTAACGAAACAATAATTTCAGTACCATTTTTAGATTTTGCAATTAAATCATTTATTTTTAACAACTTATATCCTATATTTTAGAGATTTTTCAATTTTGAAAAAATTAAAGTATAAAAAAGCACTTGTCAGTGCTTTTTTATTACTGCCTATTATTGCTTAGATAGCAACAATATTTACAGCATTCGGTCCTTTTTGACCTTGAGCTACACTAAATTCAACCATTTGGCCTTCAAGTAAGGTTTTAAAACCTGAACTTGCAATTTCGCTGAAATGAGCAAAAACGTCTGGACCTGATTCTTGTTGAATGAAACCGAAACCTTTAGTTTCGTTGAACCACTTTACAGTACCTTTAACAACATTTGAGTTTGACATAATATATCCTACTAATTTTTTAATAATTTTTAATCATTTTACTGACTGGATGTAACTTTGAAAATAATAAAGAAGCGACTTAAAATCTGAAAAAACGAAGAATTATAACTAAAACTGCGACACTTAAAGAAAATTTACCGGAACAAGACTTTTTTCTAGCTAAGGTAACTATACACTAAAAATAGTAAAAATCAAGTTTTCTTATATATATATTTATTAAACTTATAAAAAAGAGATATCAATAAAAAAATATAATAAAATCATTTTCTTATTGTAAATGTAATAATATAACGCTAACATACTGATCTAGTTAGCCTGATAAGCAATGAATGCGATTATATAATTCTGTAATAACAATATTAATGTTTTTAATTTCGGGAATGATGATTTTTTCCCATACGCAAATCATATATCAACCGCCAAATTTTACCGTTTTGAATATTACTAATTAGCAAATATTTAATAAAAAACCGCCCAAAAAGCGGTTTTTTTGAAGAAATAATAACTTTCGTTCATCAACTCGTCTATTTACAAGCCCCTGCATCACCTTGCCACCACCTTTATTCCAAACAGCAAACTAAGCAGCCGCAGCTTTATAATCACCAAGATTCAAATTTCTTTAAATCATATGCTAAATACGCTTTAGCTTGTACTTCAGTACAAGTATCCCCTTTTAACCTTAATGCCATTGGGATAAGTCATGGTAGCAAATCCGATGGTCCATACGCCAACACCATTATCATATGCTTTGAGTTTTAAGCCTCAAAACTGCAAATTAAAGCAATACCTGGAGTACTGACCTGCTTTACCGAATCGACTGTAATGTCCAACATATCAGCAACTGTATCTGAAGCAGTGACAATTAGCAGATCTGTAGCATCAACTTGCTTTTGAGTAAGTCGCCATTTTATTAGAATAATTTTTCAATTATTTTTTATGTTCACATATTTGTACAATTCAACACAAACACAATCCAAGAGTGACAAAAATGGAAGGCCCGATCTATTTTCACTTCGAATGTACTATAGAAATTATCATCCATTTTTCTTAAAACATGGATTGATAAATTGAATTAAGAGCTTACTATGCCAGCTTAAGAGGAGTATGGAGATTTTTTTTTCAATCTATTAGTTTATTTTAAATACTAAATTTTAAAATCACACACTGAAAAAAACTAAAACCCAAAATATAAGCAACTAGCACTTCATTTTTCAAATATTATGATATTAGTCACAAAAAACTAATTATATAACAATTGAAATCAATTAAAACCACTATATATCGATTAGTAATCACTATATCTGAGAAAAAATAAGATATGCTCAATCCAGATAAAATGTAAATTAAGTTATAATACCTAAATTATTTTAGTTCTATTTGAAATTATTTAATCCTATCAATAAAAATATAAAAATCCTTTGAGGTAATCTCGTCTACCACTTGAACTTAAAACCAAATGATAACAATATTTTTCATATTTATTTCGATGTTGAAGATCATAGTAGTTTTGCTTGAGCTCATTCTCCAACAACACTTGTTTGAAATTCAATTTACTTACTTCAATAAATGTCTTAGTATACATAATAATCACCTATTAATAACGATTAATATTCGATAAAAACATATTTATTTCAAAGTTAAAGGGCTTTTTTTTAATACCCTTTAACCTAGGTTTCAAAACTATAAAGCAGTTTAATCATTTTTCAGCCTAGTGTTGATTTGGCTTTTTTTCAGACTGACTAGGACTATCTTGCTTCGGTTGTTGTGGCTTCGGTTGTTGCGGTTTCGGTTGAGGTTGGGATTGATTGCCTTGATCGCTATCTGGTTGCTTGGTTGAATTTGACATAACTATTTCTTCCTTTGTTTGCCATTATTATTAATGGAACATATATCTTGAACCTATTATGTATCGATATATACTAAGTATATGTATCAAAAAATATTATATAATTAATGGTAAACTTTAATATCATATAAAATATAAACCTACAAAAAAATATATCTAATTTAATATTTATTAAAATAATTAATTACAAAAAATTGCAACAATTAAATGTATTGCATGATATTAATTTAAATCCACATAATACCATTGAGGTGCAAAAATGAAAATTTTAAAATTAATTGGTGCTGGTGTTTTGGCAGGTTGTTTATATAAAATAACTAAAGCCAAGAAAAAAAATCAACAACCCTCTGAAAATGACTTAAATAAACAGGAAAAAACACCTGAATAAATTATTAATCAAAAACCTATTGATTGATTTTTAAAATATTTAAATCATACCATTATCATCAAATTATTATTCATATCGAGAATACTCATGAATAACGGAATTTATTTACTTACTTTCAAAAGTAAAAATATTGATTTTGGTACAGGAATTTTGACTGTAAACCATTGTGTTTTAAATGGTGGTGACACTATATATTCATATTCAGGGTCAATAAAAGATAATCAAGTTATTATTGATCTGATCAAACACAATAGTGAAGTACATTCATTTTTCGGTAATTTGGGTAAACTTAGGCTTAATTTACTTTGCAATCCAGAACCTGAAGGATATCTATTGAAAGGAAAAGTTGAGAACCTTCAAACTGTACCACTAGTCATTAAAGCTAAGTTTATTGGGCATTTTAATGAAACTATGGATTCTTCTGAATGAAATTTATAATTGGAAAGCCCTCTTCAGAGGGCTTTCTCAAACAATTTCCGCTCTACAGCCCGACGATTCATAAGCCCCTGCATCACCTTGCCACCACCTTTATTCCAAACAACAAATTGAGCAGATGCACTCTTATAATCTGATTCATTCAACTTTTGAAGCAACGTGGATTCTTTAAAAGCTCCTGTACCAATGTTGTAAGCCAATGAAACTAATGCATCGAACTGATTCTGATTGATTGAAACTGTTACAGCACTATTCACAGCGGATTCAAATTTCTTTAAATCATGCGCCATATACGCTTTGGCTTGTGCTTCAGTGCAAGTATCCCCTTTTTTAACCTTGATGCCATTGGGATAAATTGTAGTACCGAATCCTATGGTCCATACACCAACACCATCATCGTATGCTTTGAGTTTTAAACCTTCAAAACTGCAAATTAAAGTAATACCCGAAGTACTGACTGATTTTGCTTTTTGTTGAAAGCCTGCAACCAAGTGATTAATCTGATCAACTTGCACTTGCGATAAAGATCCACCCGCTAATTTCCGAAAATTACTAAAGAGATTCGCCAAATTATCATCCGTATTCGGAACAGCTGCGAAACTTTGGATCTGATGTAGTTGTGGCTGGTAAATTTTACGACCGATAAAGGCTAAAAGTGGCAGTACTGTACCAATAATAATTGGCTCATACGCTTTCGGTACCAATTCAAAATCTAAAGCCCATTGCAATGCTGGAATAAGCACAAGCAATAAAAAAGCCCCCAACATTGGGAGCTTTACGGATAAGTGCTTGAATGCACTTTCATTGATTAATTTCATTTACTGTCCTCTCTATGACTTTGAATAATTGCCATATCTTGTTTAAGTTGATTAATTGAATTGATGGTCCATGTTCCACCTGAAATAGCCACCCCAAGCACGATACCAAGCCCCCACTTCAGCATCGCAATTGCACCTTGTGCTTTGTGATTCTGTTGCTCAAGCGCTTCTACTTTTACCCGTTGCTGATCAAGTGCCTGGTGATACCCTTTATTAATTGCGTTTGTTTCCACCAACTGCTCAGATACTTTTTGCAGTTTATCAGCGACCTCATTTAACTTTTTCCACAGTGATGCACTTGGCTCATTCACATACGCCCCCTTATTTATGGCAATAAAAAAGCACCTTTCGGTGCTTATGCTGTTCTTTTCCAAATGGCGAAGACCATGGATGGCTGTACATTGTTATGTGCCTGCCCTCCGCCTGCTTTATCTGTAGTGCCATCAGATGTAAACCGAGAGCCATTACCTCCCGCATACGTTTGATTCGATGCCTTTACAACGCCTTTATGATCATGTTCAGGAATCTCATCAACCGTTAAAGTATGGTCATATGCTCCGAAAGTACTTCCCACGGTTTTTGTCCAGTTCGGATCATTCGCAACATCTGAGTACCCTACTAGCGCTTTACCTTTTGAGGTTAATTGCCATGTTCCGTATCCAAGCGTTGTTGCGGGACTCGTTGATTCAGTCGAGATATAAACTCCTCCGACTTTGATTTTGACATTCTCCAAGGCTTCGTTAAATTTAAGAATCACATCCGCCAATTGAGTTTCAAACTCTTCAGTTAATGCTGTTTTAAGCGTATCTACTGCCGTTTTAATTGCAGCATCACGATCTGTTTTAACTTCTTTCGTGATTTGCTCTTGAAGATCTAAAACCGTGTCATTCAGTTCATTGATCTGATCAGTATGCTCATCTCGTGCATCTTCTAAATCCGTTACACGTTGACCAAGATCAGATGCACCACCTGAACTTCCATCGAGTAGTGCTTGAGCCACTGATTCAGCATCAGCAATCCCATCAGCCTCTTCAATCAAGTTGCCATCTACATCAAAAACCTGAATAAAATAATCACCTGAGATATAGATCGAAGCACTCCCCATATCATCAAGAATCACAGGCCATGTATTAAAATTCTGCATCCCCTTGTCAGAGTATGTATCTTTCTCATACGTTGTCCCGCCTGCTTCATACGCAAAAACTTGACCACCAATCAAAGGTTGTCCATTTTTATCGAAAGCCCGATAACGTATAGGCGTAAGTGGATATGCGGACATATAACCCCCTTAAATAGAAAAACCACCTTAGGGTGGTTATTGGTTTGATGTCGCTGTAGCTGTAGCGGAAGAAGTCACAGCAAGTTTTTGTGCCATCTTTAATAAATTTGCAAGCTTTTGAGAGTTTGGTGGTAAGTCTTTTGATGCAAGTAAAATTTGTCTGCCTGCCTTTGTTGTGAAAAGTACTTTAACTAAAGATGCTTGAAGGGCAACTTTAGCTGCAACAGGTAGGCTCGCCATACTTATCGCACCAAAAACTAATCTATTACCTGTTGGTGGGTTCTCAGCATACTGACCCGCTCGCTCCACATGTCGCATGAGCTTCACAAAACCGTCCATTTCAGTCCGATCAGCACCCTTAAAGATATTTTGATAAGGCTCATAAAGTTTTTCAAACTCGCGCGCATAATTTGCTGGACTAAAAACATCCGTACTCGTATTTGTTGCCTTGCCCAGTGCTTGATTTGCCATTTCAAAACGCAAAGCAGCTTGACCTTTAGGATCTAGATTTTGATAAAAATTGGCAGCTTTATCACCTTTACCGACCTTAACGAAATTATTAAAGATCTCATCAGGGGTTTTACTACTCATTGAGTTGGCCAAAGCTTTATCCCGACTCTTTTGTAAGTCTCGATAAAAAGCATCTGCTCTTTTATACTCATTAATCAGACTAGGCTTTCCTGAATTAAGTGCAAAATCAGCAGTATCATCATCAATGGCTGTGCGGATCTTGGTTAAGCCACTTGTGCTTTTACCTTGTCTTCCCCACTCATCCACTAACTCACCCAAGCGCGACCGGGCAGCTCGTAATTCTCCAAAATGCGTGTTAATAGCAGGGTTGGTTAAATTGTCCTTAATACCTGAAATTTCTTTTAATAGATCCTTGTTTGGAACAACTTTGGAGTCGCTAGCAATCACATCATCAATGGCTTGAATCGTTTTTGTCGGTGAAACCGTTGTGCTTCCTGCTTGCTGACTTACTCGGTCATACATGCTTGATGCTACTTTTTGTCCACGCCAATTTTTTATTTCAGCTGCAGCTTGTAAAATTTTTCCTGAATCTTCACCTGCTTCGTTCACTACTCCCATGATACGAATTGCATTTTTATCCCCATTACTGGCTGCTTTTTGAATCTTATTTATGCTTTTATAATCAACTTCTGACATTTTCCCATGAAGTTTTTCAACCACCTTATTTGCAGCTACTTTAGCTTGTTGCTGTTGAGCCTCACGAAAAGATGCTGTGCCAAAGAAAGGAACTTGCTCATTCTTCCTAGGCTGAGTAAGCCACCCAAGCCCTGACTACGAGCATTCGCTGATCCAACGATCCCACTAGCATTGGCATTCGCACTACCCGTCAACGCATTTGCTTGAGCAGTTGCACCATTGATTCCGGCATTCGCTAAAGCATCAGCAGAGCCGAGTACACCGCCTGCATTGGCTTGAGCAGATCCAAGTAAACCTTGTGAAATCAATTGCGATAGTGATGTTTGATTATTGGCAATATTCGACGCATTGTTATAAGACATGTTGCTCATATTATTGGCAGCGCTTTGCCCCATTTGAGTCGTTGCCGATAATCGATTGAAAGCATTCGCTTGATCATTGCCGAAACGGTTATACGCGTTTTGATACTCTTGCGATGCCAAATCACTGTTATAACCATTTAACGCTTTAAGTGTTGCACCACTGAGCAATCCACCACTTGCCGCCGCACTCGACTCAATTCCATCCATACCTTGCTGTTTGCGAAATGCATAACCCGGATCAGCATTAAAATCCGATGCGCCAAAACTACGTGTCAAACTTCCATCCGCTAAACCTTGGGATAACAATCCACCTGCTTGTGTACCCAAGTTCGCATAGGGCTGTTGATACCCCAGTGCTGAACTCAATCCACCATTTAAGGTGTTATTTGCATCGGTAAAGCCGGTATTTAAGTTTGCATTTGAATCAAGATAACCTTGACTCAATATGCCTGAACCTTTCAGCGCTGCATCAGATTGTGTTTGCCCTGCATTTGTATAGGCCGTATTTAAAATACCGCCTGCTTGTTGCGCAGCTTGCGCTTGTAGTCCTGCAGCTTTTTTTGCAGCTTTCGCTGCACTCGAACCAGTTAACGAACCTAATAAACCCATAATTAACTCCTATACCAATCCAACCGCAGGATTTAATAATGTACCAATGTTAAATGGCGCAAAATTAAACACCGCACTTGAGGGCGTACTTTGAACACAATAAAAACGTGAAACGTTGATCGCCTGTGTTTGTATAAAACCAAAAATATAAGTGGCCAACGTAGAGCCATATGTATCAAAGGTTTGAACTAAACCAACATTGACGGCTCCCGCTGATGCGAAAACAAACCAATCTTTATTATTAATTGTGAAAATTGGATCAGTATTGGCTGAAATCTGCGCTGTAACTTGAAAAGAACCTTTCATCCAAAACTCACCATTAATATTGGCTATTTTGAGAGTTACACCAGGTAAATGAACTTTATTATTAAATGTGGCAATGGTTCTGACATCAATCCAGTTCACAGGCTTAATGCTATTTGCATTAATTTGTGCCTGTAACTTTGCGAGTGCCATCAATATTTCATCAGTTGCTAAGATTCCATGAGCAGGCACAACCGCCAAACCTGTGAGTGGCGTATCTAGGACACGCTGACTTTTAAAATATAGATTCTGACTTCCCTCAGGGACTTCATCCGTATTTGCACCAACATTCGCTTGCGCAATCGCCCATTTTGAATCTGATGAATCCCACACTGCAGCAAGACGATCAAACCCTGCACCACTATCAATATGTGCATAATCCCCATCTAGAGCAGTCGGTAGTGCAGTCATTAACGCAGAATAGCTACTAAATACACCTCGGAAATGCTGAACAAAATCAATTTTATCGAGCTTTCCCGAGATTCCTAATTGATCTTGTGCATCTAAAAGCGTGGATGCTCCTGTCCCACCATGTTCGATAGGAATCACATCGTTGGGTTCAAACTCACCTAAGCCTTCAGTTCTTCTTTTAAGGGGTACGGTCTGATTCATGTTGTCACCATCTGAATATTTTGCTGAGTACCGTCTGCCAAGAAAAAAGGCAGTTGATAATCAGAACTTAGCTCTACATCTTGTCGAATACCGTTCTTTAAAAAAAATGGCAGTGATAAATTCACTGCCACAACTTCTACCCATTCTGCATTTTTACGCCCATAGATCAGATCATCCTCAGGGGCATCACTCAAATTGTTCTCGCTACTTCGAAAGAGAATTGATATTTCATGCTCTAATTCTTCAAGCTGACTCCCTGTTTCTTTCTTCAATGTCTGCAAAGATTTACTCAATGCATCAATTGCGGATTGCTGTTGCTGATCGATATGTTGTAAATCCTCATCAGCATGCATGAGTTGGTTGATCTGATCTTGTGAAACATTTTGATCTTTCAATTCTGATATCGATTTTGCTAAAGATACGATCTGCTTTTGTTGTTGATCATTTCCATGCTTATTTTGCTGTGCAAGCTCTAAAGCTTGATCAGCGATCTTTTGTATTTGTGCAATCGATTCTGTATTACTTTGACTCGTATTTGAGTACAAACCATATAACTGCTCAAAAAAAATAAGCCAGATTGTTGTAATCTGGCCATTTCGATCGACAATGATGTCCCGTGCAGGGATGCCCTGACTCATTCCAAGCGCCCCTCGATAATCACAATATTGATGGGTTCAGAACAGCGAATACGAAATACCCGATCACGCCCTGCGCCTAAACGTCTAGCAATAATCCGTTTACGATATTCCCCTTTTTTACCAAGTGGAATCAAACGAGTATCAGACCATGTATGACCATTATCATCTGACCAATTCAGCATTAGCTTTGGTTCCATAATTAATCCTCAATCTGCAGGTGCCAAACAAAAGGTATAAGAAGAAGGCTCAAAGGTAGGATTGATGGGCTCATATACTTGATCAATATCATTTGCATCAAGTATTGTGATTTCAATTTTGACAAACTGTTTTGTCATATTTTTAAAGCGACTTATTTCAATTAAATTCAAGTTTGTGGTTGGATTCATATTAATATCAAAAGGAATTAGATCTACTTCAAAATCCTTTTTTAATATTGCTTGTAAATCTCTACCGTCTTGATTGTTATAAAAAGAAGTAGATTCAGTAATTTCTACACCATTAATGGCTAAGCCATAAAATCCATAAGCTGATATGTATCCAAGTGTGCAAGAATCAATAGCACCCTCACAGCCAATAGGTTCAGGAGGTTTAGGATCAGGAATCTCTTTCTTTTCAATCCCAAACCCTGTTTCACACACAATTTCTAACTTATTGAAACGCGTTAATGCACCTTCAGTATTGACTGCCTGCGCGGTACGTTCACGTAAAATCAGCTCACCATCGTCTGTGAAAGTGCGATTGTCTAAATCGTATAATTTGCCATTTCGATAATCGCCAACAATATGCATATTCCTAAAAAATGCATGATGCTGTGAACGATGGCGCTCATGTAAACCTTGAGCATTGGCAAAAGAGCGTTGATGCCACAGACCTGTAGATACATCAAAGCAAAATGTTGCATTCGCAGATGGGAACGAAATAACATAAAAAACATGTCCCTCTTGCTGATAGGCATAAGCCATTGCATCTGTTGTTTTGCTATAAACAGAGATTGCCTCTTCAATCGCATGAGTCGAAATTCGCTCAGGAACACCGCCCGCACTCATTACAATTTGATGGCCACCAAATTCGCTCACACCTAGCCAAATCACACCTGTAGATAAAGACACAATACTATCCGGAGCAACACAACCAAATGCCATCGCACCACCCGACAAACGAGCAAAAGGTGCATTGCTTGAACCTGTACCGTAGTATCGCTCTACGCTTTGCGCCCCAAATAACCAAAGCTCTCGGTTAAAGGTAATGCTTGCTGTGATGTTGTCCGGTGTAGACTCAGCCGTTGCATAAGACAATGCATCTATTTTTGTACTGTACAAATTGGACCAATAGAACTGTCCTGTCCCAAACTTATTTAGAACAAAACGACCATCCAAGAACAATACATGTGTCGATCTAGGAATCGTTGAGCCTGACAATCGCTCAATCGTGAGCGTTAACATATCCAATGCATAGGTATATGTACCATTTACAATCAAAGCGACTTGACCGTTATCGGCAATACGCACCGTACCAAGCGCACTAATCTGACTCATCTCAACAAGTTCAAATTTAGATGCTTTGCTGTGATAGAGCCTTTTACCAATTACAGCGATCAAATCTCCATTAGACAAAACATGCAAGCACCGTACTGAAGCTTGATCTCCCTCAAAAATACGTTTTAGTCCGGGTGTAGGTATGAGTGCAGCAACGCGTGAACCGTTAGGATATTCAATCGTTTGGGGATACCAATTAATGCAGTTTTGACAACTCATACTTTGAGCCCGCAATTTGTATGCAGGGCCAACCAAAGGAAGCTTAACCATAACGACCTCGATAACTAATACCCATCAATGTCTGATCAGGTTTTACTGGAATTGGCGTAGATTGTGCTCGATGCATAATGCGCATCGCTTGTTGATATTGCATCTGTACATCTGCAGTAATCGGCAATTGATATTCGGGTGCTAACTCAATCGCCAAGGCATATTTAATAGCTCGTAAATACTCAACGGGCACATAAATATCATCTGTGGCTTTAAGTGGAAACTCAGGGCTGATTAACGAATGAATAAACAATTTTGCAGACTGAGGATTCGCCACAATAACCTCAATCCCCTCTACAAACCGTCTATAACGCAAAGCATCTGCAGGTACATTCAATGCCGTATCACGATACAAACGGATGTCTTGCCCATCAAGTACTGCATCTTCTGAGATAAGGCGAGCATCAACAAAATAATGCGTTTGCCCTGCCTTAAGTTGCACCTCAATGTCTTGTGATTGATATACATAGTCACGTGATGCTGACCATTGCCCCAACAACATATTCAAAGCAGATACAGCATCACTCATTTCGGCATCTGTCATGTTTTCACCTGAAGCAACAATACCGATAATACGTGCTGAGGCATGGATAAGATCACGGACTTTCATTGTTATTATTCCTTCTTAGCAGGTTGAGTTAACAAGCCAATCAAAGTCGGTTTATCATCACGGGCTAAATACTTAATGCCCTTTTCATCAAGCAAAGTACGAAGTTGATCTGCCGTTAGTGCGTTGTAATCGGGTGCAATCGTTTGGGCTTGTGTTGGCTCAGGCTCAAAAGAATCAATGATCTGTTGTAACTGTAGATTTGCTTCACGCTCAATGTTTAATTGCGCTTTGAGCTCATCATTCTCAGCTTTGAATTGGTCACGTTCAGTTTGAGCAACACTGAGCTGTAATTCTTTTTGAACTAAGTCTTCGCTAACTGCATCAAACTGCTCAACAGGCACATAAGCATTTTTAAAGTCTTCGCTTGATGCACCACCAACAGCACTGCCCATCATTTGATTGACTTCATCTTCTAAGTCAGCAAAGTCCACAAAGCCAAGCTCACGTAGCTCTGCTTCATGCTCTGCATTTTGAGCAATTTCATTTTGGTGTGAAGTGGTCGACCCCAAGTACAGCATTTTTGGATATTCCATTTTCATTACTCCAGAAATGACAACGCCCCAATTAAGGGGCATATGTTGTCATTGATTGTGATTAAAATTATTCAGTGATACGGCAAGCAAAATCACGAACACGAGTAAAGCCCCACATCAAATCAATACGGGTAGCTGTAGACAGGTCTTTAAAATCACCCGCGCTTTGTACTGTAAAACGCACACCTTTCGAAGAATATGAATAGCCAAACTCTTTCGGCGTTACGATCTTTGCAGGTACAAATGCTGCAGTAAATGCAGATTCTTGGAACAATAGGTTTTGCACAAAGCCTTGCTCGGCTTCACCATAAAAATTAACCACCGCACCATTCGCAGGACTTGCATTCACTGTCTTGTTTGGCATTGCAGGCGTTAATGACGGATAGATTGATACTTGTGCTGTTGTAGCAGAAGCCATGACATCGGCAAGTACAACAAATTGTTGTAGGTCACGCATTAATTCACCCGTCAATGGATGAGTTTTGAATACGCCTGCAATAGTAAAGACCTGACCTGCTTTGAACGTATCACCATTGGCAAGACCACCAAATACCAATGTCTCACCTGTTTGACTTGCCCCTGAGATAATGACCCCTGCCACCTTATTACCATTGTATAAAGTTGGCAGGTTAATCACTTCATCCCAATCGGCACCTGAGGCACGACCAAGATTCGTTTCACGATACTGTTCTGAAACTTGCTTGCCCGGATTGAACAACGCCTTACTGGTATCAACCAATTCAAGGTTCAAATCCGTACTGATCAAGCCACTACGATTACCTTCAGGTGCAAGCGCTTTTTGTAGCTTTGCCCGTGCTTGATTCAGCGTACGAATTGAGTTTGGTACCGTACCTGGTGTACCTACCAAATAAGGCGTTTTCATCACCGCATTTTTAATCAAACGTGCTTCGATCGTTGAGCATAAGGTTTGGATCTGAGGCTTAAAAATACGATCGACATAATCACGACGACGCGGATCACTGGCATCAAGCTTAAAGACATTTTCAACATGAGAAGACTGAAAGGCAGCATGCACATGATTGTCCACTTTTAAACTGACTTTACGCTCTTTCCATGAATCAATTTGTCCACCTTCAGCCAGTACATTACCGTCATAGATACGGCTAATACCTGGAATCGTGATTGAGACATCATCACCAACTTGATAGCCGTTCACGGTTTTATCAAACTCTTTTTCACGAGAGCGGTTAATCCCCATCAGAAATGGACAACTTTCTTCAATAATGGCTGCAGCTTCCTGCGCAAAAACTTGAGCTGTATTAATAACATTTGGCATATTTTATTTACCTTTTATTTCGTAGACTTTTTAAATAGCTCACAGCATCCCCATCCTTCATATCAAGCGGGTTCTTCTTCACATTGGCTTTGCCTGAAGGCGGATTTACCGGAGGGGGTGCATTTGGAACTTTGGGAGCTTGCGGTTTATTTTTAAGTGAGGCACGGACTTCACCGAGTTTCATCAATTGCAAAGATGGGGGTAGACCTAAAAGCTCAACATAATCCATCGGGTCTTTGCCAAGCTCATACAGAATCGCGGGCGCATCAGCCCCCAACTCAAGCACGGCTTCACTGAGCTGTTCAGGCAATTGCCCGCCACTGAGACTGATCAATTTACTCACCGTTTGCAGATAATCAGGATGAGTCTTTCCAAACTCAGCTTCTGCAGACTCAATCTGCATAGACTGTGCTTGTCGTGCTTGATCATTACGCTGTTGCTCAAAACGAGAATTAACGTCTTGCTCAGATTTCTTATGCTGATACTCCGACATCGCTTTAGCGTAGTCATCGACAGATTCGAAATCATACAAATCAGGTTCTTTTAAATTGACCTGCTCCTGAGATGCATATTTTTCACGTAAGGTTTGAGCCGATCGCAGTGCTTCGTTTTTCTCCCATGTTAATTTCGCAATACGTTGATCAATCGCAGTTTGGCGTTTGGATTCACGTTCAGCTACAGCCTGTTTATCAGCTTCGGCTTTCTGCTCATCCGTCGGTTCTGACGCAACCTGCTGACCCTGTTCCTGATCAATCTCTTGATCCTGTTCAGCACCGTCTGTTGTATCAACATCATCTACGATGGGATTCTCTGTGTTTTCCATAGTCCTACTCACTTAAGCCTTGATTACCGTCAAGTGCGGGGTCTTGTTGCGGTGCAGCCATATTGTGCGTATCAATCCCGATCTGGCCGTCATCAGGTACGAATGGTTGTTGCTGTTGCATTTGTTCAGGCATTAAAAAACCGCCCTCAAGTGGCGGTTCTTCATTCGGTGGTTGTTGTTGTGGTGGTTGATCTTGCATGCCCGTATCTACCCATGCTTCAGGCGGTTGCATATGTTGCAGGATCATACTGATTGCCCCTTTCAATTCCTCAATCTCAGCTTTGGCGGCATTATTGAGTTGAGCAACTTCAATCGTGGTTTGCGCCTGAAGCTCAGCAATTTGATAGCGTGCATCACGTTCAGCATTCTTATCGTCAACCTGTGCCATTGCTTGCTGTAACTGCATTTGTAGCTGTTGCATTTGTTGTTGATACTGTTGCAATACGGCTTGTACTTGTGGATCACCTTCACCCTCTTGCGTTAATGCAGGATTCAATGATTTCTTAATACGCTCCACAATATCCTCAAGCATATTGCCATCATCAAAGGCTTTGAGCAGTAGATCAGGAGCGGCTTGACCAATTTGCGGTACAAACTGTAATAGCTGTACCAGGGCTTCTTTATTCTCTTGCCGTTGGCTGATATAGCTTGCACCTGTCGTCATACGAATGTCATAGCGTCCGATGGTGAGATTATTCAAGATTCCATCAATAATGCCCTCACCTTGCTGATCAGTGGGTTCATTCAGCTTTACACGTTCAGTTTTAGCATCTTCACCTGTAATCCGTTTAATCAAAGGGACTGAATACACCTTTTGATAAATCGCAATCAAGATCCGTCCAATTTGAGCCAGGGATTTATTCAGGTTATCTGTAATATGAAAATGACTGACATCCGCTCGTTGTTGCAGAAGACTGATTGCCTTACCTGACTGTTGATTGACGTTTTGACCCATTGCTGCAGGTTGCATATTGAGAATTTCCTCAATACTTTCCTTGGCTCCATTGGCGGCATTCAAAATCCCTGATAATGCAGTTAACGCAGGCAATTGTTGAGGCGGTGCAATCGGCTGACCTTGATCGTCTACATCATTCCAACGTAAGGCTTGATAAGCATTTGGATTCGCCCATTCTGTCAAATCTCGTGATGCACGTTCAGGCACTAAAAACTGCTTACGTAAACCTTCTGCAATCTGTTGTGCTTCTGACGATTTCCAATAGTTGTACAATTTCTGCGGATCACGGGCGAAATGGATCAGTGAAAAGATATAACGATCTTCTCCATCCCAAGTCACATCACCATATACCGGTACAATCGGCAACATCGGAACGACAAATTCACGATCCTCAAGCACCTTTGAGCCTGTCAGTTTGTACCACCAACACTTCTCAATATAGCTTTTACGTTGATCGTGAATCGAGTCTTTATCAATTGGCTCCTCGAATGTTGTTGTGCCATCGACCAATAGATATAAAGTCTTGGATTCTCGTTGCATCTCAAACAACTCAGCAACACAGACCGTTTTATCATCATGATTTGACCACGTGCTTTGAGCATCACTTTCAAAGTCTGTCGTCGCATCATCGCCATACTGATCTGCAATGTCCTCTTTAGGCACCCATGTTTTAAGCACAACATAACGTGCATCTGAGCCATCAAGCTCCTTTGAGTTTGGATCGAAGTACACAGAATCAGCGTTATGAATCGACATAATTTTCGGCTCTTGCTGAAAACTATCAGGAGAAACATAGTCAACATGAATGCGAATCGCGCCAAAGCCACTGTAGACGACGTTTTCCATGGCAGCATCATAAGCATTATCCGCACTGCTTGAAATTTCAGTATCGCGCAATAAGCCGTTAAAAATACGTGCCACCGCAGGATCAGCAACATCATCTACAGGCTCAGCTTTAATTTGCTGTTTATTCATTTTGGCACTGTTAATTTGCTGTTTGCAGTATGTCCGTAGCTTATTGATGGTTAATGTCGGTATACCTGCAGTTACACGCGCTTCACGATCTTTATCACTCCACTGGGCATCATCCAACGTGACAAAGCGACGATCTTCTTCACCACGTTTATAGTTCTCTTGCCAGTAATCTTGTGCATCATCACAAAGCTGACGAACGCGAGTCAAAATATCCTCGTCTTTTTCTTTGTTGTCGGTCATGACAATGTTGTCCTCATGGCAAGTGGTGGCGGTGGTGATTTAGGTTTTGATTTACCGATTAAACCTTTACGTACAGCAAAACGACGCATCATGTATGCATAACGTACTGCATCCAAAACGTCGTCGTGAGTTTTAACAATTCTGCCCTTATCATCTCGGTGATACTGCAAAAACTCTTCCAAAAATACCCGCAGACCACGAAACACCTTAAATTGTCCTTTACGCATCAAGTCTAGAATCTCAAATAGACCTGCCTCAACTCCATTCGACCCATCAGGCCATGTCGCATGTTCTGCTAACATTTTAAAACCTGCTTCTTTGTAATATGACTTTTGTTGCTTACCTGAGCCTTTTTCAGTTTGTAAACCATCTAAAGGCCATGCAGTTGGAACATCAGTCGCCCAATGCTTAACAGCTCCCCACGCATCATTTGGAGAAACTTGACGCTGTTTCCATGCGTGTGTGACATAGATCGTATGATTATCCATATCTATCGCAAGTCGTACTTGAGCTTGAGGATGATCCCAACCAAAGTCCATTCCATTGATGATCATCCAATGATCAGGAATCTCAAACGGATCACAGGTGATAAATTCTTCACTCAAGTCATAGATACGACCATGACCGAGCATTGGAATACCCTTGGTTCGCATTTCACGTTGATGCGGTGGGAAGGAGGCTAAAAGGGTTTCTTTGGTCTGTTCCGTCAAGTGCGTTACATCATCCCAACCTGCACGAATCAAGTATTGTCCTTTGGATGGTGTATCCATGAATTGGACAACCAACTCAGTCCGACCATTTTCAGGAGTGAACGTCAAAATGCCTCGACCACCTTGCCCTTGATCACCTGTTGCTGTTCGCGTTAAGACCTGTGGGAAAATAGTCTGATCTCTTGGTTCTTCATCAATGTGGTACCAATCAACAGAGTCACCCATTAAAGCGTGTTGTCCTTGCGAGTATGACCAAAATTGTACTTTTGAGGTTTGATACTGGACATCACCGCCACCACCATGACGTACATATACAGAGCGCATCGCATTGGTTGTCCCTGTCATTGACTCATGCTCAAGAATAAATTCAGGTGGTATTAATCCTCCAACCCATTTATTTTCAACACGACGACCAAATATAGGCGTTTGCAATAGGTCTCGGCACTTTTCACCCGAGTAGCCTAATAGCCAAATTAAAGGTCCATGATTAAATACATGACCATCCCACCAATCAGGGTAATGACCAAGCGCATGTATCGTATCGACATAGGTTCCCGTCATGGTTTTGCCGACACGGTTAGCTGCCATCAGCATCACTTGAGAATATGATTTTGAAGCTGAAATCAGCTCACGCTGAAATGGATAGAGCTTGTCACCAAAACTACGATACTGATAAGTATCACTTCGACGGTTACGCTCCTCAAGTAAAGCGAGATATGCAATCTTTTCTTCTCTAGTCATGATTCTCTCGCTTTAGCCTCAGCTTCTTTAATGCGCTTGTCTAATTCAGTATCAGACACACCCATTAATGGCTCACCATTCTTACCTGTAAGCTCTTGGCGATTTGTAAACTGACCACCTAAATCTTGTGCAGCTTGTTTCATGATGTTGAGCGACATCACGGTATTTTTTGCATTCTTCTCAAGATGCTTTTGATACTGACGCATGCGATAGAACTTTTGAGTCACAGGAATATCAATTAAGCCTTCATCAAATTTCTTTCGAGTTTCCTCAAAAAGATCTTTGAATTTCTTACTCAAGTTTCTTCCTGCAACTTTTGTTGGATCGTATAGTGCTACCTGTGAGCGTTCTATTTTTAGCCCATATTCTTGCTTAACAAGCTCTGCTACTTCTTGAGGGGTATCACGGCAAGCAAGAGACTGAACTATAAAGATTTTTACAGGCTCTTTAAGGGTTGCCATAACCACCTCTCTGTATAGCTACGTATAGCAAGATAGGCAAAAAAATTTAAGCCAACTTCAATAAACACGTACCACATGCATGTGCAATATTTGCCTTTCTGATTGTTGGACCATTATTTGCAAGATCTACCATTTTTTGGACTGACTCGGATGCACCGTAACGCTGAACTACGCCATAGAATTCTTCGACATCGTGTGGGCGCAAGTAATACTTATATTCACCTGTTGATGGACTTATTAAGTAATTTCCATCTTCATCCCGCTTTGCACCTAGGTGATACAACTCATGTTCTATCAATGCACAAAAGTCAGTATCACTTGCCTGTGAAGCATATTGAGCATCAATTGTGATAACAAAGTCAGGGATACATCCAAACCAATCAAGCATTTGCTTTTCTTGTCTGAGCTTGCGCCATCCAACTGCCATCGGTGCAAACTTCTCTGTCTGTCCCAATACAACTTTGTCTGCTTTAATAAATGCATTGGAAGCCCATAACACTTTAAATAAATCATCATCCCAAGGCGATATATGCGCGTGATCTGGATTATGAAGTGCGCCTTCGTCATCAATGAATGTATTTAATATCCATTCTTTTAACTCTTGTGCAGGCTCAAAACTAACAGCATCAAAAGGATTTATATCAAGTAGGGTTTTTGGTGGCATTGGTCTTTTCATAAATTGTGTCCATAAAAAACCACCCGAAGGTGGCATGCATTTACTTTGGTGACATCAATAGCTCTCGACCATCTTGTAAATATACTTTAACTTCTCTTACGTTATGTGGATCACAGTTCAAGATATATCGAACCGATTGACCATACCCCAATGGGTTTTCACTACTACTGTATTGTATAGGGCAATTTCCCCTATTGACTTCAACTCGATCAACTTCTACATGGTCAGAAAGCGATCAAATATCAAGGTAATAGATCCTAATAATTAGACTGTTAACAATATTAATTAAATCAATTTCTTCTTGAGATAAAAGTCACGATAACATTTGATTTCTTGGCGTTGATTTTGCATTTTCACCTCCTCTAGTCGTTAAAAAACCCCTCGAAAGGGGTTTTAGTTTGATATTCAATAACCCGTCCTTAAAGAAAGTGGATTACGTTTTGTGGTTGATTTTTCACGGACAACAACAAGAAATTCTTTATCATAAACTTTCTCAACTCTTTCACCATCTACATCAGCATATTCACTTGTTACCCAATTCCCATTCGTCTTAATTACTAGCATTTCTACACTATTTTTGGCTTTATGAGTAACTACATCATCTATAGATATTTTTGGAGTCCCCATTATTTGCGCCTCAGTTACAAAAAGTGCTTTAAATTTATACTAATTTAAGGAACTCATCAATCTAACTCTAATCACACAATTAAAGGTATCCATTTAGAAAAGTTTAAAAGTATTAAATTCGTACCAATTAAAATTCAGGCAATAAAAAGCCCACAAATAGTAGTGGGCTTCGTAGATCGGCATGTTGCGATCTCATGCTCAGCGTTAACTGTTTAAGCTTCAAAACTTTTGAAGGGAATGCGCTATTCCTATAACAACTCAAACACTACCGTTTCGCATACGGATTCGATCAAGTACAATATAACACAGTTCCATCGATTCTGTGTAAATTATTAATATTTAATTAAAAATAATTAAAATTAGATTAATGCAACCCCATTATTTTATATTTGTCTTGTTCATGTAAGTCATTAAATAAAATTTAAATTTTAAAGTTCAACGATAACAAAGGTCGAGTGATATTTTTAAGCTATTCTTAATATATTTTGTCGATATAAACCGTCTACGTCGAACATATCACTACACATAACTCTCACAAACACCTTAGTGTTATTAATTAAAGAGCACATTATGGCTATTCAGTAATTCAACCAATGGAAAAGAAAATGCCTGATACTATTACTGGATTTAAAGCATTTGAAAACAAAACAAAATCAAATGCCCCCACAACCAATGCTGCCAATCAAAGCACTGAAACCGAAACCACACCATCAGCCGAACCTGAGAAAACGGTTGAGCCAAATAAAGAAAAGCCAGAAACAAAATAATTTTTAAATAAGGGGTTAAATGATTAAAGACGCAGATTATTTAACGCCTGAACCCACTTAAAATAAGTGGGTTTTTTATTTAAAAAATAACATTATGGGTAATGTATAATAAAAAAACCCTAATAAGCACGAAGCGAATTAGGGTATTAAACTTTGAATTTTTTTCGTTGGTAGCGGGAGCTGGATTTGAACCAACGACCTTCGGGTTATGAGCCCGACGAGCTACCAGACTGCTCCATCCCGCATCAACGAGGTGCCTTTATACGCCCTACAGAGTAACAAAGCAAATTTTATATCAAATATAACTATTTATTATAGCAGAATGAACCTAAATGCCCGTTTCGGTTATAAATTCAGGATGAGAAGCCTTATACAAGGCTAATTTTCTTTTTTCATTCTCTACAAATAATTTAGACTCTTCTGACCATGTTGGTTTTCCTGAATCAAGACCTGAATGCCTTAAAGCCCAATCTGAAATACCTCCATAAATAAACGTATTATCAGCAAAAATCCATTTTGCCTTATTATCAATACCACCACTAATGGTAAAAACTTTATGTGTTGGAAGTGAGCCAAATATACCAATTTGCATGTAAAGGTATTTATAAATTTCAGACATAAATCAAAGGATCTAATAGATAGTCTCATTGTACCATCTTATATGCCTACTCTATTGACCTACCCTTAATTAAATCATTAAACATTCAAATGCAGTGGATATTTTCTATAGGCATTAAAAAAGCCCACCTTTCGATGAGCTTCCCCTTATTCATTTGCGCTGATTAAGGATTATTGTTTTGCTATTTATTTTAAATAACTTTTAAAGTTTTACTAAATAATGTGACTCAAGTCAAAATTATTTACTAAAAGCCACCTTTTCGATGAGCAAAAAAATACCCACTTTCTAGAAGTAGGCATGGAAAACTAAACTGTGTGGATTACTATAACTTCGCCCACTATAACAGAAATATGCCATATACTGGCATGCCAGTCAAATGCTATTTAATTCTCAATCTTTTATCGTGACCCGCTATATAAAACCCACCACATGTAACCATGCTCTTTAAGCAATTACGCCCCAGCTTAAACTCATCCTCCATTTTTCTGTCAGATAAACCACGTACATTTTTCTCAATAAATAGATTAACGGCCACTTTAGCTGAATCACAAATACGACTTGAGTATTTTAAATCAATAATAAGTTTTCGCACTTCATCCGCCTCAAAATCATCAATTTCACAAATCAAATGATTTTTTCTAGATGCCACTCCTTTATTGTTTTCACAAATCAACCAATAAATTTGATTCACGCCTAAGCTATCTGGCTCATTCCCTGATTTCATGCGACAGGTCTGAATATATGCCCCGTACTGCTTAAACCATTCTTCAGCTGTGAACTTAGACCAATCCATCACTTTAACCATCGCATTCATCCCATCACCCTAACCGTCTAATTTCTTCAATCGCCAAACCGCTTTTAACTTGCTCAGTGCTATACCGATACACTGAATAACCCAACAATTGAGCCGAGTTATATTTCTCCATATCTCCTAAATATCCCTTTGCCCTTGTATGCCTCCCATTACTCCAAATCCCACCTTCAACCTCGATCAAAATCATTTTGCCTACCAGGTGGAAATCAGCTCTCCATTTCCTTTTCGGATCAAATCTAAACTCCTGCTCAAATTCGATCTTGTACCCCTTCAATTGCTGAGATAATTTTGCCTCTCCCCCGCTGACAGTCCGCTCTGCTTTAACCGTGATGCGGCGTTTAACTTGCTTCTTTGGTGCATAGAGCTTTTTGTATTCAGCAAGTGAAATACTGCTCATTCATCACTTCCCTTAGCTAAGTCTTGAAAAAGATTTTTTGCATGTTCAGTCAGATTAAATCCCTGTGGTGTTTCTCCATCCTTGAAGACCAATCCCCAATTTGCTAAGCCGTTCAAATAACGCTGTAAGCTTCGTTTTGAAATCCCCATGTTCGGTTGAATATCTTCGTGGATTTGATTTATTGAAACACGCCCTTTGGTTTTGGATATTGCTCTGAAGATCATCAGGTTCAGGTAAGTTCGATCTGCATTGGTCATGCTGCTACCCCGTCTAAAGTCCCGTTGTATCCAACCTGTTTCAAATAAGATTCCCATTTTTTCGCCTGAACTGGATTTTCAAGTTTCACCGCAATTCGTGCTGCAAGTTTTTCGTAAGACTCCCCTGGTTCAGAGAACTTGCCTGAGAACTCAGGATGGTGAGCAAGTTTCAATGCGAAAGCGTGAATCTGTTTTTCAGAAAGCTGTTGAGATTTAGATCCTGTACCTGCAGGTTTTCCAGAAGTTGAATTTTGATTATTCGAGTACTTGGTTCGGTAAGCGTTGATCAGCCAATCCGTGAAGTGATAAATCATCAGATCATCGCTCATGGTTTTTTCAGCGTTGTAATTTTCAAAGGCACGTACTTCGCGTTCGAGCCATGTTGAATTCAGGATAGATTCAAAATCGATTCCCTCATCGGTCAAATTAATTTCTTCACGAAGTTTTTTAGAACAAAACCATGTTTTTTTATTTTTAGATTCTAATGATAGATTCTTTGAAAGATTCCGTGTCCCAACGTTGGGACTGTTTAACGGAATTGTTGGGACTCTTTCATGGAATTGTTGGTACTGTTCCGTTGTTGGAACTGTTCCACAGTTGGGACTGTTTAAATCATCATTTTCGGCATCAAACAGTACCGTCATTGGGACTGTTTCTCGCCCATTTACCCCCATTAATTTGTAAACTTTGACCTGTTTTGTTCGTCCTTTTCGCTCACCTGTATCCATAATTAAGCCATCGTCAATCAGCTCATCGATAATTTTTAAGACTGTTTTACGATCCATATCGGTATCTTCAACCAATCTCGCGACACTCGGATAGGCACAATGATCCTCACTTGCACGGTCGGCAAGTGAGAGCAAAACGAGCTTTTTAAGGGGTTTTAGACTGCCACCTTTCTTTTGCTTTTGGCGAACTTTCCAAGCCCAAATAGTTGCATCTAAGCTCATGAAACCTCCTCTAAAGCTTGTTCAGCTTCGGTTAGACGGCGGTTGGCATTAAGCTCAGTAATTGATGCACCACGTACAAACTTTTTATTTAAAGTCAAAATGCCAATACCGATATAAACATTGACCGTGTTTTCATAAACTTCTGTAATTTGATAGATTTCGTTGAAGTTCATCATTGCTTGATCAATTACAACGGCATCACCAATTAGAAAATCGCAGTCGTTGTAAGGTGTTGCTTCTTGTGCTAAATTTGATTTCATTCATGGGTTCCTAAATTTGTGAATAACGACCACTTACTGTTCGCGCAGAAAGTGGTTTTTTAATATCCAAGTTTTTCTTTTTGTCCACTGATCTCGTCATGAAATAGATCATCAACGGTATCAATACGACTCATCCAACTTTTTGACATAACCAATAAAGCTTCAACTCTTGATTTATCAATGCTCTGATATTCCTTTGGAACAATCTTTAATCCAAGGCAACTCAACAACTCACAAAAAGTTTCAATTTCTGTCAACTCATTGTTTTTTCTATCTGTTTTCATTCTTGTGACTGTACTCGGATCTACCCCCAAGTGTTCAGCAATCTCTTTTTGATTCCCTGAATCAAGTCCATGCAATATTCTTGATGTGCCATTTCTAGCGCTTGCAGATAATTCTATTAATACTTTGCTCATATGATGGCTCCTAAGCAGAAAGTGCTTGCAGGTTTGCTTTTAATTTACCGTTGGTGAGAATTTGTAATCTTGCTTGTGTATCAAGTGGAATGCCTTTTTTCTCCCAGTCCCATACGGTAGTACGACCTACCCTCATTATTTTTGCTAACTGTGGGTTTGATTCCACCTTGTAGTGATTTCTTAAGTCTTGAACATTCACGCGCTAATTCCGAACCATTGTGTTCGGTTTATTGAATCACATGTTCGGGTAATCGTCAATTAATACGTTCATAATTCCGAACATATATCCATGGAGTTCTGTTTATGCAAATTACTGATCGCATTAATCAAAAAATGACAGAGCACAACCTTTCGCAAGCTGACCTTATTCGTGGAACAGGCGCTGGGCGCGCAACTGTGTCCGGATGGGTTAATGGCACAAATAACCCTAGTGCAAAACATCTTGATAACCTAGCTAAAACACTTAAGACAACTACTAGTTGGCTATTAACAGGTGAAGGCATACCTACTTCCGATAAAAATGACCCCAATTTCTCCAACGTGGTCATAAATGAAAGTCCTCTGCGTAGAATCCCGATTCTAGATTTTGTTCAAGCAGGAAGCTTTTATGAGTCGGGTTATGATGGTATTCACCCGAAAGGCGAAACGTTTACAACCTATATAGGTTGTAAACCTGAAAGTGTATTTTCACTTGAAGTATCTGGTTTAAGTATGATTCCCGAGTTTACTCCAGGTGACAAACTTGTGGTTGATGCAGCAAAAGAGCCGTATCCGGGCTGTTATGTGATTGCACAGAATGGTAGCCATGAAGCAACCTTTAAAAAGTACAGAGCGATTGGTTACGATGAGCACGGACGTGAAACTTTTGAATTGGTTCCTTTGAATCCAGACTTCCCGATCATGAATTCAACACAACAAGAAATTAGAATTATTGGAGTTGTTGTGGAGCATTTACGATCTTTTGGGAAGTAATAAAGATTTTATAACTGTGAGCCCGTTGGCTCGTCAAAATTGGCGAGCCAGTTAATTAAAATTTCTAAAAGAAAAGAGAAAATAATGATTGCAACGCTTAATAAGTCTAAAACTACGCTAACAATTAATCGTCAAGAATTTAAATTGGCATTAGAAAAAATTGGCGCAGGAATTGATAAACAAATAGTCTCGCTTAAAAAAGCAAAACAAAGCTATGACACTGCGGAAATGGCACGGGAAGTTATTAACGAAGCCAATATTTTTGAAGCAATCATCGAGGGCTTTAACGAAGCAGAAGAAACCAATCTAAAGCTTGCTGACATAACCAATCTGGAAGTGGCACAAGGCTGGGTGGATGCGTTTGTAGAAAAGTATTCAGATATATGAATAAATTCGACTACATACAGCTAGGGTTGCTCCTTGCGGTGGTAGCCCTTTGTTGGGCTTCAATGGTTTTATAATCTTCGAACCCGACGCAATTTCGGGAAGGGAATCACGATATGCAAATAATTGAAGTTAATTCCCGTAATATTAGCCATGTGCGTTACCAGCACCTCTTATTAACTGTAGTGCTAAAGACAGGCGAGAAGTTTATTTATAGGCTTTTGGAAGTACATACCTTCAATGAATTTTCTGATTCAACAGATAAAGATAAATTTTATAAAAGTCAGATTAATGCAAATAAACAATTTAAACGGATTCAGCTTTTTGGGTGAATTAAAACTACAGATCGGGTGTAATTTAATAAGGGTTGCAATAGCGATGTAGAACAATAAAACTTGATTCAACCCACCTAGTGTGGGTTTTCTTTTACCTAAAATTCACTATAATTTATCAACCCATAATTCAAAGTCAAACAATGAAAATAATCACTCTCCTACTCCTCGTCATCATCATTTCTGGATGTGATAAGAAACTTAAACCACCGCCCGAAGATCAATCCAAACTAAGCACCCAATTCGAAAAGACTGATGCAGCCATTACTACATTCTTTGATAAATTGGACTCGCCTACTACTCCCATTGTTGAAAAGAAGCAGATCGCTTGTATCGACTTTGTTGCAGAGTACAAAACTAACTATGTACCGGCTATGCTTCAATCTGAAGGTAATACTTATTCTGAGGAAAAACTGTTAGCTGATATGGATATGGCTTTAGATTACTATAAGAAGAAAGATAATATAGTTTGTAAATAAACTAGATAAATATTCAATCTAAGAATTTTATTACTTTTCTAATTCAACTATTTTAAATTTAATCATACATCCATCTGAAAAACAGATATATATTCAATAAGTGTGCTAACAATACATAGTTCCTCTCATCCTCAGCCCACCGAAAATCATGAAATATTATTTATATTTTAAGAACAAGGGCGCAAGCATTCTACTGCTTACATCTCTAGTAGGTTGTTTTATTTACCAACGCCCCTTTTATTAATTAAAGGGATACTATATGAACTACATAGTCAGTTATGACCTCTTAGAAAATGACAACATTGAAAGAATATCTAATGAGATTCTTTTCATCTCAAATGGCAGTGCAAAACTATTAGGATCAACATGGATAATCAAGCATAAAGGTAAAGCTTCTGACATAAGAAATCATCTTGGAGCCTACATAGGAGTTAATGACAAATTAATAGTAATCAAACTACGTAGAGAGGCTGCTTGGACTAAGTCACTTAATCGTGAATGCAGAGAATGGCTAGAAAGCTATTTTTAAGGCACATTATGAAGAATACATGTACCATTTCTTGTGATTATATTTTTATAATTATTGCTAGTCAAAAGAATCCCTGCCTTTCATCTGATTTAAATTTAGATCAAATTATAATCATAAAATTTTACTGATTAAGTGATAGACTCATATCTGCATACGGTTTATTGGAAACCAACATGGAAAGATATGTAATTGTTGTGATATTAGTCATAGTCTTCATCTTACTAGTGGTTTTCTACAAAAAGAAAAAATGACTCTTAGTTTTTCAACTTCTAACCCATCCCTGTGATGGGTTTTCTTTTGCCCATTAAAATATATTGTTCTATTAATAGAATTAAAATCAAAATAAACCGAACAAAAGTATTGACTAATTTGTTCGGTTATCCGAATATACATATCACCAAGAAATAAAAAAGCCCTCCGACTCGACATCTAGGGCTTATTTACTCAACGAGGCAATTATGAATCTAAAACCAACATCAATCAACCCTGCCGTTACACATCGTGTACAGCGCTTCGGGTTTATTAAAGCCGTTGCTCTCAGCGGTATATTCACTACAGGTGCACTCGCACTTGCTTATGATCCTCAATTTACTGAGTACAAATTATCAGTTCCTGTACACGCTCCTGCTCAAAATGCTGTAGCGGCTATGGCTCTTCAAGAAAATACAGGTACTGCAGTCGTTCGCTTAGATGGTTTCACACTCGATGTAAATTTCAAATACAACACTGTTGAAGATGACTACGGTGTACCAGGTAGTGATTTCATGAATGCTGAAATCCTAGATCTTGCGGTAGATCAAGCTTACGACAACTCAGGCAATAAAATTTCTGACTTCACCGACTTCAATGACCATTTGACTATCAATGCAATGTTGGTGGCTCACATGCTTCAAAACCGTATGTTGGAGGGCGTTTAAATGACTACATCTATTCAAAAAGTGGAAGTTATGCCCTTTGGCAAATATAAGGGTACAGCATTAACAAAGCTAAAAATTAGCTATGTTGTTTGGGTGTTGGAACTTAAAACTTTGAATGAAAACTTGCGTAAAAGCTTGGAATCATTACCAGGTATTCCTGAATTTAAGAGACGCCAAGCTGATGCAATCATGTTCAGCAAGCCATGTTTTCAACGTGATAATCATTACAGCAAAAATCAGCGGATTGCTTATAACAACGCTAAATACAACAAAGGGGTTTAGTCATATGTCATTAAATATTATCCCTGCTGATCAAGCATTATTGGTTCAAGCTATTATTGTTTACTTATATGCTGATCCAGGTTTGGGTAAAACTTCCATTGGCTTTACTGGTGATAAAGCGATTTCATTCGACTTTGATAAAGGTTCACATCGTACAGGTGAGCTACGTCGTGGTGCTGTTGTTCAAGTAAATCAGTGGTCTGATGTTGCTAACTTAACTGTTGATGATCTCAAACCCTATAACACCATTGTAATTGACACAGTCGGCGCAATGCTTGAAAGCATCAAAACTCATCTTATGCTAAACAACACCAATAAGCAGAAAGATGGTTCACTTAAATTAAAAGCGCAAGGTTTAGCAAACAATATTTTCAAACAGTATGTGAATAGCTTTATTGCATCAGGTAAAGATGTTGTTTTTATTGCTCATGCTTCTGAGGATCAAAATGGCGATCAGGTAATATATCGCCCCGACCTTGGCGGTAAAAACCGCAATGAGTTATACCGTATTGCTGACATTATGGGTTATTTAACGACAGTTACCACGGGTGAGGGTAAGAATGCTCGCGTCATTAGTTTTAGTCCCTGCCCAACCCATCATGCTAAAAATGCTGGTGATTTAGGTCTTAAAATTACCAATGATAAAGGTGTTGAGATTCAGACCGGAGAGGTTTGGGTTCCTGACTTAAAAACTACACCAACTTTCTTGGCAGATTTAATCAAGCAAGCCAAAGACCATATTAATACGCTTACTCCCGATCAACTCAAAACAATGAAAGCTCAGGAGGATTTGCAGAATTGGGAGCAAAGCTGTTCTGAAATTCAGCATACTGGTGATTTAACTCAACTCACTGAATCCCTAGATAAGTCGCATATGTACTATCAATCTATGCGTCAAATCATGCTTAAAAAAGCCAAAGAAATGGGGTTCACTTTCGATACAAATTCGAATCGATGGATTAACCCTGCCGAATTCTTTGGTATCACTGATCAGCAACGTGACGATCTACAGGCATTTATTTCCGAGCGTGGCCTCGATGTAAAAACTATATGTGAACATTTTGGTGTAGATGCTTTAACTCAAATTGATTCAAGTCAGTTAAATGCTGTCAAAGCTGAAATTGATAAGTTAGCAAAAGAAGGAACTCAAGCATGAATATTCTAAATGGTAATGAAGCTTTTTCAGCATTAATGGCCGGCAAAAAGATCTTATGCCGTGCTGTGGGTGAATTGGTTGATTTTGATGACTTGGATCAATTCCCTGCCACTATTTTTGCAATGCCTGGTTATGAGTTCTCTATCAAAATTGATTCTATTGAATTAGCAGGCATAACATTCCTAAAGCCCTTTTCTCTCGATGAATTGGTAGATGGCCAAGAGGTTTGTATTGTAGAGAACTTCAACCAAGTTACTTTAACTCAGTTCTATAGTAGCAATACTCAGCTCGTAGAAAATGTTAAAGCAGGATTTGCACAACGTGATCGTGAGAATGCAAGCAAACAGCTCGAGGCGATCCAAAAGGTTTTAGGTTTTGAAAATACGATCTATCTTCAAAAAGGTTATGCAGTAGAAAAAGACAGTGAACAACCCGTTGAACCTAAAAAACGCCAATCAAGGAAAAAGACTACTGATACCTCTGTGACCATTGCTGACGTTGAGCCTTCAGGTGTAGAAAGCGAAGATACGCCTTGGGAGGTTGATACTACACCTAAGCCGAAAACCAAACACGCTTTTACGGTAGATGAAGTTGAAGCAATTGAAGAAGATCCTCTGAAAATTGTTGAAAAATTCACAGCACAAATCAATGCATGTACAACAACAAAAGCTGTTCTGTTATTACGCCCGGTGTTTTTTGCCAATGGTCATTTAGAGCGTGAGCATACTCAACAGTTATGCAAATTAACTGAAGAAAAATTGCTTGAACTAGATCCTGAGCAATATGCACCCAAGATTGAGATTATCTCTCAAGAGAATGTGACCACTTCTGAAGACAGCTTGATAAATGAAACTGTTGAGCAAGGCGAGCCTGCCCCTGAACATCAAGAGCATTTAGACGCAATCCTTGGCGCAGTAGCTAATGCTCAAACACCAATCGAAGTTAATGCACAAATTCGCTATACAAAATCTTGGAATGAGGAACAGCGAAAACCAGTTATTCAGGCTATGAATAAACGGTTGATCGAATTGAATGAACAAAAAGAAAAAGCAGTGACAGAACCACCTTCATTAATGGTACAGATTCAAAATACTCAAAATGAACGTGAGTTAAATGAACTATTACCTGAAATTCGTTCTCGTCACGTGGATATCCAACCTAAGCTGATGGATCTTGTGAAAAAGCGTCGCTTTGAATTGGTAAATCAAGGTTCACAGGTGGCTTCATGAAATTCAACTATTCCTCTATCACCCGAACACTCACTGTGTTCGGGGTGAAAATGGACCATATTTTTCAGAACGTCAGTGTTGGTGAAATTGAAGAATTGATTATTGACGCGAAATTTAAAGAAGCGAATTGGAGAGTGTGATGCATATTCAAAACTTACAAATCACTTGGCTTGGTCCATGCCCTACATGTGAGCGTACTGAACACAAGGTAAAAACAATAATGGGCTCGTCTTTTGAAATGTTTCAAAGGAAAGAAGTTGTTCAGAGTTTGAAGGAGGTGTCATGACGGCAATAGCAAGTATGGGTAATTTTATTGTTGCACTACCACCATCAGATATTTGGCTGACTGATGAACAAGCAGCAGAATTTTTAAGTTATGAAAAAGGTTATTTTAAAGCCTCTATTATTTGCTTAAAAGATTTTCCAAAACCTAAATACATTACAGAAACAGTAAAAGGTAGGCGATGGAATCTTGGTAGGCTTTCAAAATGGCTAAGTGAGCGACCAGAGGACTTAAAAAAAGTAGTAGGCAGACCCCGCAAAATATAGCGGGGTTTTTCTTAAATAAAATATGGATTACGCCAAAAATACGCCAAACAACATATAAAATACTGATCTTATTAGTTGTTATGGTGCGCTCAGCGGGACTCGAACCCACGCCACAGGCTTCGGAGACCTGTACTCTATCCAGTTGAGCTATGAGCGCTTTTGTAGAATGCGCACATCATAACAAAAAAAATGACAAGGTAAAGCTTATATCAATGCTTTAACCCAAATAGCAGGCATTGCTGTTCACACTTTATACAATACTCATTAAACGCAACGCACTATTCCATGTATCAAGCTTGGTTTATTCAACAAGATCACTCACAATATGACTTTATTTCAATCTATGAGAATTTCATGACTGATGCATTGACGTTAAGAGATTTATCCAAAACCTATAAAAATGGTTTTCAAGCATTAAAAGGCATCGATTTAACCGTCCCCGAAGGTGAATTTTATGCATTATTGGGGCCAAATGGCGCAGGTAAATCGACAACGATCAGCATCATCAGCTCATTGACCAAAAAAACTTCAGGCACCGTTGAAATTTTTGGACACAGCTTAGATACTCATCCATCTGCAGCGAAACAGAATTTAGGTGTTGTGCCACAAGAGTTTAACTTTGGTCAATTTGAAAAGACCTTTGATATTTTGGTCACTCAAGCAGGCTATTATGGCATTCCAAAGAAAACTGCTGAACAACGGGCTGAACATTATTTAGAAAAATTAGGCTTATGGGAAAAACGCAATATTCAAGGTCGTATGCTCTCAGGAGGGATGAAACGTCGCCTCATGATTGCCCGTGCCATGATGCATGAACCTAAACTACTTATTTTAGATGAGCCGACCGCAGGTGTAGACATTGAGCTACGCCGATCAATGTGGGACTTTCTCACTGAAATGAATGAAAATGGCACATCTATTATTTTAACAACGCACTATTTAGAAGAAGCCGAATTGTTGGCACGTCGTATTGCCATTATTGACCGCGGTGTAATCAAAGAAGATACCACCATGAAAGCCTTTTTAAATCAGCTCAATGAAGAGTCTTTTATTTTTGACTTAGATCATCCGATTGAACCATTCAACATTGATATTATTGGGCTCAAATTTAGCTTTATTGACTCTGTAACTTTAGAAGTAACCATGGATAAAATGCATTCCATGAATGATTTATTCCAACTTTTTGAAGCAAAAGGTATTCAAGTACGAAGTATGCGTAACAAATCCAACCGTCTAGAAGAGTTATTTGTCAAAATGGTGGAAAAAAATCTTGAAGGAGCTGCTCAATGAATTTTAGCCAAATGAGAGTTGCACTTTATACCCTCGTCTATAAAGAAATTCGTCGTTTTATGCGAATTTGGCCACAAACATTACTACCACCCGCAATTACGATGAGTTTGTACTTTGTGATTTTTGGTAATTTGGTCGGTTCACGTATTGGACAAATGGGTGGTTTCACCTATATGCAGTTCATTGTTCCTGGTCTTATTATGATGGCCGTAATTACCAATAGTTATGCCAATGTCTCTTCAAGTTACTTCAGTGCCAAATTTCAAAAAAGCATTGAAGAACTAATTATGAGTCCTGTACCTTTACATTTGGTTTTACTCGGCTTTGTGATTGGTGGTTTAAGTCGAGGTATCTTAGTCGGTGCTATTGTCACAGTAATGAGCCTATTTTTCACCGATTTAGCTATTCATAATATTTTCGTGACTATATATACAGTCGTTATCACCTCCCTATTGTTTTCATTGGGTGGTTTAATTAACGCTGTATATGCAAAATCTTTTGATGATATTTCAATCATCCCTACCTTTGTACTAACTCCCCTAACTTATTTAGGTGGTGTATTCTATTCAATTAGTGCTCTCAGCCCTTTTTGGCAAAATCTCTCTTTAATTAACCCGATTGTATATATGGTTAATGCCTTCCGTTACGGCATCTTAGGTCATAGTGATGTGAATGTCTCTTTATCACTTTCTGTTGTGACCTTATGCTGTGGACTACTTTATGGTATTGCCTACTATTTACTTTCTCGTGGTGCAGGAATGCGTGAATAATGACTGTTGAACTCTCTCTTTTGGGTAAAGAAACCGACTACCCGACTACTTATCAGCCCGATATTCTTTTCCCAATTTCACGTGCTCAGCCACGTGAAAAATATGCGCATGTAGATGGAATCTACAAAGGCAAGGATTGGTGGCATGTCTTTGAAATTTCATGGCTAAATGTACATGGAATTCCACAAGTGGCTATTGGGCGTATTACATTACCCGCTTCATCGCCAAACTTGATCGAGTCAAAATCATTAAAGCTCTACTTCAATAGTATGAACTTCACCCAATTTGAATCTAAAGATGCTTTTATTGCGACTGTTGAAAAAGATTTGTCACATGTTGCACAAGCACCTGTGACATTAACTTTATTTCAAGCAGATGAGTTAGATATTACCAAACCATCTGGTACTTGTATTGATGATCAAGTGCCTGAACGTTTATCTAATCATCCTGATGCAACTTTACTTCGTCTTGAGCAAACTGATACAAATCAGGAAAATGTAGAGTCCATCGAAGTAGAGCTATATTCACATCTACTTCGAAGTAATTGCCCTGTAACGGGTCAGCCCGATTGGGGAACAGTTTTTATTCGTTATCAAGGTAAAAAACCTTGTTATCGTAATCTTTTAGCTTATATTATTTCTTACCGTCAACATAATGGTTTCCACGAACAATGTGTGGAACAAATTTTTGCTGATATTTGGCAAATACTACAACCAGAAAAGCTGATGGTGTATGCAACATATACACGTCGTGGTGGATTGGATATTAACCCTGTACGTGTATCGGATGAATCATGGATGCCAAGCCCAATTCGATTGGCGCGACAATAAAACATTGAGGTTTTTACAATGCCCTTTTTTGGTTTTGTTCCTTCTGAAGAACTGTTAAAGAACATTCAGACTGGAATTGAGAAAAAAAATTCTAATGAACCGCTTTACCCATTACGTGATCAAACTGCATTATTAATTAATGACGAAATCCTTGATGCGGTTTTAATTGAACTTGTACGTCGTTTTCCTGCAAGTGATAAGCGTGATACTGCTGAAAAATTAGCAGGTTATGTAAAGTCAACAGTTGCCGTACTTCTCAAACAATTACTCAGTAAAGCTGATAATGATGTGGTACGCCAATCGATTGAATTTTCTGAACGTAGCTTATTTAAAACGCCTGCAGGACATAGCGTAGTTGGTGTAGAACTTAGTTCTTCACTCGTAACCAACTTAAAAAATAGTTTTGCTGAAATCAAAGAAAATGGTGATATCAATCGTGCTGTTTTATCTGAACAGTACAAGCAGTTCGCCGATGCCACCATTAACCACTTCATGCGTGATTTCAACAAAACACTTGATTTGGGTATGATTAAACGCAAAGCGTCTGATATTGGTGCAGCAGCAGTCACTAAGGCGGTGCATATTGCTGTAGATAAACTGATTCCAAATTTAAATAAAATTGAAATCAGTGCAATTGCTGAATATCACGACACATTATTTTTTAATTAATCTAAAAATTTGATTAAAAATTAAGTTTCATAAGACTCAAGTTTGATTCTCAATATTTAATCTTTCATATAAAAGTCACGTTCTCATTGTTCGTGGCTTTTTTCATTTACTAACGCTATTACTCTTCTACTATATATAGTCATTTTTCTGTACTTCAATTCAGTCACATTCAATAGAAAAACCAACGCTAAATACAGTATTAAAAATCGGCTTATTTGTTCAATCTAACAGCATTTAATACAGCATCAAACGCCTTAAAGTTCATGTACACATTTGATGAGCATCTGCTCCAGATTGATTGTGTTAGCATCTACATGCGTTTATTGATCATCCTTTAATTTCATCACTCTTTTTAGATCTTTCCAAATCAACCTGAATTGTCTTTGCAATTATGGATGTCTTGTTTTGATACCTTTGGATGATCATTTTTGTGTATAAATTTGTAAATACAAGCATGGTCAATGGTATTTTACATGTAGTCGGTGTGCCACTACCATTTATGCGTTATGGCAGTACTGTGATTATTACGTTAATGGCAACTTTTGGTATTGTGATATCTATTCATACTCACCGTTAATTTTATACATCGTTATCGATGTTTTTATGCATATTTTTATATTAATCATTAGGAAAATAGAACACATGTTTAAATCTGGGATTTTTCATAAGTTAAGAAATCTGAGTCTCTGTGCTATCGCTTTACCGCTATCTAGCTTTTGCCAAGCCAATGATTTTGCGAGTAATCCAAATTATAACAACTTCAAAACCAAGACAATGCAAACCTATGGTTTAAGCGAACAACAAGTCGACTGGGCAATGAATGGTTCAAAAAACATACCAAGTATTATCAATATTATGAATCGACCTGGTGAAAGTAAGCCGTGGTATGAATATAAGACCAATTTTTTATCAGAAGGTACAATTCAACGCGGTGTGCGTTTTAAAAATCAATATGCCGAAACGCTAAATCGTGCGGAACAACAATACGGTGTACCTCAAGCCATTATTTTGGGTATTTTGGGTGTAGAAACTGGTTTTGGCTCTAACAAAGGCAATTTTATTACCCGTGATGCCCTTGCAACACTCGGCTTTGGCTATGAACGCCGTGCTGCATATTTCCAAGATGAACTGTCTGCACTCATTGCATGGTCTTATAAAGATGGTGTACCGACCAATTCAGTTGTTGGATCTTATGCAGGAGCTGTGGGCTACCCTCAGTTTATGCCAAGCAACATTCCAAAATTTGGGGTGGACTATGATGGTAATGGTCATGTAGACCTTCGAAATTCTGCTGTCGATGCAATTGGCTCTATTGCAAATTATCTGTCACAACATGGGTGGCAGCGCAACCAACCTATCGCATTTCCAGCACGCTACACAGGGAACAATCCAGAATCAGTAATTGCCAAAGATTTAACCCAACCAACACCATATGGAATTTTGAAGAAACAAGGAATTTCTCCAATGAATCCAATCGTTAAATTTGACGATTTGGATATGGTCAATGTCATACAACTACAAGATGATTATGGTCCTATTTACTACATCACCTACCCAAATTTCCAAGTCATTACAACCTATAATAAGAGCCGTATGTACGCAACAGCGTTATGGCTTTTAGGCACTGAAATTGCAAGTCGTTAAGACTTGTAATTTTAGCAATTAAAAAAAGTCAATAAATATTTATGCAAAATAGTGCACAAAACAGACTTTTTTTATAAATTGTTACAATATTGATTGTTTTTCAACCGTATTGCGTAAGTTTTTGTCCTTTTTGTAACTGTTTTTCACTTTTTAGTAGACAGCTTTGTGACTGCATGAATATTATCGCCTACCGCTAAATGCAGTTGCACAAGTGAATTTACAGACCTCAGTGGTTAATTTTCAGCGACTTATGAAAGTAATCCGAGGTTCCAAGGAGTTAAACGATGCATGCTTCACTTAAATATATTGCTGCCCTGACGATGGGTTTAAGTATGACTCAGGTGAACTCAGAAATGGTTCAGTCATCATACCTAAACAATGATTCAGACAGCTCAAGTCTTGCTTCCCGTGTGATCAGCAAAGACGCGAATAACTTTAATTCGCACTTTTCAAACTTAAACAGTTTAACAATCACTGAACGCTCTGGTGATAAGATTCGTCGTGAAACGATTGCTGCTAAAATCGAAATCCCAAAAGATGAACCTTCAGTTATTGATAAATTGAATACAGTTGCTTCTAGCACTGTCCGCAAATTTAGCCAAACAGGCGTTGCGTCATGGTATGGTCGTCAGTTTCATGGTCGTAAAACTGCAAGTGGCGATACATTCAACATGAATGCATTAACTGCAGCTCACCGTAGCCTACCTTTGAACTGTTACATCCGTGTAACCAACAAAGATAATGGCAAAAGTGTTGTGGTGAAAGTGAATGATCGTGGTCCATTCCATGGTAATCGCGTACTTGATCTTTCTTACGGTGCTGCGAAACAGTTAGGTATGACTAACTCAGGTACTGGCCGTGTCAGTATCGAACGTGTCGATGGTCCAAATTCGTAATTCATGTGCACTGCATTGCTCATGAATAAAAAGCCACTTTAAAAAGTGGCTTTTTAATTGCTTTACCGCTACTGCATTTTTTGGTGAAATTTTCACGCCCTGCTCCTGTATCGACAAGGTTTGGTTCAACAGTAGCATTAACTACCGTAGTAGTAATTGTAGACTCAGTTTTAAGTAATTATTCATACAAAGCAAAACAATCCATGCATACAACAACAATTTCATCTTTAAAATTATTTTTTCCTACGGTTTAATTATTCTAATTACCTTTACTGTAGATTCTGCCATCCGTACATGAAATACGATATATCTTGAAGATACTTTGATAGCATCTGTAACTATCACAACCTTAGGCTATGCTACCTATCAAATGAGTATTTTGCTGACATCTCTATTACTGGCTAAATCCGCAGTATCAATAACACTTGTTGGCGTTTAGTCTACCTACTCTATAGTGCTAGCCAACAATTTTGTATTGTTATTGGTGCTTTGGCATCACTCATTTTCTCAGTAGCAGTAAAGCTTGTTCCAAACCGTCGTGATAAAATTCTTACACGAATTAATATTTTTAACTATGGTGGTGCAATTTTAGGAACTACCACGGTGGGTTTATTATCTATTCCAATTCCAATTCCAATTCCAATTCCAATTCCAATTCCAATTCCAATTCCAATTGGTCATGGTGCTACCTTTGACAAGCTTGGCATAGAATTATTATCTACTTTCTGCTTTTGATGGTATTTTAAGTATTAGTTTCAAATACATTTTTAAACAAATTCCTCAGAAAACTGTGTATCAGTCCCTAGCTTAAATACATGCTTGTTTGTTATTTTAGAATCAGCTATTTAAAAAATTCACATGAAGTGGATATTCAGGGGAAGATGATGACAAATAACTTACAACCAGCTCACACCCAGTCCTCAAAAACATTGAGACATTTTTTCAAAAAAAGCGTCAATTTTTCAACATTATTTGCTCTCACGCCATTACTTATTGCTTGTACACAACCCATTCAATTCGCTCAACAACAACAGATCCCAACATCTTCAAATCTTATTATATTTGGCGGACCTATTTTAACCATGCAAGGAGATACACCGCAGTATAGTGAAGCACTGCTAATTGAAAATGGCATCATCCAGTTCAATGGCTCTTTAGCTGAAGCCAAAAAACGTGCCCCAAATGCGAAAGAGCTTAATTTACATCAGCGCACTGCCATTCCCGGACTAATTGATGCACATAGCCACGTTAACTCCGTTGGTATGCAGCAAACCGTTGCTAATTTATATGCACCACCCGATGGCAATGTCACAGATATCCCCTCTCTGATTGCATCACTTAAACAATGGCAAAAAGATAATCCTGAATTTATTCGTGCAACTTCGGGTTGGATTATAGGCAATGGCTATGATGATGCTCAGCTAAAAGAAAAGCGTCATCCCACTGCAGATGATCTCGATCAAGTTTCCAAAGATCAACCCATTCTAATTTTGCATCAGTCTGGACACCTCGCCTCAGCAAATCATAAAGCGCTAGAATTACTCAAAATTAATCAGAATACTCCCGATCCTGATGGCGGTGTCATCCGTCGTGTTAAAAATACACAAATTCCAAATGGTGTACTTGAAGAAAGCGTTGTCTTTAGTTCTATGTTGCAAGCATTTAAAAATGTTCCACCCGATGTGATGCTTCAAATGGCACAGACTGCCTTGAAAACGTATATAAAAAATGGCTATACCACCGTTCAAGAGGGTCGTGCAGATGCAGGTACTGCTCAATTATGGCGAAACTTGGCTCTACAGAAAAGACTACCAATCGATGTTGTGGTCTATCCTGACCTCATTTCTGAAAAAGACTATATGCTGAAAAATGGCAGTAGCGTGCAGTATCAAAACCATTATCGAATAGGCGGTGTAAAAATCAGCTTAGATGGATCACCACAAGGAAAAACAGCTTGGCTAACAAAACCGTATCTAATTCCACCTGAAGGGCAATCAAAATCATATCGTGGCTATCCTGCTTACCCTCAAGAAAAAACTGTTCAAGATGCCATTGATCTAGCTTTTAAAAATCACTGGCAGGTTCTTGCACACGCCAACGGTGATGCAGCAATTGATCAATATCTAAGAGTCATTCAAAAATCAGAACAAAAATTTCCAGAAGCTGACCGCCGTAATGTGATTATTCATGCGCAAACTATGCGAGAAGATCAATTAGATACAGCGAAGAAATTAAAACTAATTCCATCGTTCTTTTCATTACATACGTATTATTGGGGAGATTGGCATGTTCAAGAGACTTTAGGTCTTGAACGAGCTGATCGTATCTCACCAACAGGATCTGCACTTCGACGTGGTATGATATTTACAGAACATCATGATGCCCCTGTCATTCCACCAAACAGCATGATGACCTTGGATGCAACGGTAAACCGAACCACACGCAGTGGTAAGCTTTTAGGTCAAGACCAAAAAGTCAGTCCTTATATTGGACTTAAAAGTATGACGGATTGGGCTGCATATCAATACTTTGAAGAAGATCGTAAAGGTACACTGACCGCAGGTAAACTCGCCGATTTTGTCATCCTCAGTGACAACCCAATCACTATTGAGCCACAACAGATTAAAAACATCAAAATTTTAGCGACCTACAAAGAAGGACAATCAGTTTATCAAGCACTTGAAAAATAAATTGTTGTATGTGGTGATGACCTGAATTTTGACCCATGTCAATTTTCAGGTTATATTTCTCTCAATAAAAAATCAAATGATTGAGCGAGGATTGCAACAATGAAAACCGTAACGGAATGGTTAGATGAATATAGCGAAAGCCACCAAAATAAAACCAACAAAGTCATTCACTGGCTCTGTGTACCTGCCATCTTGTTTTCAATTATTGGCATCCTCGCACAATTTAGTGCAATGCTCACAGCACTCATTCTCGTTTTAACTTTGGTTTTTTATGCACGACTTGATCTTGTTTTAGCAGTTGCAATGGCAGCCTTATTATTTGTCATGGCATGGCTCATTGTGATTCTACCAGTCGGAGCAGGATTCTATATCGGGCTCTTTGTCGTGGCTTGGATTGGACAATTCTATGGTCACAAAGTGGAAGGTAAAAAGCCTTCATTCTTTAAAGACCTCCAATTCCTCCTAATTGGACCTCTATGGTGCATGGATGCCTATTTAGGCAAAGTAGCACCTAAATGGAAAACACGCCAAAAAGAGGCTTTTTAGCGCAAATTAGCATGGGTCGGTATTTTTTAGAAAATCTGACCCATTTAAGCGTGCTATAATAAATAATTGAGTGTATAAAAACACACTAAAGCAAGACTCAAATTCAGCAAAATCCGTTGATTCAAAAGTGCCAAAATCACACACAAAGTCGCACTTAAAATATAGGGATCAAAAATATTCACTCGCAATTGATCACCTTGAAAAAAGATAATCGGCGCACAAATTGCAACCAATAGACATGGTGCAGAATATTGCAACATTTGTTGGAAAAATACAGGCAAGCGAATTACAACTTTAGGTTCAAGAAAAACATAACGATTAATAAATACAATCAACGCTAAACTACATAAGAGCAACCAAGTCATTTTTGCGCTCCTTTTTGAGCTTTTTGCATACAAACCGCACTCAGCATTCCCGTAAGGGCTGCCAAAACAATACCTGCTTCAATTGCAAAATATTTAAATATGCACACGAAAATAACTGTTACCAATACACCAACCAAAGATGCTAAATTCTTAATTAATGGCACAATAATTAAGATAAACAATGCTGCAATAGAAAAATCTAAATGCAAACTGTCCAAATTTGGAATTGAACGTGCAAGCAACATACCGAGTATACTAAAAACACACCAACTCAAATAAAAACATAGCCCTGCGCCAAATAAATACGCAAACTTTTTAGATGCTTTTTCACGTTGACTGACTGCAAATAATTCATCAGTCAACAAAAAGCCCATCACCAATCTTTTCTGCCAAGAAAAATGTTGAATATCTGCACGCATATTCAATGCATAAATTAAATGTTGTGATGTCAAAAAGAAAACCGTCAGTAGTATTGTCAATGCCGATGCATCTGACATGACCAAGCCCAAGCTCACCAACTGTGCGGCACCTGCAAAAATCACCGATGACATAGCAAAAGCCTGTGCAGTTGATAATCCTGCATTAATTGCCATTGAGCCCGCCAAAATCCCCCAAGGTAAAACTGCAATCGATAAAGGTAAAATATCTAATACACCCTGACGAAATAATGCAGTGTTACTTGTTTTACTTAAATGGGTTTTACTTAAATGGATTTGATTTGAATTGGCTTGAGCAATATGTTCTGATCGTATTGATTCCGCATTTATTTCATTAAAATCCGACATTCAACATCCTGAATTTACTTTTTGAATACCCTTCAATATCTTCCAATTAAATAAGTTTGCCTTGAACAAAATTGCTATTTGCAGCAAATGAATAATAAATAAAGCCTTATTTTGAAATTAAATCACTCACTTGCCACTACAACTATAAATTAATGCTTAAAATTTAATAAATATTGTGCAGGTGTTACACCCATCGCTTTTTTAAAATGACGATTTAAATGGCTTTGATCAGAGAAACCACTATTTTGTGCTGTTTGCGCAATGCTCTCGCCTTGTTTGAGCAATTGCCGTGCATAACGTAAACGAATCTGAATTAGCCAACTATGCGGAGGTAATCCTGTATGTTTTTTAAATTCTCTTAAAAAATGCCATGGACTTAAACCAACATGCGCTGCAAGCTCAGTTAAAGAAAAATCATGTGCAGGAAATGTACTCAGTAAATCTTTGATTAGCTCCACTTTATGCTGTGCTTCGGGCAATTCCGCTTGGCTCAATTTGGCACGACCATACAATTGAAATAAGCGTGCCAAAGTCGATAAATACATACTTTCTTTCAATAGAGTATTTTCTTTTTGTTCTAATAAATCAAATAGTAAAATCAGTTGTTGTGCTAAACCGACATCATGCACTACAGCCTGAGGAAACCATGGCACACTGTTCTTTACAGTAAAAAAATCTTGACTGACATCATGTAACATTTCATAGGTTGGATAAATCGCCCGATAACCCCAACCCGATTCCACAGCAGAAGAGCCTGTATGAATCTCATCAGCATTGACCAAAATAATGTCACCTTTCGGTGCTGTATGTAGCTGACCTGTACGAAAGAAACTTTGCGCCCCTTCCTCAATCACACCTATACAATATCCTTCATGAACATGACGCGAAAACTGCTTGTGATGATAACGTGCTTTAAGTAATTCTAAACCACCAAATTCTTTAAGATGAATAAAATCAGCATGTTCCTTTATAATGCTCATATGATATTCCTACATATACAGCTTTATTTTAAAATCAATACTTTGTGTAATATAGAACAAAATTGCTATTTTTAATTCATCATTTCACAAAAAGCACATCTAATTTCTTTAACAAAAATTATTTATAAGTTTTACCCTGATGCTTTAACCAACCATCGGTATGATGACCCCGTGGATCATGATGTGTCCAATGCATTACACCACCTTGCGGGCTATATTCATACTCGCCAAAAAACTCAACAACATCGCCTTTTTTCAAATTTTCAATTCGTGGTGATAAATCTATATTGTGTGCCACTAAAATCGTCAAACCATTATTCAAAGACAAAATAAATTTTTGATGGCGTGAACCCTCATTATCAACTCGTAAAATTGCTTTTACCCAACCTTCAGACTGCACCTGAACATTACTAATTTTACGGTCAAATGATTGACGAATAACCTCTAAACCATGACGATTCTGACTGCTATTCGATGTACCATGCTGTGTTTTTTCATCATCCGATGATGTATTTGAATGCTGATCTGCATGCAATGGTTGATCTAACTGCTCAAGCGAAGATGGTAATTTTTCTTGTGACTGTGATCGTTCACTTGATTGCTGTAGTATTTGAGGCTTTGCTGTTTCACGCTGATTTTGATTAAGATCCACACCAAAATACACTGTAACAAGCAGTATAATAACCACACCAATACCCAAATTTATTTTATTTGCCATAACAATAGATTTAAATTAATTTTTAGTATTATAAGATGTTTCATCTTATATAAATGTAATCAGTCTTGAAATTTAAACAAATAAAAAACCCTCAAAAATATTTGAGGGTTTTTTATTTCACCGATTCAGAAAAACTGAATCAATAAAACTTATTGAGCAGCAGCAGCTTGAGCAGCAGCAACTTCATCAGCAAAGCTCATTTCAGCTTTCTTCTCAATACCTTCACCAACTTCGAAACGAACAAACTCAACGATTGTTGTCGCAGTTGATTTAAGGATTTCAGCAACTTTCTTATCGTTGTCGATTACGTACATTTGACGCTCAAGAACAACTTCGTTCAAGTATTTGTCAACTGAACCAGAAACCATTTTTTCAACGATATTTGCAGGCTTACCAGATTCGATTGCTTTAGCTTCAGCAATTTCTTTCTCTTTAGCAACAAGCTCAGCAGGAACATCTTCAGCAGTTACAGCAACTGGGTTGAACGCAGCAACGTGCATTGCAACACCTTTACCAGTTTCCGCAGAACCTGTGTAAGACACAACAACACCAATACGTAAACCGTGTTTATAAACTGCAAGGTTTTCGCCTTCAACAATTTTTGCACGACGCACTTGAATATTTTCACCGATTTTTTGAACAAGTGCAATACGCGCTTCTTCTACAGTAAGACCATCTTCAAGTTTAAGTTCAACAATTTTAGCAGCATCAGTTTCGTTTGCAGCAAGCGCAGCAGTAGCAACTTTAGTAGAGAAACCAGCAAAGTTTTCGTCTTTAGCAACGAAGTCAGTTTGACAGTTTACTTCAAGAATAATTGCTTTGTTGCCATCTTGAACAATTGTAATTGCGCCATCAGCAGCAATATTACCTGCTTTTTTAGCAGCTTTTGCTTGACCTGATTTACGAAGGTTATCAATCGCTAACTCAATATCACCGTCTGCTTCTGTCAATGCTTTTTTGCATTCCATCATCGCAAGACCAGTACGGTCACGTAATTCTTTTACCATGCTCGCAGTAACTGCAGTCATGTTGTTCTCCTAAATACGGTAGAAAAATGAATCTGTTGAACAAAAACGGCCCAAACCTTAAATCTGAGCCGTTTCTGCCTGTTTGACGCTTAATTGCCACCCTTACATGTCGCAAAAGTGACAAGGTTGCATCAAAAACGCATTAAGCTTCAGGAGCTTCTTTCGCAGCTTCTTCGCCTTTAGCTTGTGCATTTGCTTGAGTTTGAGCAAATTCTTTACCAGCAAGAATAGCATCAGCCATAGCAGAAGCATAAAGAGTAACAGCACGAATCGCATCATCATTACCAGGAATAACGAAATCTACGTTATCTGGGTTAGAGTTTGTATCAACGATACCAATTACAGGAATACCAAGGTTCTTAGCTTCTTTAATTGCAATCGCTTCGTGATCAACGTCAATGATGAACAATGCGTCAGGTAAACCGCCCATGTTCTTAACACCACCAAGACCACGTTCAAGTTTTTCCATTTCACGAGTACGTTCTAATGCTTCACGTTTAGTAAGTTTAGCAAAAGTACCGTCTTGTGATTGAGTTTGAAGGTCTTTTAAACGGTTGATTGACTGACGAAGAGTTTTCCAGTTAGTCAACATACCACCCAACCAGCGGTGATCAACATATGGTTGACCTGCGCGTTGAGCTTGTTCACGGATGATGTTAGAAGCAGCACGTTTAGTACCAACGAATAACACTTTGTTTTTCTTGCTAGCAAGTTTGTTAACAAAGTTCAAAGCATCGTTTAACGCAGGAACAGTGTGCTCAAGGTTAATGATGTGAATTTTGTTACGCGCACCAAAAATGTATTGACTCATTTTTGGGTTCCAGAAGCGAGTTTGGTGACCAAAGTGTGCGCCAGCTGTTAGAAGGTCGCGCATGCTTACGTTGTAATCTGCCATTTTCTTTACCTTAAAGTTTGGGTTAGGCCTCCATATGTCCGCATTCTCCACCTTATTCAGGCACCCAGAGTAATGTGACGACATATGTGCGGATTTTTAAATGCCTCTTATCTAAATAACCATCCGTCTTTCTCAAAGAAAGAAAGTAACAGAAAGCATTTGATAAATTGGGCGGCTATTTATACCATAGTCACATACAAATTTCCAAAAGTTTTTAAAGATCATGAACAGTACTTATGAAGCTCCACGTCGTTTAATCAAAACCGCAGATGAAATTGAGAAAATGCGTATTGCAGGACGATTAGCGGCAGAGGTTTTGGATATGATCAAACCGCATATCAAACCAGGTGTTTCTACACTTGAATTGGATACGATTTGTCATGACTATATTGTCAATAAACAAGAGGCTATTCCTGCTTGCCTAGGTTATGGCGCCGCACCTGGTCGCCCTGCTTTTCAGCATGTAATCTGCACATCTGTCAACCATGTGGTCTGTCACGGCATTCCATCAGATAGTAAAATTCTGAAAAAAGGCGATATTTTAAATATTGATGTCACTGTCATTAAAGATGGTTTCCACGGCGACACCAACATGATGTATATCGTGGGCGGTGAAACCACAATTTTGGCTGAGCGTTTATGTAAAGTTGCTCAAGAAGCGATGTACCGCGGTATTGAAACGGTAAAACCTGGCTCAACCATTGGTGATATTGGCGCTGCGATTCAAAAATATGTAGAGTCTGAGCGTTTTGGTGTTGTACGTGAATATTGCGGTCACGGTATTGGTACGGTTTTCCATGATGAACCACAAGTACTTCACTATGGTCAAGGCAATAGCGGCATGGTACTTGAAGAAGGTATGACTTTTACCATTGAACCTATGGTCAATGGTGGTGATTGGAAAACTAAACTCCTTGGTGATAAATGGACAGTTGTAACTAAAGATCATAGTTTATCTGCACAATATGAACATACCTTGCTTGTGACTAAAAATGGTGTTGAAATCCTTACCGCACGTCCTGAAGAGGATTTATCCCGTTTTGTTCAGTAATATATCTTTGGTCATATTTCGATAAAAACATAGTGCCAAAAAAAGATTTATTTTTTAGCGCAAAAAAGGTCATTTTTAAAATGACCTTTTTTATTAGCTCTCATTTTTTTTCAAAATAAAATCATTAATACAAAACAAATATGCCATAAATAGAATTTATCAATCGATAAATATTTATTCTGTCGCTACTTGCCAGTGAATACTTTAATATTCTCATATTACGATTCAACGGAATGATGTATGTCAGTCACTCAGAATGAAACTCGCTTCTCCAAGCCCCTCATATATATGCTCATTGGAAGTGCATTTATTTTGGCACTCTCCTTAGGCATTCGGCATGGCTTTGGTTTATACCTTGTGCCAATGAGTCACGAATTTGGATGGAGCCATCAAGTTTTTAGCTTGGCAATTGCATTTCAAAATCTACTTTGGGGTGCAGTACAACCATTCACTGGAGCGTTAGCAGATAAGTACGGAAGTAAAAAAGTCGTAGCTGTTGGTGGTGTTCTGTATTGTATTGGTCTAGGACTGATGTCAGTCAGCTCAAGTGTGTGGCTACTTGATTTGAGCGCTGGCTTAATTATCGGCATGGCGTTGTCTGCAACATCTTTTTCCGTTTTATTGTCTGCCGTTGGTCGTGCAGCACATCCCTCTAAACGAGGTATGGCGATGGGGATTGCGAGTGCAGCAGGGTCATTTGGGCAATTTATCATGTTGCCAACAACCCTACTACTGATTAAGCATTTTGGATGGTCATCTGCATTGGTGATTAGTGCTATTTTAGTTGCATTGGTTATTCCGCTGGCTTGGCTGCTTAAAGCACCTGCTTATGTAGCACCCAATGCCATTAAGCAAGCCAACAAGCCAAATATGTCCTTTAAACAAATTTTAAAAATTGCGTTTAATCACAAACCATTTTTATGGCTGGCTTTAGGCTTTTTAGTCTGTGGTTTTCAGGTCGTTTTCCTAGGGATTCATTTACCAGGTTATTTAATTGATCATGGTTTTGATGCCTCGACAGGTACGGTCTTTTTAGCTTTAGTTGGACTATTTAATATTATTGGTACCTATAGCGCAGGTTGGCTCGGTGATAAATACTCAAAGCCACATTTACTTATGTGGCTTTATGGTTTACGTGGCATTACCATTATTTCATTTCTTGCATTACCGTTAAGCCTTTATACAGTTTATGCTTTTGGTATTATTATGGGACTATTATGGTTATCTACTGTTCCACTTACAAACGGTATTGTTGCCAATATGTTCGGTGTGAAATATCTCACTATGCTCAGCGGCATCGTATTTTTCACTCATCAGATTGGATCATTTTTTGGTGGATGGTTAGGTGGCTTAAACCACGATATAACAGGAAACTATAACCTGATTTGGATGTGTTCAATTGTATTAAGTGCTCTAGGTGTCGTGGTACATTTCTTTGTCAATGAGGAGGCGATCGTCAATGACTGATTCACTACTTTGGCTAAAAACAAGTATTGTGTTTGGCATCATAGTCTTATTTAGTCTGGCTATTGGCTTATGGCTCAATACACCTGATCTGTTTGAATATTTTAATAATGCTTTTTGTGCACATTAATTTATTTTTTATAAAATTTTAAATATTAAAAAACCCATAAGTATTTGCTTATGGGTTTTTGTTTTAATCACCTAAGTAATATAACTTAGAAAATCAAATTAACTAATTATAATTAAAACAAACGATTCATACCATTTAATGTCGCTACACGATAGGCTTCTGCCATCGTTGGATAGTTAAATGTAGTTTCAACAAAATACTTAATGGTATTGTTACCACTTTGCATTACTGCTTGACCAATGTGAATAATTTCAGCGGCATTGTTACCAAAACAATGTACACCTAATAATTCTAAAGTATCACGATGGAACAAGATTTTAAGCTCGCCCACTGTATCACCAGTAATTTGCGCACGTGCCAAATGACGGAAAGATGCCTGCCCCACTTCATACGGAATTTTTTCTTCAGTCAACTGACTTTCAGTTTTACCAAAGAATGAAATTTCAGGAATGGTATAAATCCCTGTTGGAATATCCGTTACAGGTTTAACATTTTCCTCACCGCTCATGTTCGCACCTGCGCAACGACCTTGGTCATATGCAGCAGAAGCTAATGATGGCCAACCAATGACATCACCTGCAGCATAAATATGCTCTACTTCGGTTTGATATTTTTCATTGACAGCAATTTGACCGCGACTATTCGGTTTAATCCCTACATTTTCAAGACCTAAACCATCTGTATTTCCTGAACGACCATTACACCATAAAATTGCATCGGCTTTAATCTTTTTACCACTTTGTAAATGCATCACCACGTGATCATCAAAAGTTTCAAGGAAATCAATTTGCTCATTGTTACGAATCAATACGCCTTGTTCACGTAAGTGATAAGATAAGGCATCGGCAATTTCATCATCTAAATAGCTTAAAAGCTGATGTTGTGTATTGATTAAGTCAACTTTATGATCTAAACCAATGAAAATAGAGGCATATTCACAACCAATAACACCCGCACCATAAATGATGATTTTATGTATAGGAAAATCTAGATCCAAAATTTTGTCTGAATCAAATACACGAGGATGTTTAAAATCAAGACCTTGTGGATGATATGGACGACTACCTGTCGCAATCACCAATTGTTTAAATACGATCGTTTCTTCAATACCATCTTCACTAAAAATAATAACAGTGTTCTGATCTTGAATATAAGCACGACCATGATACACATCTATATTATTACGATCATAAAAACGCGAATGCGTATTGACCTGTTGCTGAATCACTTTATGTGCATTGTGTAACACTTGTTTCATGGTGAACTGTTTCCAGTCGCCCACTTTTTTAAACATCGGATCACGTTGATAGCGAATAATACTCGACACCGTTTGACGCAATGCTTTACTCGGGATTGTACCCACATGCGTACAGTTACCACCTAACTGTTCACGTACATCAATAATAGCAACACGTTTGCCCGATTTAGCCAGCTTCATTGCCGCGCCTTCACCAGCAGGTCCTGAGCCAAGTACGACCGCATCGTATTTCACAAAACTTCCAGTGACGATTTCTTTCTTACGTGGCATTCAAAGCTCCTTATCACAACTCTGTCTATATATCCTCAGTATTATGACCTAAGTTTATGTATTTTGCTGTATTTACCCTGCATATATTATGTGATGACCACATTTCGTAAATGAATAGTGTTTTTACCCTATCATTTTTCAATTCAGCTATAATATCAATAAATATCCCCCGTCAAAAACAGTGGAAAAGTTGAATATGTCAGAGAACCGTAGACCTGAACAGGGTGTCAAACTGCGTGGTGCCGAAAAAGTTTCCCGTATACCTGTAAAAGTTATTCCAACGGTTGAAACGCCTCGAAAGCCCGATTGGATTCGTGTCAAAATGGCTGCGCCTGATGAAGTTCAACGCATTAAAACAACACTGCGCGCGCAAAAACTTCATACCGTTTGTGAAGAAGCAGCTTGCCCGAACCTTCCTGAATGTTTTGGTGGTGGTACTGCAACCTTTATGATTATGGGCGATATCTGTACGCGTCGTTGTCCATTCTGCGATGTGGCACATGGTCGCCCAAATGCTTTAGATGCAGATGAACCACGTCACATGGCCGAAACCATTTCAAATTTAGGTTTGAAATATGCGGTCATTACTTCTGTAGACCGTGATGATCTACTTGATGGTGGTGCGCAGCATTTCGTTGACTGTATTAAAGAAGCTCGTAGCTTAAGTCCAAAAACTTTACTTGAAATTTTGGTACCTGACTTCCGTGGTCGTATGGATGTAGCTTTACGTATCATGACGGAATGCCCGCCTGATGTGTTTAACCACAACATTGAAACTGTACCTCGTTTGTATAAAGCCATGCGTCCAGGTTCAGACTATCAGCACTCTTTAACTTTGTTAAAAATGTTTAAAGAATACTGCCCTGATGTGCCAACCAAGTGCGGTTTGATGGTCGGTATTGGTGAAACTGAAGAAGAAGTGATTTCTTTATTGGATGATTTACATGCGCACGGCGTAGATTATGTGACTATTGGTCAATATTTACAGCCATCGAAAGAACATGCGCCAATCGATCGTTTTGTCACACCTGAAGAATTTGAGCGTTATACCGCTCATGGTCAAAAACTTGGTTTTCGTAATATTTGGGCTGCACCAATGGTACGTTCAAGTTACTTTGCAGATCGTCAATATTATGGTGAACCTGTTCCTGCGGTACGTCGTAAAGTTGATCCTGCTAAAAAAATTGCGGTACAAACGATTGAAGCTTAATTGTCAATAAGCCTCAAACATTGAAGAAAAAAGCCCTCACCTGTTGAGGGCTTTTTTCTTACTTTTTAAATCTATTTTTCCAAATAAATATAACTGAAATTATGTACTGTACCGTCTAAAAATGTACGACCATTCGCCAATGGATTTGAATGATGATCGTTTTATGCTTAGAGCATTTTCCAATGAGCAACAAATAATGTCACAACAAGATTATGAAAATGGTTTAAAAGTCCGCACTGAAGTTATGGGTGAAAGTTTTGTGAAACGTGCACAAGATAATACCGTTCCATTCACACAACCTTTACAAGATTGGATTAATGAGCATGCGTGGGGTTCAACTTGGCAACGTGAAGGTGTACTTCCTCGTAAATATCGCTCACTCATAACTATCGCGTTCTTAACTGCGCAAAAAAGTCCAACTGAGCTGAAAGGTCATGTTCGTGGTGCTTTAAATAATGGTGCAACCGTTGAAGAAATTCAGGAAGTGTTGCTACACAGCCTGCCGTATTGTGGTGCACCTGCAACACAAGAAGCTTTTCGAGCTGCACTTGAAGTGATTAATGAATATCAAAAAACTAAATAAAATAGTTATTATTTTTAAATTTACGAGGAAGTAAAACTTTATTTACTTCCTTTTCTTAATAGCTGATTTTTTGAATTAAAACACTGAACAATTCAACTATACGCCTTATAACAACAGGCACTCAATTAAAAATATAAAATACATTTTTAAAAATTAACCATACAAATTCATTGAGTTATTTTTAAATAATATTCAAAAAAAAATTATCTTGGCATAAGGATTGCTTAAAAAGATTACCGCTCAGTGTATTTACTTTTTTACAGGTTCTTTTTTATGTCTCAAATTAAACTCTTTTCAGCTTCAATTTTATCTTTACTCTGTTTATCAGTTACACACGCTAAAAATGTCACTCATGATAATTTTAAAGTTTTAAATCAAATTACTGATCAGCCGACCTTATTAAAAGATGGTGAATATAAAGGAAATTATTATGTTCCTTCTACACTCAAAACAATTCAATGGGGATATTTACCCAACCGTGATGCAAAACCAGTACTGACTGTCGCGTCGGGTAGCACGGTGACCTTTGATACCATTTCACATGAGGGATTACTTGAAGACCAAGGGCGAAATGTAGAAAAATATTTTAAATCAAAGGGCGTAAATTCTGAGCAAATTCTCAGCGATGCTCAAAAAATTACTGCATCGGATCTTAAACATGACTTTCACAAAGATGGCCCTCATATTGTCACTGGCCCTCTTGCAATTACGGGCGCTGAACCTGGTGATATTTTAAAAGTAGAAGTTATTAAAGTAGAACCACGTGTTCCCTATGGTGTTATTTCCAACCGACACGACAAAGGAGCTTTGGTTGGTGAATTTCCAAAAAAAATGCAACAAGCAAATGCATCCCCTGAACATCCTGAACGTTTCGGTAATGTCTCAATTTTTACACCGATTGAAAAAAATACCCAAGGTGAATATGAAGGGGTTTTAAAAACTGAGAATGGTAAAGCCATTCGGTTTCCGCTGTATCCATTTATGGGGATCATGGGGGTAGCTGCAAACACATCTGAACCAGTTCACTCAGTTCCACCTGCAATGTATGGTGGTAATATTGATATAAATGAACTCGGTGCAGGTTCAACAGCCTATTATCCGATTCAAGTCAAAGGTGCATTATTTTATACGGGTGATAGTCATTTTGCTCAAGGTGATGGTGAAGTTGCATTGACTGCATTAGAAGCCTCAGCCCGTGCAACGCTTAAATTCACTTTATTAAAAGCAGGAAAAGACAAAATTCCAGGTAAAGAGATTAAACAACCTTTGGCAGAAAATGCTGAATTTTGGATCACACCTGGTTTAGATGAAGACTTAGATGAAGCCATGAAAAAATCAACACGCGAAGCAATCCGTTTCTTAAATCAAGAATATGGTATTGATGAAGCAATCGCCTATGCTTACCTCAGCGCTGCCACTGATTTTGAGGTTTCACAAGTTGTTGATAAAACAAAAGGAATTCATGCAAAAATTAGAAAAGCTGATTTTAAAGAGTTTGCAAATGAGTCATCCATCTTAAAATAATTACGATATCCAGATTGTAAGATACAACATCACTTGTTTTTGGTTATGTTGTATCCCACTCTTTATATCCTAATATTTAAAGTTCATTTTTTTCAGAATCTTAAGACTATATGTTTAAATATTTTTTGATTACTTTTCTAATAACATCAATGTGCTATTTAAAATCTAAAAGATAATTGTTATCATTTGCCTTAATACTTACACAAATTTACATAGCATTATGCAAAGCCAGCCCGAATTAAATGCAGGTACAGTACTTAATACAGATCGCTTTAAGTATCTTTCCCCATTACTGACTTATCGTCTAATGATCAGTTATCGTTTTCTACTCGCTATTGTCGGTGGTTACGCCTTAGCAAGTTATTCTGCAATCGTCATCGCAAAAATATTTGCAGAACAGCGCGCCGATGCTGTACTTAGTGCAACCTTACTCGCTTTTTGTATTTATTGTGCTGCATTTATTTGGGTGTTTATGGTGAAAAAAACACTAAAAGCAACTTTAGGCATTGTTCTCCCTACGCTTATTTTATGGGCAACAACTATATTTGTAGGGAACTAATATGCGGATAGATGACAAAGTTGAAGGACCGCGCCAATCAATGTCATGGCTACATACATGGGCAAGTCTAATTTTAGGTTGGTTACTCTATGCAATTTTCCTGACAGGGACGTTGAGTTTTTTCCAATCTGAAATCTCTGTTTGGATGAAACCAGAAACACATCAATCTGTACCAGACACATCCCAAGTTAAGCAAACAGAAGTGGCTTTAGCTTTTTTGCAAAAAAACTATCCAGATGCTGGCAGTTGGTCTATTCAACTTCCAAATCATCGTCAAACCACAACTGAACTAAATATTCGAAAACAAGGTGAAGATTTACAAGCAAGACGTGGCGGTGAACGAGTGACAATTGACAGTGCAACAGGTACTGAAATTGATACACGTGATACTCGTGGTGGAAATTTTTTATATCGCTTCCACTTTGAATTATATGGGTTGCCTCGTATTTGGGCACGCTGGATTGTTGGTCTTGCAACCATGCTGATGTTAGTCGCTATTGTCAGTGGTATCATCACACATAAAAAAATCTTTAAAGATTTCTTTACTTTCCGCTCAGGCAAAGGGCAACGTTCATGGCTCGATGCACACAATGCCACAGCAGTATTTGCACTTCCCTTCCACTTAATGATCACCTTAAGTGGTTTATTATTACTAATGTTTACACTTATGCCTTGGGGGGTGAATCAAGTTTATGAGAGTCGCCAAGACTTTTTAAAAGATCAACGCGCTGGGCTAATTCAACAAGGTTCAAATAAAGCACAGTCTGATCGTGCGCAAAATGCTCAGAACATGCGTTCTGACAATGAAAATCAGCAAGGTCGAGGTGAAAGGCGTGGAAAAGGTCAACAACAAAAGCAATCTGCACCTTTAACAGCACTAGAACCCATTATTACTGCAACACAAGCAAAGTGGAGAAATAATCCAATTGCATCGATTAATATTGTTGCACCCAACACTAATAAAGCCACGATTGAACTACGTGCTTTACACGGCGAAAGTGTGGCTCATCGTAATGTGTATGCAAGCTTAAAATACAATGGTGTGACAGGTAAAGATATCTCCAATGATGATGCTCAACTGAAAAATCCATCTATTCCAACAGGTATATACAATGTCATTACAGTACTTCATGAAGCACGTGGTGTAGACTTGGCATTACGTTGGTTATTATTTTTCTCAGGTATTCTGGGGACATTAATGATTGCAACAGGACTCATCTTATGGTGTGTAAAACGCGCACCACAACAACAAAAACAAGGTTATAAATCGTTTGGCTATCGCGTAGTTGAAGTCACTAATATTGCAGCCATTATTGGTTTACCGATTGCGTGTTCTGCCTATTTTTATGCGAATCGCTTTATTCCTGCCGATTTAGAACTACGTCTCAATTGGGAAATTCGCACTTTCTTTATCGTTTGGTTACTTACTCTCATTTATGCCATGTTACGACCGCATCGTCAGGCTTGGTTGGAGTTATTGGGACTGGCAACACTTGCCTACCTATTATTACCAATAATTAACGTTATGACAGGTGGTCAGGCTTTATGGAACAGCATTGCTCATGAACAATGGATGATTGCGACTTTTGATTTGATGTGTTTATTATTGGCAATATTATTTGCATTTAGCTTTTATAAAGTCAAAAAGCATCAAGGACTACCAAAAAAAGTAAAAGCTCCCACTCGCCAAACTCAGGAGAGTAGAACAGCATGATTGACTCAACTTTCATTTGGTTTCTATTTATTTGGTCGATCAATAGTGCAGGCTTACTTTCTATTGCTGCAAGCATGTCTAAACATCAAAAACAGATTTTTGGCCATGAACTCAAACCATTACATACTCGTATTTTTAAAATTGCAGGTTGGGTCTTACTTATTCTTACCCTTGTCTTATGTACGACACAAGGACATTGGAGTACGTATATCAGTTATTGGATTGGGACTCTCACTTTTGCAGCGCTCTTTAGTGGTTTGTGTTTGAGTTATTACCCTCAGTTTTGTAAAAAAATTGGCTTATTTACCCTTCTACTCGCCAATGCTTGCCTGATTTCAGCCTTATTTTAATACTTAAACTTTAATACTTAAATTTTAAGTATTTTTATTTTTACGCATTAAAGCCAATCTTCGGATTGGCTTTTTTTATACAAAGCATTACGCTATAGCGATTCTATTGTTGTGATTTTATTATGTCTGATCTTCCAATTTCTCCCGAGCTTTATAACCGTGCAATGGCGGGCAACCGTGAAGCTCAATTTGAACTCGCAGAAATTTATATGCAAAGTGAAAATGATGACCACATAGAATTAGCTGAAGAATGGGCACTAAAAGCTGCACAATTGGGACATGTTGAGGCAATGTATTGGTTAGGCGAAGGCTATACAGCCTATGCCAAAGATTTATTAGAAGAAGATCCTGCTGAAGCAAAAACTTATTTTGAACATGCACATCGCTGGCTAGAGCAAGCGGTCAAACAGCAACACCCTGCTGCAATTTTTGAGCTAGCCAATTTTTACCGTCGTGGTGATGTGGTTGAAAAAGACATTGCTAAATCAATCGAAATGCTCGAACAAGCTGCAAAACTCGGTGAAGTGCAAGCCATGCGTGATCTTGTTGCGATTTATGAACATGGTTTAGGTGTCGATATTGATGATGAAAAAGCTGATTTTTGGGCAGACCAAGCTCAACAAGTTGATCTGCAATAAATTCTGCCTAATACAATCAGCCTTCTCTCTCCAAATATATCTCAAAGCACTACCGTGAGACAAAAGGCTGATTTAAAATCGTAAAAAAGTTGATCCTGATATAGATATCTCTACCTAACCTTCTAAAATATGCTGCCAAATTTAGAGTAATTTTATTGGTTTTTATCGTTTTAAAAACTTAAAGAACGCATGATCAAATCAATCATAAAATAAAAATTAATTAAAAATCATTATTTTATGGTTTTACTCTAAACCAAGTTTGATTTACCTAAAAATCTTTTGTGACTTTGGATGTATCCACAAGAGACAAAGAACACTTTATATCTATCTCTATACCTCTTTTACACATCTAAAAGCTATGTCTTTGTCTCTTCAATTTGATGCTTTTGACAACCCTATGTACCTGAAAAAAGTCGGCAATTGGGTGATCACTTTTTTAAATTCAGTCGAACAAAATAAAACTCAACCCATCCGACTAAGCATTCGCTCAGTATTGCCTATTCAACTCTCAGAGAGTATTCAACCACGCTCTATTGAAATCTATCAATCAAACGATGAAAACATATGGCATGTTGAAAATGCAGCTTTTTTTAATAGTCATAATCAGCAATTTCATACGATTAAATTTCAACACGAGATGATGCTGAAAATTGTAGAAACAATTATCGTCGAATTCAAACGCTACGATGTTGATATTCAACTACTGAGTTAAAACATAGCATTTTAAAAAAAATAATTTGTTCAAGCGCCTTACCCGCCTCGGTGGTTTTTTTATATCTTAGATTCTCCGATGAGCTATCAAAAAAACACGATTTATCGTTTTTATCGGTCGTCAAAAATATCATTTTTTAAGTTTTCGCCAGCTTTTTAAGAAAACATCTACTTTTAAAAGTGCTACAATACCGAATATATAAAATTCTCTCCGGCTCCCATGTGTGGTGCCTATTTCGAAATAGTTAGGATTAGCAATGACTGATAATGCAACGATTTTGCAGAATGTACCAGTAGGCAAAAAAGTCGGTATCGCCTTTTCTGGTGGTCTAGATACTTCAGCAGCTTTATTGTGGATGAAACAAAAAGGCGCAGAACCTTATGCTTATACAGCAAATTTAGGTCAACCTGATGAAGATGACTATGATGCAATTCCACGTAAAGCAGAGGCTTATGGTGCTGTTCTTGCACGTTTAGTCGATTGCCGTTTACAACTTGCATTAGAAGGTATTGCTGCAATTCAATGTGGCGCATTCCACATCTCTACAGGTGGCGTACCTTATTTCAATACGACTCCATTGGGTCGTGCTGTTACAGGTACAATGCTTGTAACTGCAATGAAAGAAGATGACGTTAACATTTGGGGTGACGGTTCTACTTATAAAGGTAACGATATTGAGCGTTTCTACCGTTACGGTTTATTGACCAACCCTGCACTTAAAATCTATAAGCCTTGGTTAGACCAGACCTTTATTGATGAGCTTGGCGGTCGTGCGGAAATGTCACAATTCCTTATCGATAATGGCTTTGACTATAAAATGTCAAAAGAAAAAGCCTACTCAACAGATTCAAACATGTTGGGTGCAACACATGAAGCAAAAGATCTAGAATACCTCGATGCTGGTATCAAAATCGTTGATCCAATCATGGGCGTTGCATTTTGGAAAGAAGATGTAAAAATTGAAGCTGAAGAAGTTTCAATCACTTTCGAAGAAGGCTTCCCTGTTGCATTAAATGGCAAACGCATTGAAGATCCAGTTGAATTCATTCTTGAAGCCAACCGTATTGGTGGTCGTCATGGTCTAGGTATGTCGGATCAAATCGAAAACCGTATCATCGAAGCAAAATCTCGTGGTATTTATGAAGCTCCAGGTATGGCGCTTCTTCATATTGCTTATGAACGTCTTGTAACAGGTATTCATAACGAAGATACTATTGAACAATACCGTATCAACGGTTTACGTTTAGGTCGCCTACTTTATCAAGGTCGTTGGTTCGATTCTCAAGCGCTTATGCTTCGTGAAACTGCACAGCGCTGGGTTGCAAAAGCAATCTCTGGTACTGTGACTTTAGAACTTCGTCGTGGTAATGACTATACGATTATGAACACTGAATCTGAAAACCTTACTTATGAAGCTGAGCGTTTGACGATGGAAAAAGGCGATTCTATGTTCTCTCCTATGGATCGTATTGGTCAATTGACTATGCGCAACTTGGATATTACAGATACTCGTGCAAAATTAGGTATTTATACAAATACTGGTCTATTGGCTGTTGGTTCAGGTTCTGCTGTACCACAACTTAAAGATAAAAACTAATACATTTAATCTAATTGATTAAACAAAAAACCGCCAAAATGGCGGTTTTTTGATGTCTCATTTTTATAATAATACGTTAAAAATTAATTAAGCCACATCATCAAACTCGTGCACTCCATAACCTCTGACTAACTTATTTTTCCAAAATACAAGTAACTCAGACTGATCGTTCTAATCAAGATGAGAATCTGATTTAAAACACCCTCATAATTCTGGTGCTGTTTTTTTAAAATATTAAAAATAAATATGACTCATTTAGGATTCTGTATCAGATATTTCCAATTATTTTAAAGTCTTTTAAAAACAAGTGCGTTCCACCATATCAAGGATGTCGCAACAAAAGATGCCTTTGCATATGAATTATTCAAGAAATTTAACCACAACGCCCGATTGTACTTTACGACCAAGATCATTTGCATCCCAATTCGTCAAGCGAATACAACCATGCGATGCTGTTTTTGAAATCAATGATGGATTGGGGGTACCATGAATACCAAAAGAGGGCTTGCTCAGTGCAATCCAAATATTACCAACAGGTCCATTTGGTCCTGGTGGTAAAGTCAGCGGTTTTTTATTGCCACCTTGCACAAAGTTTTTCGGCGAATAACCATAATAAGGATTCGGTGCAACTTTTACGACTTTATGCGTTCCTTTTGGCGATGGCGTATCTGATCCGCCAATGGTCGCTGGAAATGATGCGATCAAATGGTTCTGAGTATTAAATAAATAAAGTTGTCTTGCCCCTTTATGCGCAACAATGAGGCTCACATCGGCAGGTAAATCATTGCGTACATTCGGGACAATAATTTTTTCACCGACAGTTTTAAAACTTACTTTCGGGTTTAATTGACGTAAAAACTCTTCATCAATATGAAATTTTTCACCTAACATTTCGGTGACACGGGTGTAATACAAACCTGGCATTTTGGCTTGTAATGCATAATTACGTGGAATACTTTTCGCATAAGGGCCTTTCAAATCCTGTGCTGTAATCGTGTATGTTCCATACGCCGCAGTCTTTTGTTTTGAAACTAAACTATCCCATGTTTGTTTAGTTAACTCGCCCGTTACAGGAAAACCATTCATCTGCTGATAAGCTGAAAGTGCTTTTAGAAAATTCTTACCGCTTTTTGCATCGATTGCACCAGGTGAAGCATGTAAATTATTCAACATTACTTGTGCACGTGCATAGGTTGGAAATTGACCACGCCCCAAATTACCCCAAGTAGCGTTATTTATACTCTCTAACGTCCAATTGACCTTTGCAACAGGCGGAGCAACTTTTTCAGCACTTTGTGTTGTTATACTTTGCACAACTGTTTTCGTTACTTCATTTTTCACACTTGCAAAAGAATGTACAGGCAATGCCATAAAAATAATGCACATTGTTAATCGTTTAATCTTTGACTCAAAAATACCCATAAAACTTCTCTAATGATTTAAAAGAATACGTATCTCTTAAATTAAATTTTAAAAAATTAAATACCTACATTCACAATTTATTCAATATGACTTCAAAAATCTGTCTCACCTATACAGAAGATGATTTTCCTCAAACATAGAAATTCAGCATTTCAAATACCAAAACACATGAATAGGCTGATATTATTTCAGATGGCTATTTATATTAAACAAGAGAACATTCCTTGTCCTTTGACAAAATTATAGTCACAAACATGAATAATTTCACACTTTTTTAATATTATTTTAGATAATTAGTGATTTTTATCCTATAAAACTCACATTTTGCTCAATCTGCCTGAATTTCATTGATTTTACAAATATTATTCGTACTTTAATATGAAATTTTTCCAACCATAAAATACTTTATATCTAAATAAATATTAGAAGCATTATCCATAATAAAACAGTTGGTTAAAATTAAAAAAACGGCTCGAATAATACAAATTGCGGTTATCTTTTTGTGTTGAATCGATTATTATCTATTTTATTTTTTGATGTAATAATTGCCTTGAACACGATTACTCTGCTTCAGCCAGATGACTGGCATGCTCACCTCCGTGATGGACTTGCTTTGCAACGTACTGTTCCTGACTTAGCGCGTCAATTCTCCCGTGCTATCTGTATGCCAAATACAGTTCCTCCTGTAAAAACTGTTGAAGAAGCAAATACCTATCGTGAACGAATCATGGCACATGTCCCTGAAGGCGTTCACTTTGACCCGCGTATGGTGTTGTATTTTACAGACCACACAACACCTGATGAAGTCAAAAAAATCAAAGAGTCTGCATTTGTAAATGCAATTAAATTATACCCTGCCGGTGCAACCACGAATTCAGACAATGGCGTGAGCGATATTCGTAAAGTATATAGCGTCATTGAGCAACTTGAAGAGCATCAAGTTCCATTGTTATTACATGGTGAAGTCACACATAATCATGTCGATATTTTTGACCGTGAAAAACGTTTTATCGATGAAGTACTTGCCCCACTTTTAAGACAATTTCCGAAATTAAAATTGGTACTTGAACACATCACCACAAGTGAAGCAGCAAACTTCGTTCTTGAGCAAGATCGTAATGTTGCAGCAACCATTACCCCACAGCATTTATTATTTAACCGTAATGATATGTTGGTTGGTGGCGTAAAACCTCATTTTTACTGTTTACCTATTTTAAAACGCCAAACACATCAGCAAACTTTGCTTGAAGTGGCAACCAGTGGTAATCCTAAATTTTTCTTAGGCACTGACAGCGCGCCACATTCTAAAGATGCTAAAGAAAATGCCTGTGGTTGTGCAGGTTGCTACAGCGCACCAACCGCGATTGAGCTTTATGCACAAGCATTTGATCAAATGGGTCGTATTGAGCGTTTAGAAGGCTTTGCAAGTCACTTTGGTGCAGACTTCTATGGTTTGCCACGAAATACGAGTACAATTACCCTCGTGAAAGAAGATCAGGTAATTCCTGAAAGTTTAGACTACTTGGATGGTGAAAAAATTATCCCGCTCTATGCAGGAAAAACCATCCATTGGAGAAAGGTGTGACAACTGAAATACAACCTGTAATTGGTCAACGCTTCCGTGGTTTTTTACCCGTCGTTGTTGATGTTGAAACTGCAGGTTTTAATTCTGATACGGATGCATTGCTGGAAATTGCATGCATTCCTATTGTTTATGATGCAGAAGGAAAATTTGTTCCAGGTCAAGCACATCATGCACATATCAATCCATTTGAAGGTGCAAATCTAGATCGTAGATCGCTTGATTTTATTGGTGTCGATCCATTTAACCCGATGCGCATGGCAATGGCAGAAGACGAAAAAACAGCGCTTAAACGCATGTTCAAAGCCGTCAATGAAGTTCGTAAACAGCAACACTGTACGCATGCCGTACTTGTTGGTCATAACGCTCATTTCGACCTCGGCTTTGTCAAAGCCGCAATTGCACGTACAGGCACTAAAAATCAGAATCCTTTTCATAGCTTTTCTGTTTTTGATACTGTGACCTTAAGTGCTGTGATGTTTGGACAAACGGTACTCGCAAAATCATGCATTCAAGCTGGAATTGAGTTCGATGGTAAAGAAGCACACTCTGCTTTATACGATACTCAAAAGACTGCTGAACTGTTTTGCTATATTTTGAACAAACTCGCACCTCACTTACTTGACACCTTGATGACGGATCACTAAGATACCGTCATCTTCTAAACGTCCCTATCGTCTAGAGGCCTAGGACATCGCCCTTTCACGGCGGTAACCGGGGTTCGAATCCCCGTAGGGACGCCATCTATTTTTTCGCTGTAAAAATATCACCTCTCTTATCTTATTATTTTTTCTACTTATCTTAGAATAGATTTTGGACGACTTTTTTATTTAATGTTCAATTAATCAACAAACCATATATAAATATTAGCCTATATGGCTTAATTTTTACATTTACACTTGAAAAAAACCAAACACCCACGATTTAATAATGTAAGTTCACCCAATTGACTCTGTGCACATGAATAATCACAACAGCCCTGAAATTATAATCATTGAAGATCAGAATTTTGGCAGCCATGTAGAACACTGGTCGCTGCTAACAGAACACCCCTCAACTGATGTACCTAAGTGGATGGGTGAAGCTCTCAATTCCCCTGTTATGCCTATGGGCATCTGCTCACAAGAATGTGATATGGATCAAGCCATTTGGCTCATTCAAGGGCCACAACAGGAAACCATTCAAATTGCACAAGTGATTGCCGTTGAAGATGGGAAACCGAAAGCGGTTAAAACAGCATTCCCATTTTTTGAAAGCCCTTATACGATGCATGCAGAGATTGAACGCATTATTACCTGCAAATCAAATACGCAAGCTGTTTTAAGCCTCAAGCTCAATGCCAATAGTACAGTGTATGCTTTTGACAGCTTATATAGTGTCAATCATGCCAATTATAAAAAAAATCAAACCTATAAAGTTCAACTCAATGCTTTTACTTATGAATTGGAAAAAGTATCTGATCATGAGCAAATCATTGTCGATGATCCAGCTTCAATTAAACATCATCGTGCTTTAAATGAAATTTTGTCAGAAAATAACGGGGTTGCACCTGCCAATTTACAAGAACTTATTGATGCATGGGAGCCAAAATCTGAAGATGATAAAGCACCCGTCACTGTCGATTTTTCCAAAATGGTGGCTTATTTGTATGGCGAAACCCTTGGGCAGGAAGATGAAGCATGGTTCCAAGGCAAAATTGTCGGCAAAACACAGACTGAATTTCAACAATCTGAATTTACACTCTATGATGTCACACTAATTTTAGAAGAAGATCAGCCTGCAACACTAATTCGTATTGCCACACAAAATCCAGCTTTTAAAGATTTTGAAATTGGACAATATATTCGTGGCAATCTTTGGATTCAAGCGAATATCTATGCAGAAGCCAAAGCCTAAACAGCCAAATTTTGAGTGATATAAATAAGAAAGAGGATAAAATACCATTTTTTATCCTCTTTTTAATCAGAATTTTGAATGTTTATTCTCACCGAACATAATGGCATATTTCCCTCTTTAATAATGATCTCTTTCAATCAAAGCAGAAACACCTGCCCATTATGATTATAAAATAGATGATAAATTTAATTCTTTAACTTAAAAAATTCTGCTGATTGTTATCACTTATTTATTTTTATTGAGCATATAATTAGCTACATATTAAAAAATAAAAATAGTAAAAATATCAATAATTCATAATGAATAATATCTTAAAATAATTTAATCAGTAACTTAAAAACATTACTGTATATAAATCACCTAAATCTTTTGTCTAAAAAATTAGATTCTCAATTCAAGACACCCCTCATATATTTAATGCAGTTTAATAAAATATTTAAATTATTGTTATTTATTTAAGTTTGTACTTTAATTGATCAAAGAAATATGTTAAAAATGTGACAACACAGGATTGAACAATAATTTCAAAATCCAGGCTTAGCAATGAAAATCACATCAGAACAAACGACCGATTTAATACATTCCCCTCGTACATTTGTGCTACGTATTGATAGGGGTGGTTTCTGCTTTTTTATTTTAGGGATGTTTCTTACTGCAATGATATTTAATTATCTTGGTATTTTTCCATCACTTCACTAATCACTCGATTTTGCATTAAAAAACCCTCATAAAGAGGGTTTTTTAATGCATTTTCAATTAGACTGACTTAGCCATTTCGCTTAGCAAAATCATCCATAAAGTTAACTAATGCTTGCACACCTTCAAGTGGTACAGCATTATAAATACTTGCACGCATACCACCGACTGAACGGTGCCCAGCAAGATTGAGTAAATGATTTTCTTCCGCTTCTTTCAAGAATAACTTATCTAAATCAGCATTTGCCAATGTAAATGGTACATTCATAATTGAACGGTTTGGTGTTGCAATCGGATTTGCATAGAAATCACTAGAATCGATATAACCATACAATAATTGTGATTTTGCCAAGTTCACTTGATGCATTGCGTCCACACCACCTTGCTCAAGTAACCATTCAAATACTAAACCTGATAAATACCATGCATAAGTTGCAGGTGTATTTACCATAGATTCATTTTTCGCTTGTGAACTATATTTCAACAAACTTGGAATTTCAGGTTTCGCTTGATCAAGCAAATCATCACGTACAATGACTAATGTTAATCCAGCAGGACCGATATTTTTCTGCGCACCCGCATAAATCAGACCAAATTTAGAGACATCAATCGGTGCAGATAAAATACTTGAAGACAAGTCTGAAACCAATGGTTTGTCAGTTACAGGCATATTGGCAAATTGAATACCACCAATCGTTTCATTATCGGCGTAATGTACGTAGGCAGCATCATTTGACAAGTTCCATTGGCTTTGATCTGAAATAGCCAACTTTCCGTTAATGCTTGTACCCGCTTCAATAATATTGATTTCACCATAGCGCTGTGCTTCTTGAGTCGCTTTTTCTGACCAGATACCCGTATGGATATAATCTGCTTTATTATTCTTGCCCAATAAATTAAGTGGAATTGCAGAAAATTGTAGCGATGCGCCACCCTGTAAGAACAGAACTTTATAATTCTCAGGAATATTCATCAACTTACGTAAATCAGCCTCGGCTTTTTCAGCGACAGCAACATAGTCTGCACTACGATGGCTCATTTCCATGATGGATAAGCCTTTACCACGCCAATCTAATAACTCTGACTGAGCTTTTTCTAAAACGGCAGTAGGTAATGCAGCAGGACCAGCACAAAAATTGTACGCGCGCATGATTTTTCCCTTTTTAAAGTGAAACGAATGAAATAGGCGCATTTAACCACAATTTGGCTTTTCTTGCAGTAGCTTTGTCAGTCAAACTTTCAATGTGTTTAAAGATTTAGAATTGATATTTCAATAAAAAAATTTAACTACATCTGCCTACTTGGTGTTAAATCACTCACTGAAAGAGACTTCAGCTTTATAGAACAATAATTTTCTGCATACTGAAAAAATTCAACAAAGCACTACTCTCGTTACTTTTTACTTTCTACATACTTCATAAAATTATCTAAAATTGCCTGCCACCCTGCTTGCTGTTGCTCAAATGGATATTCATGTTCAGGGTCAAAACTGATTTGTACTAAAACGGCCTGATCTTTTTGCTGAAAAATAATCTCTGCATTACGCTCACCAAATGAATAGGCAATTTTCTCATGGGGGATAATTTCAGTATATGTTCCTGCAAAATCAAAACCCATACTGCCATCTTTGGCTTCCATACGATTTGAAAATTGCCCACCAACTCTTAGATCATTGACTGAATTGACCGTATGCCATTCAGGTGAAGCTGTATTCCATTCTTGAATATCTTGAGGATTGTTATAAGTATTCCAAACAAGATCAATGGGCGCCTTAATTAAAGATTCAACTGTAATTTTTGCCATTTTTATTTTCCTGATAGAATTATGTTCAATTTATCTTAACGATAAAACTTTAAAAGTACATGAACAAAAGTGTATATCGACTATACATACATTAGATTTTTAACAATCGCATGTAAACTACAAAACGAAACACTTTAAGAGATTGATTTAGATTACTTATTCTAGTCATTCAAGGTTAGAATAAGTTTAAATGAAGTCAGATGTGAAAGATTATGTTTTTCAAAACGACGCAAAATATGTATAACCAAAAAGTACAAACACGTCTGAAATTTTTGCTTCTTTGCTTTACAGGAGCCACTCTCAGTCAACTAACTTATGCTGAGTCGCTTAGCTATGTCCAAGCAGAACAATATTTTATTGAACACTCATATACTACTCAAGCAAATATAGCTTTAAATCAAGCAACAAAACTTCAAGCAGAAGCGGTCAAAAATATTGGTTTACCTAGAGTTGACCTCAATGTCCGTGCTTATAAATTTCACACTGAAACTGATATTCCGCTAAATGGTGTAAAAAACAATCTAGAGCAATCACTCTCTCAAGGTGTAAATGATCATATTGACCAATGGCAATCACAAAATAATATTCCATCAACAATTGTAGACCCTTTAAAACAAGGTCTGACACAAGGAATACAAAATGGTGTGGGTTTAATTCCAGATAAAGCCAATGTCATTTTAGAAGATGAAGTGATACGCCCAACTATTTCTGTCATGATGCCGCTTTATACAGGTGGTGTTACGACCGCTACCAAAAATATCGCCCATTTAAATGCTGAACGCAGTGAGTTAAATAGTAAACAGCAGCAAGATATACAACGATTTGAAATGATTCAATCTTATTTCAATGTCCAATTACAACAACAACTTTTCGCTTCAAGCCAATTCAACTTAACGTCCATGCAAAAGCATTATGATAATGCTCTAAAACTAGAACAAGCAGGATTTATTAGCAAAGGACAGCGTATGCAGTTTGAGGTTGCTCGTAACAATGCCCAACGTGTCAATCAAAATGCCTTTTCCAATTTACAATCGAGTCAATTTCATCTGAAAAACCTACTCAACCAATCATCCATCGAAAAATTGACTACGCCACTTTTTGTTAATCGCGAACAAAGCCAATCAGTACAACAACTTTTAGCTAGTTATTCTGAAAGCTCAAGCTTAGTTAAAAAACTACAAACGGATACTCAACTCGCGAATGAAAATATCAAACTACAAAGTGCGAGTAAGAAACCAACGTTATTCGCATTTGGTGAATACAGTTTAGACTCAGATCAAAATTGGATTGTCGGTGTTGCTGCAAGATATAACTTATTTTCAGGTTTAGATAAAAATAAAAATGTGCAAGCAGCTCAACTGCAAAAACAAGCAACAGAACTACTCACTGCACGCACTCAACAAGAAATTGAAAATATTATTTATAAATCTTATAGTGAACTACATTCAGCACAACAAAATAATCAGCTTCTACAAAATAATGAACCTGCTGTAATGGAAAACTTAAGAATTCAACAGCTTTCTTTTAAAGAAGATATGGGAACTGCTACACAAGTTATTGATGCTCAAAATCAACTCAGTATATTGAAAGCAGAAAAAGCACTCAATTCCTATAAATACATTATGTCACTCGCGACGTTACTTCAAAGCCATGGTAGTTTAGAACAATTTCAAAATTATATTCATCAATCTAATACTGATTATATTCGTTAATGGAGTATGTTGAATGACTCAAGATCCTAATACACAGACACCACCGAATGAATCTGTAGATGAACAAAGTACTACAGTTGATCCAAGCACATCACACTCGGCAACAGATCAATTGCATCACAACCTAGAAACTGATGTTGAAAATGTATCAACTGATCTGCCCATTCAAAATACTCATGCAGAAAAACCCTCTAAATATAAAATATTATTACTTTGTATTCTTATCCTTGTTGCTCTGGGTTTTATTGCATTTGGTTTATGGAAAAGCTATCAACCGCAAATTATTGATGTACAAGGACGTGTAGAAGCCGAGACGTTACATGTCAGCACAAAAATTCCCAGCCGAATTGAAGAAATTTTTGTACATGATGGACAAGCCATTGAAAAAGGACAATTACTCGTTACATTAAGCAGTCCAGAAATTGAGACAAAAAAACAGCAAGCATTAGCAACTTTACAATCGGCTTTAGCCCTGCAATCTACTGTTGAGCGGGGTTCACAACAAGAAAATATTGATACGCTTTATGCAAATTGGCAAAGCCTAAAAGCTCAAGAAAACCTTGCTCAGACAACCTATCAACGAGGTCAGAATCTTTATACTCAAGGCGTCATTTCTAGACAGCGTCGTGATGAAATGTTTGCAGCTGCACAGTCTGCAAAAGAACTATCCGAAGCTTCTCGGCAACAATATTTACGTGCTAAGCGTGGTAGTACAGAACAGCAAAAGTCGGGAGCAGATGCACAAGTAGAAATTGCCAAAGCTGCTGTAGCAGAAGCCAATGCACTCGAATCAGAAACACGCTTATTTTCCCCTATTCAAGGTATTGTTTCTAAAACTTATGGAAAACCGACAGAACTCGTCGCAATTGGCGTTCCTATTGTCAGTATTATTAAAGATGAAAAATGGGTGAGCTTAAATATTCGTGAGGATCAGTATAGTCAAGTTTACCAAGCAAAATCTCTTGAAGGTTATGTTCCTGCTTTAAACCAGAATTTCAGATTTCAAATTAAAAACATTGATGCCGAGGGTGAGTTCGCCACAATTAAAACCACGCGTCAAAGTGGTGGTTATGATATTCGTAGCTTTAAAATTCATCTGACCCCACCTAAAGAAGCTGAAAATTTAAAAGTTGGAATGAGTGTCATCTTCAAGTTAAAACAAGGTTCTGCACAAGCAGAATAAATTTTAGGCGAGTCAATGACTGGATAATTATTCATGCTCAGCACCATCAAACGTGAAATTAGATATTTACTCACGCATAAATGGGATTTATGCATGGTGAGTCTAGCGCCGTTATGCATTATTATTCTGTTTTGTAGTATGTTTTATTCAGGTAAAGCTGAACATGTACCTATTGCTATTATTAATCAAGATCAAAGCGAACTGAGTCATACGATTGAAAAGTATCTTAAACTAAATACAACATTGCACGTACAACAGATTTCTGAAGATCAAACAGAGGTAGAGAAAAATTTAAATCAGACCCGAATCTGGGGTTATGTAATGATTCCTGAGGGTGCTGAACAACGCTTAGTCAAAGGAGAGGATGCACAAATTAGTATTGTCTATAACCAGTCCTATTTTAGCATTGGCAATACTATTTCTTCAGCAATGTTATTGTCCACAGTTCAAGCTTCTACTGATTTTTTAAAAAATAATTATTTTGTAAATGAAATACCTTATATCGATATTGATACAGCACATATCAAAATTTCTCCTCTTTTCAACCCGAATTTAAATTATGAACTTTATCTTGAACCATTCGTAATTCCTGCGGTTTTACATTTATTATTATGTTGTTGTATTGCCTTTTCAGTTGGGCAAGAACTCAAACTAAATACCACTCAACAATGGAGAGATTCAACAACAGTACTTCAAGCCATTTTTGCCAAAAGCTTCGTGTATGTCATTATTTTTTGCTTTTGGACATGGTTATGGATGTTTTGGTTAATTGTTATTCGAGGCTGGACAGTCGCGGGGTCACTGAGTCTTATTTTATTTGCTCAGTTTTTATTTTATCTCGCTTATGCATTAATTAGTGTGACTGTTGTTCTCGCCACAAAGAATCTTTCAAAAACTTTTGGTTTTCTTGCTGTATATGGTGGCTCTTCTCTGAGCTTTGCAGGTGTTACTTTACCTTTAAATAATGCACCACTTTTCACTAAATTTTGGTCAAACATTATTCCTTATACACCTTATGCAAAATTACAAACTGAACAATGGGTCATTGGTAGCCCACCAACTACTTCACTTACTCCTTTATTCATTCTCACGTTATATTGTATTTTTTATTTAGCAATATCTAGCACCCTACTCAAAAAAATTATTTGGGGAGCAGTCAATGAAAAATGAGCAATTCATAAAAATCATCACTTTTTGGAAGCAAGTTGGGCAAGACTATATTCAGACGTTTAAGAATATTGCAGGTAATTTTTCAATTTTAACCACGATGATTCTATCTGTAATTTTCTATAGTTTTTTTTATCCAATTGCCTATAAATCACAGACCGCAGAACAATTGCCTATCGTAATTGTTGATGAAGAACAAAGTGTACTCACAACCCAACTCATTACAGCAATCAGTAATAGTCCAAATGTAGCCATAATCGATATTAGTCATAATTTTGAAGAAGCTAAATATCTGGTACAAACACAAAAAGCTGATGGAATATTACTTCTTCCAGAACACCTTTCAGAAAGCCTCATTAGAGGAGAAACTGGAGGAATTGGACTTTACCTAAGCGGTGCTAATTTTTTAAAAACCAAACAAATCGGCTTAGGAATAGCAACAGCCGTTGAAAATGCTATTGCTGAATATCTTTCTCGTTTTGCACAAGTTACACATTTTTCACCTGCCCTACCTATTCACCAAATCCCACTTTTCAATACTTTATCTGGTTATGGTAGTTATATATTCCCCGCTGTAGCACCACTCATTATTCACCAAACAGTATTACTCGGTTTATGTATGCTGATTGGTGGATACCGTGAAAAACAATGGCGTGCTTCCCGTGCTGAATTTTTAGCTATTTATTTGGTGGCTCTTACTATTGGGACTTTGGGCTGTCTCTATCTTTTCGGTTTCACTTTTTGGCTAAATGATTATCCTAGAGGCGGAAATTTCTTTGGAATGCTATGCGCTGTACCTATTTTTATTAGTGCAGTGATTGGACTTGCCTTCTTCATTGCAAGTTATTTAGATACCTCTGAACGTGCAGGACATCTCATTGTCTTTAGCTCTGTACCATTATTTTTATTATCAGGAACGGCTTGGCCCTTACAAGCCATGCCTGAATGGATGCAAATGTTTTCTCAATTACTACCATCCACTCAGGGTATCAACTTGTTTGTACAACTTAACCAAATGGGGGTATCAACTCAATTGATATTACCTAAATTAATTTATTTACTATTTATCTCATTAATTTTATTAAGTTTATCTTGGTATCGCCTTGGAGTATTCATAAAAAAAATCCATAAATAAGCTAACTTACATCTATATATTAAATTAAACTAAATTAATTGATTGGATAATTAAATTAAACTGTATTAATTTCACCCAATCAAAATACATTCAATCAGAAATAATTAGTCGAGCAGATAAAAATAGATGCAAAATAAACGCTTCTGAGAAATGCGCTCAACAATCACGCTCTCCCCCCTTCTAGCATACCCATATTCATGCTTGGAATTGGCGATTTCGCGTTTTGATCATTTAATTTTTTTTTCGCCAAAATCTGATTTTTTAAGGGCTCAGTATGAATAAACTGAAAATTAGCCTAGCATGGCAAATCGTTATTGCGCTCTTTTTAGGTATTTTGGTTGGTGCTGTTTTACATAACCAACCTGAAATCCGTGACGACATCGTCCATAACTTCCTACAACCTTTGGGTAAGATTTTCATTAATCTGATCAAAATGATTGTGATCCCGTTGGTTTTATCCATGTTAATTTTGGGTATTGCTAATGCAGGTGACAGTAAAAGTATAGGAAAGCTCGGTTTTAAAACCATTGTTTACTTCGAAATCATTACCACAATTGCTATTATTGTCGGTCTTTTTGCTGCAAACATTTTCAAGCCAGGCGCTGGCATTGATATGTCACAACTGACAACTTCTGATATCTCCCAATATCAGCAAACTACACAAGAAGTTAGTCAGCATGCACATGGTTTAGTTAACACTGTTTTGTCTTTGATTCCATCTAATATTTTCTCTGCAATGAATGATGGGCATATGTTGCCAATTATTTTCTTTGCCGTGATATTCGGTATTGGTCTTGGATCACTTGCTAAAGAAACAAAACAACCGCTCATTGATGTTTTAAAAGCGATCTCTGAAACAATGTTCAAAGTGACGCACATGATTATGCTTTTTGCACCGATTGGTGTATTTGGTTTGATCGCTGCGACTGTTGCGAACTTCGGTTTTAGCTCATTGGTTCCACTCGTGAAACTTGCTTTATTGGTTTATGGTGCAATCTTCTTCTTTATCTTTATTGTACTTGGTTTTGTGGCTAAATTCTGTGGATTCAGCATTTGGACGATTATCAAAATCTTAAAAGATGAATTAATTTTAGCCTATTCAACTGCAAGTTCTGAAACTGTTTTACCTCGTATGATGGAAAAAATGGAAGCCTATGGCGCTCCAAAATCGATCACTAGCTTTGTTGTTCCAATTGGTTATTCGTTTAATCTTGATGGTTCAACACTATACCAAAGTATTGCAGCAATCTTTATTGCACAGCTTTACGGTATCGATTTAACCATTACACAGCAAGTTGTACTTGTGCTCACACTCATGATCACTTCTAAAGGGATTGCAGGCGTACCAGGTGTTTCTTTCGTGGTTCTACTTGCAACCCTAGGTAGTGTTGGTATTCCACTTGAAGGCTTAGCATTTATTGCAGGTATTGACCGTATCTTAGATATGGCACGTACTGTATTGAACGTAATTGGTAATGCTTTGGCTGTTCTTGTGATTAGTAAATGGGAAGGTCAATTTGATAGTGAAAAGCAAAAAAATTATAATTTTGATGCCACTCACTAACATTTAAACATTTTTTCTTATATAAAATGGGAGCTTCGGCTTCCATTTTATATCGATACCTATTTTTCAAATCACTTTATTTTTCTACTTCTTGCACCCAAAACCCCACAATTTTATCACCACCATCATGCCCATCGAACACCACAGAAAATATAATCGTTTGATTGGGATAAATATATTTATAACCAATTTTTGTCACTTTACCATACGTTGTTTCAATAGATTTAGCAGTCAATACAAGTTCAGGATTATCTGCAACATTATCAGGTAAAGCATCAAAAACTGTTTGTAAGATTTGAGGATTTTTAGTCAACTCATCTCTAATATCTTGCTCGCTCAAACTCAGAATTTTAGCCTGATCATGATCAATCAAAGCTTGAAACAATATTTTTGCTTTTGTATTTTGTTGCTCTGAAGCCTCTAAGTCGGGCATTTTTTCCTCAATTTTATCTAAAATAGTTTCTTTTACTTTTTCACATGCAGACAATGGGAATATCAGACTTAAAATTAAAACAGTACTTTTCATCTTATTTTTGATCATCATTCTTCGCCCCATTTAAGTTAATATATTCTTTATCTCACAATTTAACAAAATAATTAAGTTTAAATACCAACTCATAGTACAAATAGCAAAACCTATAAATTTAAATAATTTGTACTCCGTTACCCATCATTCACATTGCTAATATTCAATTATGCAGCTCTTGCATCCAAATACCAACAATATTATTGCCACCACGATCCTAAAAAAGTCACCACAAAAATCATGATGTTATCAGAATAATTATACTTATAGCCTATTTTAGTGACTTTCCCATAAGCCAATTCAAAGGCTTTTATTTTCTTGAGGTTGTTCTAGCATATACTCAGATAAAGACGCATAAATCTGCATGGGTTCTTGTGAATTTTTAAGCAATTCTTGACGTAAATTTGCCTCACTCAAACTCAATATTGTTGATTGATCACGATCAATAATCACTTGAAATAGTGTTGCTTCTTTTTCATTTTGTTATTCACTAGCATCAGTAATGAAGTTCTATATTTTTTCACTCATCGTTTGTTTCACTTGATTACATACAACCAATGGAAAAATCTAGGTTATCACTAAAAGGGTATTTTTATATTTCATTTTAAACACTGCTTTTTTAAATCATCATACTGTCTAAACCAATGAATCCAGAGCATCGAGATCATGCTATTCATTAAAATAATACGCTATTTTTAAGAAATACCGTATTTCATTCGTTTAAAATAACAAAAGGATGCCGAAGCATCCTTTTGTTATTTTAATATTTTAAATAATTACTCATCAGATTCATTTGGATCCGTTTCATCCATAATGGTTTCATCACCAATTAGCTTTTCGTTGTCAATTAATGCTTCACCATCAACTGAATCGATTGTTTCCGCTTGATGATTAGCATCGACATCGACAACGCTTTCATCAATCAAATCATCTTCAACCGCTTCAACCGCAACTACGCCAACTAAGACTTCGTCATTACCTAAACGGATTAGACGAACACCTTGTGCATTACGACCAGTATGTGCAATCTCAGAAGCGCGAGTACGAACTAAAGTACCGCCATCAGAAATCAACATCACTTCTTTCGTTACATCAATCGCAACTGCACCAACCAACTCACCATTACGTTCAGATGTTTTAATGGCAATAACACCTTTACCACCACGTTTTTTGGTCGGGAAATCATCTACAGATGTACGTTTACCATAACCATTCGCAGAAGCACACAATACTTCACCTGTTTCAGGGACCACAACAAGTGAAACAATACGACTGACAAAATTCGTATCTATAGAATCCTCATCGTCTGGTTCTACATCTGCTCCAACGTCTTCCTCAGCTTGAGCAGCAGCAAGTGTTACACGCATACCGCGAACACCTTTTGCACTACGCCCCATCACACGAGCATCAGTTTCAGAGAAGCGAATAGCTTTACCTTCATTTGAGAACAACATAATTTGCTGTTCACCATCTGTAATCGCAACACCAATCAAGGTATCTTCATCTTTCAACTCAATCGCACGTAAACCATTTGAACGAACATTACTAAACTGCTCTAATTCAACACGTTTTACTGTACCTGATGCTGTTGCCATAAAGACATAGAAGTTTTTACGAACATTTTCAACACGTTCAGCAAACTCAGCAACAAGATCATCTTGCACATCTGTTGTAGAAAGTTCTAAACCGATTTCTTTCAGTTGAATACGCAAAGCATCTGACAAGTCATCAGGGTTTTCGCCCAATTCTGCAAATGCAGCTTTTAACGGTTCGTAATGTGCATCAATAATTTCATTTTCACGAAGTTTTGCAACATTGGCACGAACAAATGTCCTAAATTCAGTTAAACGCTCTTTGAATTTTTTCGGTGCATCAATTACAGGAAGAATCGCTGTAATTGTTTCATCTGCATCTAATGGTAACAAGTTCACCATTGGACGACCTTTTGCACCACGAGATGCTTGAGGTACTTCAAATACGCGTAAACGGTACACCTTACCGACATTGGTAAAGCAAAGTACGGTCGCATGACTTGATGTTACAATCAAATGTTGAATGTAATCATCTTCTTTCATTGAAGTTGCAGATTTACCACGTCCACCACGGCGCTGTGCAGCGTAGTCTGACAATGGTTGAGTTTTCGCATACCCTGTTTTAGAAACGGTTAATACCATTTGCTCTTCAGGAATTAAATCTTCACGTGAAAAATCAATACGAGATTCAACAATAGACGTTTTACGCGCATCACCATACTGTTGTAAAATTAGCGCTAACTCTTCTTTAATCACAGCCATCAATAGATTGAAATCGTTCAAAATTGCAGTTAATTCTGCAATTTGACCCAAGATTTCAGTATATTCTGCATGTAATTTATCTTGTTCAAGACCCGTTAAACGGTGTAAGCGCAATTCAAGAATCGCAGCCACTTGCGTTGGCGATAAGCGATAAATGTCTCCTTCTAAACCAAATGGTTTTGATGGATCTTCACCTTCAATTTCATCAGGACGAATTGAAATTGAACCCGCTTTTTCAAGTAATGCAACAACACCACCACCTGCCCACTCACCTGCTTGTAAACGCTCACGCGCTTCGGCAGGATTTGCAGAAGTTTTAATAGTTTCAATAATTTCATCGATATTGGCAAGCGCAACTGTCAATCCTTCTAAGATATGACCACGTTCACGTGCTTTACGCAGTTCGTACATGGTACGACGTGTCACAACTTCTTGACGATGGCGAATAAATGCAGCAATGATATCTTTTAAATTCATTAACTTAGGCTGACCATTATCTAGACAAACCATGTTAATGCTGAATGAATTTTCAAGTTGCGTATTTTGGAATAAGTTATTAACGATGACTTCAGCGTTCTCACCACGCTTCAAATCAATCGCGATACGCATACCATCTTTATCTGACTCATCACGAAGTTCAGAAATACCTTCTAATTTCTTCTCTTTGACCAACTCTGCAATACGCTCAATGGTTCTTGCTTTATTGACCTGATACGGAATTTCCGTGAAAACAATCGTATTACGACTAGTTTTCGGATCTTCTTCAATATGGTATTTACCACGAATATGTAGACGACCTTTACCTGTACGGTAAGCATCTACAATACCCGATTTACCATAAATAATACCACCTGTAGGAAAATCTGGTCCTGAAATATGTTCCATCAAACCTTCAATGGAAATATTCGGGTTTTCAGCATATGCCAAACATGCATTGACCACTTCAGTCATGTTGTGTGGCGCCATGTTGGTCGCCATACCGACTGCAATACCTGTCACACCATTAATCAATAAGTTGGGAATACGCGTCGGCATTACCTGAGGAATACGCTCAGAGCCATCGTAGTTGTCTTCCCACTCAACGGTATCTTTTTCAAGATCAGCAAGCATTTCATGGGTCAGTTTACGCATACGAACTTCGGTATAACGCATTGCTGCCGCACTATCACCATCAACAGAACCGAAGTTACCTTGACCATCAACCAATTGATAACGCAGGCTAAAATCTTGCGCCATACGAACAATGGTTTCATAAACAGCAGAATCACCATGTGGGTGATATTTACCGATGACATCACCAACAACACGTGCAGATTTTTTGTAGGCTTTGTTGTAGTCGTTACCCAATTCGTGCATCGCAAAAAGTACACGACGATGAACGGGTTTTAAGCCATCTCTGACGTCTGGCAATGCACGAGAGACAATGACGCTCATGGCATAGTCGAGATATGAGCTTTTAAGTTCATCCTCAATGGCAATCGGTCTGATTTCCGATACGCTCATGCATACTCCTTATAACAGACAACGTTTTGTTGTCTGATTTATATCATCAATCTTGCAAAAACTTAGCTCAAATATTCTGAGTTAAAATCTAAAATACAGCCGTAAATTATAGCACAAAATCTGCCTGTTTTGTCTGTATTAATCCTGCCCAATACTGTTAATTTTCGATAATTTAATGACGACATTTCAGACATTTTTTAAATTTGTGAAGCAAGTCCGACTTCATTATTTTTCACCCAACACGCCAACAAAATTCGCCCCATATAAACATTTTTTTTTCGCACTCAAATAAAGCATCATTTGATAAAAAGCTACGGCTTAGTTCCTGCTGGAATCATTTTACAGTCTGTTTGTTCAGAAACATCTATACCCGCGCTAAAACACATCCATGCCGATTGATCACTATCTGTATCATAGTAAGGTTTTAAAAATATTTTGACCTCTGCATCATCCGTAAAACTACTTTCAAGCATGCCTGTTGAGTTAAACTGGGTCTGCCCATCATTGATAAAATGAACAATTAAGTCTGAATCAACCAAATCCTGATACTCGGTGGTTAACTGATCTGTAGTTTTATAATAGTGATCTGCCGCACTTGTTACCTCTTTCAGCTCATCCAATCTCCGAATAACCTGATACTCTAAAGACTCACTCGCAATCGTAGTAACTTGATCAATTGCCATATCTTCCACCGCTTCAGTAGGTACAGACGCTGTAAAAATATTTGCAATATGAGGCATCACGTTCTTTTTTACGATCTCTAAAGCAACTGATCCAAACATAAAAATAACCAATAAAATCCAAACGATTTTCCCACCTAGCCCTTTAGATGGCTTTTTAACGTCGGATGATTGACGGGCTTTTTGTTGCCAATAACTGAGTAATCTTTTTGCTTTATCTTCTAGTTTTGTATTTTGATCAAAAATTGTATTGAGTAACGAAGATGATTGTTGATCATTTGGTTTTTGAGGTCTTGGCGTGCCTGTTCGCTGAGTGGTTTTATTTGATGATCGGCTTATCGATGAATTCTGATCTCGACTGAATGGCTTAGTTTGATCTCGACTGAATGGCTTAGTTTGATCACGCCGAATAGATGATTGCACCTGAGTACTACTCGTAAATATATCAACAAATTTTGGGTGTTTTAATCGTGTTCCGCATATACCACATCGAACTGCTTCATTGATATTTTCAGCTTTACACTTTTGGCATTTCATACTCATTCATCTTTTATTTATTTTATAACCTAATCTATAACATATAAACCTTTCGGCAGAATAAAAAATGCTCCTTAAAAGGAGCATTTTTTATTCAATACGAAATTCGAGAATTAGATTTTAGAAACCAATTCAGGAACTACAGTATTTAAATCACCAACTAACCAGTAGTCAGCTACAGCATTGATTGGTGCTTCTTCATCTTTGTTGATCGCAACGATCACTTTAGAATCTTTCATACCCGCCAAATGCTGAATCGCACCAGAAATACCCACAGCGATATATAAATCAGGAGCAACAATTTTACCTGTTTGACCGACTTGCATATCATTTGGAACGAAGCCAGCATCAACCGCAGCACGTGAAGCGCCTTGAGCAGCACCCAACTTGTCAGCCAATGGATCAAGTACAGTGTGATAATTTTCACCTGAACCCACACCACGACCACCAGAAACAACAATACGAGCCGCTGTCAATTCTGGACGCTCTGATTTTACAATTTCTTCAGAGATAAATTTAGAGATGCCTGCATCGCCAGTAGAAGCAATAGCTTCAACAGCAGCCGAACCACCTTCAGTAGCAACAGGATCAAATGCAGTACCACGAACAGTTGCAACAACAACTGATTCACCAGATTCTACAGTTGCAATTGCGTTACCTGCATAAATTGGACGTTTGAAAGTCTTAGGACCATCAACAGCAGTAATATCAGTAATCATGCTTACGTCTAAAAGTGCAGCAGCGCGAGGAAGAATATTCTTACCCGTTGTTGTAGAGGCAGCAAGGATGTGAGAATAACCCGCACCAAGAGAAGCGACTAATTTAGCAACGTTTTCAGCCAATTGATTTGCATAAGCAGCATCATCAGCAAGCAATACTTTGCTTACGCCTGCAACTTTAGCTGCTTGGTCAGCAACAGCTTGTGCGCCTGAACCTGCAACCAATACAGTGATATCACCACCGATTTTTTGCGCCGCAGCAACAACGTTTAAAGTTGCACCGTTTAGTGCTTTGTTGTCGTGCTCAGCGATAACTAAAATACTCATGATTTTTATCCTTCTGTATTAGATCACTTTCGCTTCATTTTTAAGTTTTTCAACAAGCTCATCTACAGACTTCACTTGTACGCCAGCTTTACGCTCTGCAGGTGGTTCAACTTTAACTGTTTTAAGTTTAGACGTTGAAGTTACACCATAATCTGCAGGAGATTTCGTTTCAAGTGGCTTTTTACGAGCTTTCATGATGTTAGGCAATGCAGCATAACGTGGCTCATTTAAACGTAAGTCAGTCGTAATGATCGCAGGTGTGTTTAATTCAACCGTTTGTAAACCACCATCAACTTCACGAGTCACTTGTACTTTATCGCCATTTACTGTCACTACAGAAGCAAATGTACCTTGACCTGCGCCAAGTAAAGCACCCAACATCTGACCCACTTGGTTAGAATCATCATCAATTGCTTGTTTACCAAGAAGAACCAATTGAGGCTGTTCAGCTTCAACAATTCCTTTCAGGATTTTAGCAATTTCTAAAGCACCAAGTTGGCTGTCATCAGCTTCAACCAAGATACCGCGATCTGCACCAAGCGCCATAGCAGAACGAATCTGTTCTTGCGCTTCTTTAGGACCAATAGAAACAACAACGATTTCCGAAACAGTTCCTTTTTCTTTTAAGCGAACCGCTTCTTCCACTGCGATTTCACAGAATGGGTTGATCGACATTTTTACGTTAGTTAGGTCAACACCACTATTGTCCGGTTTAACGCGAACTTTAACGTTGGCATCAACCACACGTTTTACAGCAACAAGAGCCTTCATGTATTCCTCGGCTGTTTTAGCAAATGTAAATGTTAAGAAGAGTCATCATAACCCTTCTTTTAAAATTTATTAGGTGTCCTATCTTGCAATGCGTTTGGCATTTCGGTCAAGTCACAATTGGAAAAAGAGCATTAAAATTTCCTAAAAAAGCTTGAACGTACCGTTCACACTTTTTATTAAGGGTTTTAGTCTGTTTTTTTCGTATGTGATTTATACATTTTTTATATATTGATAAATATCATAATTTATTAAAATCACACTGATATATCTAAACAATTACAACTTTATTTTAAATGCTTATTCAATTTAAATAACATAACAGTTTCTCAACAGTTTTTATGTCATTTTAGACAGCATCTCTATTTTACGAAGAAGCCTAATCAAATAAATCATCAAATTTTCCACAATAAAAGTGTAACAAAAAGCAAAAATTAGAAAATGGCGATCTTTTTAGTTACTCGTTCTTCAAAAAATCATTTTTCTCAATTTTTTAAATCACTTTTAACTTACGGTTAACCACACTGCTGCAACCGTCAATAAAGTCCCTGAACCACCATCAATCCATTTTTGTTTCTGCACGTCTAACGGCTTATTGCTAATTATTTTCCCTAAAATCAAACTCAATGCACAGTAAACCAATAAAATTAAGCCAATAAAAATGAAAGATAGAATCAAACCTTGTTGTACTGTATTACCTGATTGATTAATAAACTGCGGTAAAATCGCAAAATAAATCAGCATACCTTTAGGATTTAAAAGTGCGGTAAAGAATCCTTTGCGAATTGGATGTGCTGTCGTACTTTGCTCAATCTTTAAAGTTTTATTACTGAACACCGATTTAAACAAGTGAAAAGCCAAATACAATAAATAAGCAATGCCCAAATAACGAATCGCATCAAACAATACAGGAAACGATACAATAATCGCTGCAATCCCCAATGCTACCAAAATAGAATGTACCAAATAACCTGAGCAAACCCCTAATGTTGCCATCATGCCTGCTTTCGCATCTTTACCCATCACTTGTGACAGGATAAATAACATATCGGGTCCTGGTGTGAAAATTAACGGCAACACCGTCAAGGCAAAAAGTACGAATACAGTCATTTCAAGTTCCTTTCTGTATCTCTGAAGATAAAAAATAGTATCTTGTAAATGACTTAAAATAGGATTTCAAATATTCTATAATAATGATTATTTTTCGAATTATATTCTAATTTATGAAATTATATTCTAAATCTATTTCAGTAAAGCTTGATCGTATTGATAAAAATATCATTCGTACTTTACAAAATAATGGACGTATTCAAAATAATGATTTAGCCCGTGAAATTGGATTATCCCCATCATCCTGTCTACGTCGAGTTAAATTACTTGAAGAAGCTGGTGTCATTCAAAATTACACTGCCGTGGTTGATCCGCTTAAAATTGGTTTTCAACTGATTTTGTTTTCACGCATTTGGCTAACAGGTCAAGATGCTGAAACGATTGACACCTTTATTGAGGCAATGAAAGGACTTCCACAGGTCATGGAATGCTACATTATTTTAGGTGAATCCGATGCGCTGCTCAAAGTGGTTGTCCCCGACCTTGAAAGTTATCGTAAATTTCAAACTGCACATTTAACTAAAAAGAATGGTATTACTAGTGTTAAAACCGATTTACCAAGCCAAATTATTAAACAAAGTTATCAGTTACCGCTGGATGACATTAAAGAGATTAAGCTGTAAGGTCTTAAAGATAAGAATATGATTCTCAGAAGTATCTAAAATGGGGTTTGTCTAATGATTGAATTAATAAAATTACCATCAATACCAATTTCAACATCCACTAAACAACTGATTGAACTTGAAACTGAGCGTCTGAAACTTCGAGCTTGGCAAGAGTCTGATTTACAGCCTTTCGCAGAACTAAATGCTGACAAAGATGTTATGCATTACTTCCCATCCGTGCTTACGCGTGAACAAAGTGATAATTTAGCAGATAAATTTCAGCATTTAATCTTAGATCATGGTTGGGGATTTTGGGCAGTTGAACTGAAAGTGACAGGACAATTTATTGGATTTACGGGTTTAAATATACAACCTGAACAATTTATTTTTTCACCTTGCGTAGAAATTGGTTGGCGATTTGCAAAACAATATTGGCATCAAGGCTATGCAACAGAAGCGGCTAAAGCCTGTTTAAAATTTGCTTTTGAAACATTACAACTCAAAGAAGTCGTTTCATTTACCGCAGTGCATAACACAGCTTCCGAACATGTGATGCAACGCTTAGGCATGCAAGCCATGTTCGAATTTAATCACCCTGCATTAACACAAGAAAGTCCACTCTCACGGCATATCTTATATAAGATCGTACAAAAATCACTTTAAATCATGTGAGCTTGGGTAGGCTTAGCTCACTTGGCTTTGTATAAAGTCACGATGGATATGACTTAAATGAATAAGATCTTGTTTTTCCAATTCAAAAATAGTCCAAATTTGTAGAAAATCCTCCTTTGTATCGACATGTAAAGATGGTTTATTGCTTAATTGCCATTGTTGATCTGAAATCCACAAATAAATTTGCTGTGTATCCGCATTGACCGCTTGCACACGTCCTTCTGTATTTACCCCAACTACAACCGCACCTTCAGGTAAACAATGCTCTACTTTCGGAATGCTGAGTTCAACAAAATGTTTGACCTGGCGTAAGCCATAGCCTTTAAAAATTTCTTTTTGCACATCTGAGAGTTGTAGATATTTTTGCTCAAGCTCAGGAGTCATGGTGATACCTAGGAATATAAAAACACGTGTGAACTTTATAATATAAGCATAAAGTATGCCGACATTAACCGAGTAAAATTTATACCGCAGTCGTACTTAAAAAACAATTATCCAAAAGACGTATTCAAAGGTAAAAATGATCAATAGATTTCATAAAAAAGAGTGTCTGTGATTAACCCTTAATATCATCAACCATAAAAAGTTTTTATGCAGATACAGAAAATTTATGCGTTATCACATTGAAAACATATATAAATAACCTTAATTTTTAGACTTACTTGCACGTGGATGTGCTCTATCATATACCTGAGCCAAATGATCAAAATCAATATGTGTATAAATTTGTGTCGTGGTCAAATTACTATGGCCAAGCATTTCTTGTACTGCACGTAAATCACCACTATTCGATAGCATATGACTCGCAAAACAATGACGTAATAAATGTGGATGTAAATCGACATTTACCCCAGCTCGTTGCGCTTGTAGTTTGACTCGATTTTCAATTTGTCGTGGGGTAATGACATTACCGCGTTGAGTAATAAATACTGGAAAATCTGCCTTAAAATCACCTTGCCAAATACGATAAATTTTCAACCATTCAATTAAACTTTCTCTCGCTTTACCACCAAAAGGTACAATACGAGTTTTATTTCCCTTCCCTGTTACACGTAGTAAGTGTCGACCAAAATCAATATCTCGAATAGTTAAACCTTGTATTTCCGCTAGACGCAGACCACTTGAGTACAATAGTTCAAGAATAGCTCTATCACGTAGCCACAACTGATGTTCAACGGGTTTTTCAGGTGCAACTTGATCTATAATTTGGTTGATCGTTTCAATATCTATTAGACCAGGCAAAGGACGGGGTTGCCGTTTTAGCTGTAAATCATGTGCAGGGTTAAAAGCCAAATAATTACCCTGCGTTGCCCACTTCATAAATTGACGAATAGAAGTCAAATGGCGCTGTAAGCTGCTTGTACTGAGCTGATTTTGCTCAACCTTATACGCCATATACTCACGTAAATCAGCTTTTTCAACATTATGTAATTCAAGTTTTTTGTTATAACAAAAGTCAATAAATCCTGATACATCTCGAAAGTAAGCATCTAAAGTATGTTCTGACTGATTTTGTATTTTGCGTTCATCTATCCACATAGAGAGCAATTGCATCGCACCATGTTGCACAAGCATTTCTCTAATCGCCTAAATATTTATTTATGAAAACAGTTTAGCAAAAAATCCTTTCTTTCTCTCTTGCTCTCGAATATAAAATGATTGTGTATCGCTTAAAAATAATGACTTAGACCTTCTTGCTTATGCTCATCAATAAATATCAAATCAACCGCTGTTTTCTTAACAAGTGTATTAAATGCCGTTTGTCCAACTTGAACATTTATTTTTTTTACGCTCTTTCTCTGTGAATAATGATGAAATCGTCAAACCAATGCCCGTTCAGGATCTCTTTTCACATATGTATTTGAGCCAAATATGCAGCACTATTACTTCCTTTTGTTTTTAAAAGCTGATTAATAAATCACCATTTCAACTGGACAGGGTAAAGGCTGGCTCAGTAAAACTTGCGTATCTTCTGTAAATTCGTATGCTTCAGGTTTCGGTCTAAAATATCCCTCTAATAATCCTTCCACCTTTTTAGGATAAAGCTCTTTACTGACGTTAGAGTCGGGATTTAACAGTAAATATGCACCCGTAGTCCTCTCGAAAAAATTTTCGTATGTAACCTTAAATAATTTCATTATGTTGAATGATTATTTTCTATATTCCGATGGAATTTATAATTATTTGACAATGATGCGCAATAAAATTTTATGCTAAGTTTAATTTTTTCCATTGTTGGTATTTTTGATCAATCACAACAGCCATTAAATCATAATTTTCCCACGTATCTTCAACGGCATAGGTATCACTTAATCCTTTTGAATGCACCAATGTTACATCGTAGTCGTTAAAATACTGATTACTCTCGTAATAATACTGTGTAAATGCAAATGCCTCTTCGTTTAAGTCATCTTCCCAGAATTTTTCATCACACATCGTGCTTAAAAAATCTCGACCTGTAATTATATGGTCACGAACTTGCTGTAATTCTTCTTCGCTTTCTTCTAGGTGCATTTCACCTTCTAAGTGATTATTGATAATCCATGCGAGATAAATACCAATATGTGTACCACCATTTTCATAAGGGAAACCCGCTGTTTCTGCAGATTCACCATGCCAATCTATACGATCTATTGCCATTTTAGTTTTACCTATTCTTCTTTGTTATATCATCAACATTATATTAAAATCATTATGAATACATTCAATCAGTAATTTAAGCTTTGTTATGTAAAAGACCCTGAAATTAATTCAGGGTCTTTTAAACAGATTTTTAAAAATAATAGCCATTTAACTTTGAAATAAACGTAAATCGGTACGACCTTCATATACTGTTGCAGTCGGACCTGTCATCCACACGACACCGCCTTCTTCCCACTCAATTTGTAATGTACCGCCTGCAAGTTCAATTTTAACCGACTTTTCAAGTAAGCCACGGCGCATACCAGAAACAGCAGCAGCACAAGCACCTGTACCACATGCCATAGTTTCACCCACACCACGTTCAAATACACGTAAACGCGCATGCTTGCCGTCAATGATTTGCATAAAGCCAGCATTGACACGATGTGGAAAACGCTCATGTGACTCGACTTGTGGACCAATATTTGCCACATCAGCGGTGAGCACATCAGGAACGATTGTCACTGCATGTGGATTGCCCATATTAACCACATCAATGCTCAATTTTTCATTATTAAGCAAATCAATGTCATACAAAGCTTCAGGTTCTTCTGCAATAAATGGAATTTCCACAGGTAAAAACTTTGGATAGCCCATATTGACACGCACCCAACCATTTGCACCCAGTTCAGGCTCAACAATCCCTGCAGTCGTTTGTACCTTAAATTTAGTTTTATTGGTCAACTGACGTTCATGCACAAAACGTGCAAAACAACGTACACCATTACCACATTGTTCAACTTCTGAGCCATCTGCATTAAAAATTCGATATTTAAAATCAACATTGGGTAAATCAGGTGGTTCAACAATCAAAAGCTGATCAAAACCAATGCCAAAATGACGGTCTGCCATACGTTGAATGGTCGTTTTATCGAGCATTAAACGCTGAGAAATCAGGTCAATCACTACAAAATCATTGCCCAAGCCATGCATTTTTGTAAATTCAAATAACATTTTCATTTACTCCTGTGGCAATAAACATTCATTTGCCCACAATGACTCAATCGTTTCACGTTGACGAATCACATGTGCCTGATCACCATCGACCATCACTTCTGCTGCACGACCACGAGTATTGTAATTTGAACTCATCACAAAACCGTATGCACCTGCACCAAGTACAGCCAAATGATCATTTTCTTTCAGTGCTAGCTCACGCTCTTTACCAAGAAAATCACCTGTTTCACAAATTGCACCCACCAAATCCCACTCTTTCGCATCGACATCTGTACGTACTGTCACAGGCTGAATATCCATCCATGCCTGATATAAAGATGGGCGGATCAAGTCATTCATTGCAGCATCAATAATGGCAAAGTTACGGTGATTGGTCGGTTTTAACAAATCAACTTTAGTCACCAAAACACCTGCATTGGCAGAAATACTACGACCTGGCTCCATGTACACTTTCATACCCAATTTTTCGAGCGCAGGACGCATCGCATTGGCATATTCAGCTACAGTTGGTGGCGTTTCATCTTTATAGGTCACCCCTAAACCACCACCAATATCGATGTGCTTTAAGTTAATGCCCAATTTTTTTAATTGATCAATCATTGAGATAACACGATCAAGCGCATCAACAAAAGGCTGTGTTTCTGTTAACTGTGAACCAATATGGCAATCGATACCTACCACATCTAAATTTGGCAATGATGCTGCATATTGATAAGTTTCAAAAACCACATCTGAGGGAATACCAAACTTGTTTTCTTTCAAACCTGTCGAAATATAAGGATGTGTTTTGGCATCAACATCAGGATTAACACGTAAAGAAATCGGGGCTTTTTTACCTAATTTTTCAGCCACTTTTTGAATACGATCAAGCTCGGCATAAGATTCGACATTGAAGCAAGCAATACCCACTTCAAGTGCTTTTTGGATATCACCTTCTTGCTTGCCTAAACCTGAAAATACAATTTTAGAGGCATCACCGCCCGCAGCTAAAACACGCGCAAGCTCACCACCTGTAACAATGTCAAAACCTGAACCAAGTTTAGCGAGGACATTCAACACCGCAATATTTGAGTTCGACTTTACTGCAAAGCAAATTTGATGATCAATAAAATTGAATGCTTGATCCATATCTAAATAATGCTTTTCAAATGCTGCTTTTGAATAAACATAAAGCGGCGTCGAAAATTGCTGTGCAAGCTGTTCGAGTGAACATTGCTCTGCATGCAATACCCCATTAATGCGGGAAAAACTCATGAATGTATCCTTTCAATGAACGTTTAAATGTAGATTATTGAGCGACTGCTTCAGATGCAGCAGATGAATGTGTCGTTGCAACAGATTTTTGGCTTTGCTCTTTCATCTGTGTAGGCTGATCTGGATAAATCAAATATTTTGCACGTTTGTCGACATTTACATCATTTGCCAACTGTAAAGACCCTGTCTGACCACAAGCTGTCAAAAAAATACTCAGTGACAATAAGGCAATTTTGTGTGAATTTAATATAGTACGATACATCACTGTACCCAATAAAACGATTTTCTAAAGTATAGCCTGATCACTTGTACGATAAAAGCAAAAGCCCACGATTTACTCATAGGCTTTTCATATAAGTGAAATAGGTTAAGCTACTAAAATAGCAAGTTACGTGCTTATGTTGCCTGTATTTGCTTGAGAATTAGTTGAGCTTTAATCTGATCATCTGTACTTAGTAGCAAAATTTTACTTAAAATCGGGCTCAGCATTTCATCATCTTCAAAAGGCAATAAAATGCTTTGTAGCGAGATATCCTCCAAACACTTTTCAGGCACAATACATAAATAATGATCATTCAGTGACATCCAAATATGCGCCCTGTACCTAAATGAATTTTGTATTCATGCAGTGTTCGTTCCTACAACGTAAATAAATGCTTGTTCTAAACGTCACTGTGCTGCAATATTCAGTTTAGATACAATTAAATCGAGCGTATGTCCGCGAGTGGCTATCAACTGACTATTCGAATATGGATGACCTACCTGATAATATTGAAGCATATCTTCAGGAAAACCATGCAAATCTAAGATAAATCCAAACCAATTGAACAACCCTGAATTAAGTAATCAACATTTCTCATCACTTCAGACAAAACTATTCAGGTACTTTTTCTAAGGCTAATTTTCCATTATCACTATAGAACTCAACATATTGAGTTTTAATATATGCATATACCCCAGTATTAGTGAGCAATTCCAGATTGTATGGAAAATCTATATTTAAAATAGCATGAATCCCATTACAATAACGAGATGGCGCACTCACATTATCCTATCCATCTCAAAATACCGTGTGAAATAACATGGTCTTACCAAAAAGAATATTCCCATTGACGTTGTTGAATAAAATAATGCTCAAAATCTTTGGCGTAAATATTTAAATTTTTACTCAATTCACTCACACGCTGCCATAAATCTTTTAATTCTCTAGACGTTTAAAACCTTTTCTGCTGTATCTGTTGACATTTTATCTGCAATGATCTGAAATTGAGCAACAATACACTGTTCAAAAATCTGCTTCAGTGTTGTTATTTGATACTCAATTTCAAGTTTTAAATAATCCTAGATTTTCCCTGTACTCGTTTCTTTCTGAGTCGCAATGGTCGGCATATTTTTCTCTTTTAGTCTTTAAATTTATTTATATAAAAATAAAATAATTAAAAAACAATATTTTCCAATATCAAACGACACACACTGTCGTAAAAATAAAAACTGCCGAATGTTCCCATTCGACAGTTTTTTATCATACAACTTCGATGCGATTATTTTTTCTTATAAAAAGTAAAATAACCAATTGCAAGGATAATCAACCAAATTGGGCTTACCATCAAAGATTTAAGTGTATCTGGTTCTAAAGCTAAAATACCAATCGTACCAACAAAAAATGCCATAACCACATAACATGTGATTGGACCACCTGGTAGTTTAAATACCGATTTTGCATGTAACTCTGGGCGTGTTTTGTAATACACCAAGTAGCTCCACAAAATGATAATCCACACCAAAATAAACAAGATGGTTGATAGTGTTGTCGCCAAAGTAAAGGCTTCAACGGTATTTGGTACAAAGTACTGTAATGCAGCCCCACCTAATAAACACACACCTGAAAAGTACAATGCGTTTGCTGGTACAGCGCGTTTATTTAAGCGACCAAATGCTTTCGGACCTTGCTCTTCACGTGACAAACCAAATAACATACGGCTTGTTGAGAATACACCACTGTTCATTGATGACATCACTGAAGATAACACCACCAAATTCATAATGATTGCAGCAGCAGCAATACCTGCTTGGCTAAACAAGTTTACAAATGGGCTGACTTTTGGATCAATAGCATTCCACGGTGTTACTGACATCACAATAATCAATGCCAATACATAGAAGAAAATGATACGAATTGGAATTGAATTTACCGCTTTTGGTAAATTCTTTTCAGGATCTTTGGTTTCCGCAGCCGTTGTACCGACGAGCTCAACACCTACGAATGCAAAAATTGCAATTTGGAAGCCGGCCAAGAAGCCTTCAAAACCTTTCGGGAAAAAACCTCCATGAGACCAAAGATTGGTAAATGAAGCAACTTGACCTGTTGCAGCAGATTCAAAGCCTGTAAAGATCATCCAAAAACCGACTAAAATCAGTACGACAATTGCAATAATTTTAATCAGTGCAAACCAGAACTCGAGTTCACCAAACAATTTTACAGTGACTAAATTTAGCCCCATGATAAAAAAAATAGCGGCAACACTAATCAAAGCACCTTCAGTTGGACTAAAGGGTAGTCCGTTATTGAAAAACTGTAAGTAATAAATAATCGCCGATAAATCTGCGATACCAATCGTGATCCAACACAACCAGTAGGTCCATCCGACAAAATAACCTGCCCAAGGACCAATTAAGTCTGTAGAGAAATCGATAAATGATTTGTATTGTAAATTTGAAAGTAATAATTCACCAAGCGCACGCATGACGAAAAACACCATCAAACCAATGATCATGTAAATAAATAAAATTGAGGGTCCAGCTAAACTGATGGTCTTACCTGACCCCATAAATAACCCTGTACCAATCGCACCACCAATCGCGATTAACTGCAAGTGTCTATTTGAAAGACTTCTTGCTAACTCTCCACCTTCGGAAGCGTTGTAATTTCCATTTGACATTTTTTAATTCGACTAAAGCAAATAGTCTTCACAAATTAGCTGATTTTTTTCTAAAGTAAAAATTTTTTTTTGAACTGATTATTAATTATTACCACTTGTTTTTAAACAACGGTCAAATACACCAAACTACGACCACTACAACATTTAAGCTCTATTAAAATAAAATAATAAAAATCATATATTAAAATTTATTATGATTTTAGCATTATAGAAAAACATTCGGACTTGTATCTCAATTAAATCTATGTCAAAAAAGAAAAAGATTGAAAAAAACAATATAGATCAGTCATAAAAATTAATTAAGGAGTAATCAATACCACGAAAAATAGAATAGTGCATCATCAAAATAACAAGGATGGCATAACAATTGCTCGCTTAATCAGGCTGTTATGTATAAAAATGGACAGATAAAAAGAAGGTACTATGCAAAATATTCAATCGATTATGGAAACACTCAGCGCTTGGGTCTGGGGACCTTATATGCTGATTTTACTGGTTGGAACAGGTGTATTTCTCACCTTTCGACTGATGTTTTTACAATTCCGCTTACTTCCTTTTGCCTTTAAGCAAGTCTTTGGTCGTCATGAAAAATCTAAAGATCATGAGGGTGATATTTCCCATTTTGGTGCACTTATGACTGCACTGTCAGCGACCATTGGGACAGGCAATATTGCTGGGGTCGCCACTGCATGCGTACTCGGTGGTCCTGGGGCAGTTTTCTGGATGTGGATGACCGCACTTGTAGGTATGGCAACCAAATACGGTGAAGCTGTGCTTGCAGTAAAGTATAGAACCACAAATGAAAATGGGCAAAAATCAGGCGGGCCTATGTACTATATTGAGCATGGTCTCAAGTGGAAATGGCTTGCTGTTTTATTTGCCCTATTTGGAACCATTGCTTCTTTTGGAATTGGTAGCTCAGTCCAATCCAACACTGTCGCACTCGCTGTACAAAACAGTATGGGCATTGAAACGTGGATTACAGGTGTTGTCATTACGGTATTTTCTGCATTGGTCATTTTAGGTGGTATTAAATCCATTGCAAAAGCTGCAACATTCATCGTTCCTATTATGGCAATTGGTTATGTATTAGGTGGTTTAGCCATTATTTTAACAAATTTAAATTTGGTAATTCCCGCACTCAAACTCATTTTTGTCGATGCTTTTACAGGTCAGGCTGTTGCTGGAGGTGCGATTGGTGCAGTGATTCGCTATGGTGTAGCGCGAGGTGTCTTCTCAAATGAAGCTGGCATGGGTTCTGCGCCCATTGCTGCTGCAGCAGCTAAAACCGATCACCCTGTTCGTCAAGGTCTAGTCTCTATGACAGGGACATTTATTGACACGATTATTGTTTGTAGTATTACAGGCATTGTACTTGTTATGGGATATATTGTTGCAGGTAATACATTTGGTACGGAAACAGGTGCAGTATTGACCACCCATATTTTTGATCGATTACTTCCTGGTGTCGGTGGTTGGGTTGTCACTTTTGGTATTATCTTCTTTGCCTATTCTACAATTTTAGGTTGGTGCTATTATGGGGAAAAATGCGCAACTTATTTATTAGGTGAAAAATTTGTTCTCATTTATCGCCTGATTTATATCGCTACAGTGTTTATCGGCACAGTCGCAACACTAGATTTAGTATGGCTCTTCGCAGATACATTTAATGGTCTCATGGCAATTCCAAACTTAATTGCACTCTTACTTCTGTCAACCGTTATTGTGAAAGAAACCAAAGACTTTTTGGATAAACGAAAATCAGGTGAATTGTACTAAGTATAATTTCTTGATTTAGATTATTAAACAAAAATAGCATCGCATCAGGGCGACAAAAATAGTCGCTCTTTTCTTTAATCCACTTTTTATAGTCTCATTTTCTCATTAAAATCATCTTCTAAAATCACTAGTAAAATCATGTATAGTGATTGAGCTTTTTATGGATGATCTCAATTATGGCTAAAGTTAAATCTGTTTACCGTTGCGAACAATGTGGTGCTGACCATTCTAAATGGGCAGGTCAATGTTCAGAGTGTGGTGAATGGAATTCTTTAACCGAAGTTCGTATTGAGCCAACGGTCACACATCGTGCTAAACCTATGGGTGGCGGTTATACAGGACAAGCTGCCAATGTTACCTTGCTTAATCAAATCACCGTATCCAATGAAACACGTCTAGGCACGGGAATAGGTGAATTTGACCGTGTATTGGGCGGTGGTCTGGTCACAGGATCTGTCGTACTGATTGGTGGTGATCCGGGTATTGGTAAATCGACCATTTTGTTACAAACTGCCACTTATATGGCAGCCGCAAATAGTTCAGCACTCTATGTAACAGGTGAAGAGTCTCTTTCTCAAGTGGCTTTACGCGCCAATCGACTTGATTTACCGACAGATCGACTACAAGTCATGGCAGAAACCTGCGTAGAACGTATTTGTGAAACTTTAGCTCAAATACGGCCTGCTGTTGCCATCCTTGACTCAATTCAAACGCTTTATACCGAAACATTACAATCTGCGCCAGGTGGAGTTTCACAAATTCGTGAATCTGCCGCGCTACTCACACGTTTTGCGAAAAATAGTGGCACTGCACTATTTATTGTCGGTCATGTAACCAAAGAAGGTTCTCTTGCAGGTCCTCGTGTACTAGAACATATGGTCGATTGCGTTTTATATTTTGAAGGACAGTCTGATTCGCGCTACCGTATGATTCGTGCAGTCAAAAATCGTTTTGGTGCAGTCAATGAACTCGGTGTTTTTGGTATGACCGATAAAGGTCTAAAAGAAGTTGCCAATCCATCTGCAATTTTCCTTAGTCGCTATGATGAAGCCATTCCCGGTTCAATTGTAATGATTAGCCGAGAAGGCACACGTCCACTTTTAGTTGAAGTACAGGCATTAGTTGATGATGCTCATGGACAGCCTCGTCGTGTTGCACTTGGCTTAGAGCAAAACCGCTTAAATATGCTTCTTGCCGTCATGCATCGCCATGGCGGTGTTCAAACCTCAGGACAAGACGTATATGTCAATGTTGTGGGTGGCTTAAAAATTACTGAAACAGGTTCAGATCTTGCGGTACTACTGGCTTGCGCTTCAAGTTTACGCTCCAAAGCGCTTCCTCAACATTTAGCTGTATTTGGTGAAGTCGGATTATCAGGTGAAATTCGCCCCGTACCTAACGGTCAAGAACGCTTAAAAGAAGCCATTAAACATGGTTTCAAATACATTATTGTCCCACGTGGTAATGCACCACAAAAAAACATTCCCGGTGTACAAATTATTGCAGTAGCTCGTTTACACGAAGCTTTGACAGAAGCAATGCAACTCAGTGATGAATCATAATTTTGACCACCAGTTATAAAAAATAATTTTAAAAGTACTTTTTGAGAATTCAGCGTTAAGAATATCCGCTGAATTCTCTTTTTAAAGATCAATTCATCTCATATGATAAACGCATTCAACTTCATAGCTATTTTTTAAATTTATATCTGACAACCTCATTATTCCTCTTTAAAAATATTCGTTATATTTGTGTGAATTTTAGTCCAAAAATCTAACACATCCATTGAAATTCATAGCAAAAGACTGCATAAAGAACATTGATACTTTTTGATTTATTAAAAATAGGAATTCTCAATGGAAGTTCGACAGCGTGGCTTGATGGCAGGTCTATTAATGGCAACTTTAGTGGTTGCTCCTTTAGCTGAAGCGAAACGTGCTGGTGGCGGTAAAAGTCATGGTATGAGCCGTTCTGCTGCTCCAAGTCAGTCATCTCAGCAAACCCGCCAAGCAACCCCTGCTCAACAACCGATGGCTCCTGCTACAGCACCACAGAAATCTGGTCCAGGTGTCGGTGGTATGGTTGCAGCTGGTGTTGCTGGTGCTGCAATTGGTGCGGTTGCTGCCAATGCAATGGCGGATGACAATGCTAATCCTGCAAAAACTGATGCGACTGCACAACAGCAAGCACAAGCAGCTCAACAGGAAGAAGAGAAAGGTGGAATCCCTAGTTGGATTTGGCTTCTTGTGATTGGTGGTGCTGCATTCTTCTTGTTCCGTAAATTCGGCGCAAAAAAAAAATTAACAACCAATAATCCTTATGCACCAAACAATGCAGGTCCTACATCTGCACCGTTTGGTCAGAATAATGCAACACAACGTACTGCTTCAGGCACGAACACCAATATTTTTGGTCAATCAGTCGGTGGCGGTGCGCCTGTTCAAGCACCTTTTGGTTCTGCATCTACTCAAAGTGGAAACCAGTTACCCGACGGTACTGAACCTGCTGCATTCTTACGTATTGCTCGTCAGCGTTTCAATCACATTCAGTCAATGAATACGGCAAGCAATATCACTGAAATTCAGCGTTATTTAACACCTGATCTTTACCAGTCGATGTATAACGACATTATGACGAACCAAGATCAAGATGTTGCTGAATTTTCAAACCTAAATGCAATGGTTGCAGATAGCGCAACTGACAATGGTCAATTCATTGTCAGCGTACGTTTTACTGGTACAGTCAGTGAAGACTTAAACAGTGCACCTGTCCCATTCTCTGAAATTTGGCATTTTGTGAAACCTGTTGGTTCGACACAAGATTGGTTAGTTGCAGGCATTCAACAAGAAAGTTAATTTCTTATTGAAAGTGAACAAACAAAAAAACCAGTGTTTCGACACTGGTTTTTTTGTTTTGAATAAAGATTAAGAACAATAATCTATTTGTTGATTTTCTATTAAAGACAATGCCGCTTTCCATGCAATTTGGATAATCGGTTCGGCAGCATCACTCTCAAACTGCTTCACTGTATATGCACAAACTTCCGCACTAGGATAGTGTAATGTAGAACTACTCATGGCTTTAATTTGCACCTGACAAGCTCGCTCTAAAAAGTAGATTTCATGGAATGCCCGAGCCACACTATCTCCTGTGGATAATAATCCATGATTACGCAAAATCATGCATCTATACTGCCCCATATCTGTAACTAAACGCTCACGCTCAGCCGTTGAAAATGCAATACCTTCGTACTCATGATAGGCAATATTGTTATAAAATTTGAGTGCATGTTGTGATAGTGGCAATAAACCCTGCTCCTGTGCTGAAACCGCAATTCCATCAGCAGTATGGGTATGAATGACACAGTGGATATTCTCGCGTGCATGATGTAAAGCTGAATGAATAACAAAACCAGCAACATTTACCATTTTACCTTGATCATATTCTTCAACAATTCTTCCTTCATGATCAATTTTAACCAAATCAGATGCTTTCATACGGTCAAAAGTCACACCATAACAATTTATTAAAAAATGTTCTGGTTCATTAGGTACACGTAAACTGATATGGGTATCAATTAAATCGGTCATTTTATAATAGGCAATCAGTCGATACAGGGCTGCCAATTCACAACGTGCATTCCACTCAGCCTCCTTAATATGACTTGGTCTAGTCTGTTCAAGTCTATCCATTTTTAAAATCCTTTTTGAATCATTGTTTTAATGCTTATTTTCGTATTACAACAATACGTCTTATCACTTATAGCATGCTTTTTTATATCACTTGTGATGCTCATGAAAATATCATTTTTTTAATCATAAAAAAAAGCCCTGAATTGTCAGAGCTTTTTATTTAAACATAATTCAAAATTAACGTTGCGGTAACGGAATGAACTGAGAGTTAGTTGGCTGAACCTTACGCTCACCCACTTTCACGGTTAGATCAAGTTGTTTACCATCACGAATGACCACAATTTTAATCTCAGAATTTGGTGCTTGAAGCGCAACATAATTAATTAGATGTGAAGTTGATGTAATGACTTCATCATTTACTTTAATTATATTATCACCCACTTTCAACCCTGCCATTGCTGCCGGCCCTGTTTTCAACACATCTGCAACGACTACACCTGCTTGACGCGGTTTCAACACATCATCTTGTTGCGGTGCCATTAGACTAATGCCTAACCATCCACGAACGACTCGACCATCTTTCAAAATCGAATTCATCACTTGTTGACAGATTTTTGCAGGAATCGCGAAACCAATGCCCAATGAACCACCGGATTGAGAAAAAATAGCCGTATTGACACCAATTAAATTTCCTGCAACATCAATCAACGCGCCACCTGAGTTACCAGGATTAATCGCAGCATCCGTTTGAATAAAATCTTCGTAAGTATTAATTCCTAAATCTGAACGACCTGTCGCAGAAATAATCCCTTGTGTCACCGTTTGCCCTACACCAAATGGGTTACCAATCGCTAAAACAACATCACCGACTTCATTACCACTGAGTTTAAAAGGTAAAACGGGTAATTTATCAAGCTCAATTTTAATTACTGCGATATCGGTATCGGGATCTGTACCAATCACTTTCGCAACTGCACGGCGACCATCTTGTAATGCAACAACAATTTGATCAGCCTGCGCAATCACATGATTATTTGTCAAAATATAACCATCTGGGCGCACAATCACGCCTGAACCTAAACTATTTTCACTATCACCCTGATTTTCTTCAGGTATTTGATTACCAAAAAATTCACGGAATGCAGGATCATTAAGTAAAGGATGTTTTTGTTTTACTTTTTGTGTCGTAAAAATATTGACCACAGCAGGTGCTGCTACTTTTACCGCAGCATTATAAGAAACTACCCCACCTGTACGGGTCGTATCGACCAACGGTTCAACTTTTTCCGCAGGCATTTTCACACCATCAGCTGAAATGGGTGCTTTTGGCTGATGGAACTTCTGCCAACCGATAAAGCTAGCAATCACAATCACAAGTAATACCCAAGGTAACCAAGTAAATGAACGGCGCACTGTATTATCCTCGAATTTTTTTTAATATATTGATGAATCTAACATTTTCATTATTGTAATCAAATTTTAGTCCAATACCTAAATTTCATTTTAAAGATTTGTTCAGCTTTAGTTACAATTCAAAATATGCTTTGATGTCTGTATATTTTTTTGTTCTATTTTAGGTTTGATATGACAACACTTCAGGACATTATTCAGTGGTGTGATCACACCCTCAAAGCAGCAGAATTCAAAGATTACGCACCAAACGGCTTACAAATTGAAGGTAAGACTGAAGTACGTAAAATTTTATGCGCGGTGACTGCATCCCAAGATGCGATTGATGCAGCAATTGCTCAAAATGCTGACCTGTTACTTGTACATCATGGCTTTTTTTGGAAAGGTGAAGCCTACCCTATTACAGGCATGCGTGGTAAACGGATTAAATCACTCATTCAAAATGATATTTCTTTGGTCGGCTACCATCTTCCTTTAGATAGTCACCCAACTTTAGGAAATAATGCTGCCATTGCAGATATTTTAGAGTTAGACAATATTGAACCTTTAGATCCTAGTGAGCGTCATCCTATTGGCAATATTGGCTATTTAAAAAATGCCATCTCACCTGAAGGCTTCAAAAACTTAGTCACTGAAAAATTAGGTTTTAATGCGATTCACTTACCTGCAGAAAAATCACTCATTCAAAAAGTTGGTTTCTGTACAGGTGGTGCACAAGATTTTATTGCTCAAGCAGCAAAAATGAACTGTGACGCCTATATTTCAGGTGAAGTTTCAGAGCGCACCTTCTATGAAGCCAAAGAATTAAATGTGCATTATTATGCCTGTGGGCACCATGCAACTGAACGCTATGGTGTGCAACGACTCGCCAAAGCTATTTCAGAACAGTTTAATATTGAGTATAGTTATTTCGAATTGAACAATCCGATTTAATATTTTGGGTTATTTTCATCGATCTGATTTTGGCATTTTTCTTTATTCGTATAAATTCAGACATTATTGTGTATTGTTATTTGTCGCAATGCACATTTACTCTTAGAATCTATTACAATAAAGCCACTTAATGTCAAAACCCAGCAAAAAGCAAGGAATTGAAAACATGACAACGATTACTTTACCAGCACTTCCATATGGTTACGAAGATCTTGCACCGCACATCAGCAAAGAAACTTTAGAATTTCACCATGACAAACACCACAACACTTATGTTGTAAACCTAAACAACCTGATCAAAGGTACTGACCTTGAAGGTAAAACTTTAGAAGAAATCATCGTTGCTGTTGCAGGCGATGCTTCTAAAGCAGGTGTGTTCAACAATGCTGCTCAAGTATGGAACCACACGTTCTATTGGAACTGTATGGCTAAAAATGGTGGCGGCGCAGCGACTGGTGCTTTAGCGACTAAAATTGATGAGGCTTTCGGTTCTTATGAAAAATTTGCTGAAGAATTTGCTGCCGCTGCAACAACTCAATTCGGCTCAGGTTGGGCTTGGTTAGTTGCTGATAAAGCAAATGGTGACCTTTCTATTCTTAAAACTGCAAATGCAGATACTCCACTTGCTCATGGCAAAGTTGCAGTATTAACAATTGACGTTTGGGAACATGCTTATTACATCGATTTCCGTAATGCACGTCCTGTTTACATCAAAACTTTCCTTGAAAGCCTTGTAAACTGGGATTATGCAAACGCTAAATATGCAGGTCTTGCTGCTGGCGTTGAAAAATAAGAATTAAAATTTTAATTCTTTAAAAAATCGTCCATTTGGGCGATTTTTTTATATTGAATGATACATGTGTACTCAATAAATTGAACCCAGTTTAAAATGGATTAAACAATAGAGTTGTTTTTTCCTATTCCGTGAAAAACACCTATGTAAAAATTTATAATTTTTACAATCCATACTTCTTTATGACTGCAATATAAGATCAAAATATAAAAATTATTGAAAAAACTTAAGCACTGACAATACAAAATGTTGAAATATAATCAAATCATTCACCCAAATGAGTTTAAAAACTTCAAAAATAATCAATATATAAGCAAAAACTTCGAATCTGAACAATAAAAAAACACTTAACCTTTTTTTCTTGTCATTTTGCTTGACCACTTTCCATTTCATCCATAGAATGCGCATCAGATTCTCCAATAGCTCAGTCGGTAGAGCGACGGACTGTTAATCCGCAGGTCCCTGGTTCGAGCCCAGGTTGGAGAGCCATCTATTCTTCCATAGCTCAGTCGGTAGAGCGACGGACTGTTAATCCGCAGGTCCCTGGTTCGAACCCAGGTGGAAGAGCCAGATTCTAAAAAGCCCACTCATTATGAAGTGGGCTTTTTTATGCATATATTTTCTAAAATAGCTCTTCAATAATGCCAAATCACATAAAGATAATACTGTAGCCTCCTCTTAAAATAAAAGGCAATCCATTTACCTTTAATCATATAAGCATAATGTTCAATTAAACTTAATAATGCTTATTTTTAAAACATTTAAATAAAAAATATGGCTTTTTATGACTTTCTTCCTTGACCGATTCGCATTTGCCACATAGAATGCGCATCAGATTCTCCAATAGCTCAGTCGGTAGAGCGACGGACTGTTAATCCGCAGGTCCCTGGTTCGAGCCCAGGTTGGAGAGCCAAATTCTGAAAACCCACTCAATTGAGTGGGTTTTTCTTATTTAACTGATTTTTTCATTCTCATGCCTGACACATCACAGTTAGTCTTTTTTTTCATTGGTTGCTGTGCAACGTTGGCACTCTTGTTTATTCTTTTTGGACAGCGTTTTTTTCATTCTCAAGATTATTATGCTCGCAGAGTGATTACCCCATTTGAACAAAAAATGTTTCTCCGTTTAAATGAAGCTTTTCCACAACACCACATTCTTGCACAAGTCGCCTTTAGCGCACTGATCACCAGCCAACAATATAAACTACGAGCGAAATTCAATCGTAAAGTGACTGATTTTGTGATTTTAGATATGCAAATGCAGGTGATCGCAATTATTGAACTTGATGATCCTTCCCACATTGGCAAGAAGAAGGAAGATGCAATGCGAGATAAGATGTTAACTCAGGCAGGTTACAAGGTTTCTCGTTATACCGAAATCCCAAGTATTCGAACATTAAAAAAAGATATTATTCACTAAAAATAAAAGCACTTAATGTGCGACTACAGTTGAAACATGTTCAGCCGTTTCTTGAGTTTCACGCTCTGCAATTCTCTGAGCTTGTTCCAATCGAATTTGATCATATTCACGTTTATTTTCTGCATCATTTTTTGCCGCAAAAAAAACAATCGCCAAAATTACGATTGGAATCATGACTGCTAAGGTTCCAAACAGAATAATACGGGATTTTTTTTGGGAATCATTTTGCATCATCACAGTCCTACAATTTCATGCACAACAAACTACTCGATTTATTGTAATGACACAATCCTTGGCAAGGATTTTCCTAGCAATACTATGTATGATCATCTCTTACAATTTAAAGTCGTCTAAACATAGAAATCGTAAATCGACATAGCCACCACGCTCTAAATTTTGTAGAATAAGCCCTCTCTTTCCTATGGTGCTGATCATGACCGCTTGGACTGCCCACGTTACTGTTGCAACCGTTGTCGAAAAAGACGGAAAATTCCTGTTTGTAGAAGAACATGGCGAAGGTGTAATGCATACTGTGTTCAATCAACCTGCGGGTCATGTCGAAGCAGGTGAATCTATTATTCAAGCGGCAATTCGTGAAACCATGGAAGAAACAGGTCATGCGGTCGATGTCGATGCCTTACTTGGCATTTATACTTATACCCCCCCTATGTTTCCTGACCGTACTTATTATAGATTTTGCTTTTTAGCGCATGTACTTGAATATTTCCCTGAAGCTGAACTTGATACAGGCATTGTCGGCCCAAAGTGGATGACACTCGATGAATTACTCGAAACCGCTCGCGCACGTAGCCCCTTAGTGATTAAAGCTGTACAAGATGCGCTTTCTGGGCAAAAATACCCACTTTCGCTCATCTATGAGCACCAAAACTCTCCTTTCATCTCAAATTTGGATGCCTAATCCTATGCAACAACGTGTCATCGTCGGTATGTCGGGTGGTGTAGATTCATCTGTTTCTGCTGCACTTTTACTTCAACAAGGATATCAAGTTGAAGGGCTTTTCATGAAAAACTGGGAAGAAGATGATGGTACGGAATATTGCACCGCTATGGATGACCTTGCCGATGCGCAAGCCGTCTGCGATAAAATTGGCATCAAACTACATACAGCAAACTTTGCAATGGAATATTGGGATCGTGTGTTTGAGCATTTTCTAGCAGAATATGCTGCGGGTCGAACGCCAAATCCTGACATTTTATGTAATAAAGAAATTAAATTTCGTGCTTTTTTAGATCACGCCGTAAACTTAGGTGCAGACTTTATTGCTACAGGTCATTACTGTCGTCGTAGCGCAACACAAACCAATTCTAAAGGTGATCAATATGCACCTTTACTACGTGGTGTAGATAATAACAAAGACCAAACTTACTTTTTACATGCTGTACATGGCCGTGAAATTAATAAGACATTATTCCCTGTTGGTGAAATTGAAAAGCCTCAAGTACGCAAGATTGCAGAAGAACTAGGTCTAGCAACTGCGAAGAAAAAAGACTCTACAGGTATTTGTTTTATTGGTGAACGCCGTTTTAATGACTTTTTAAAACAATACCTTCCGGCACAACCAGGTAAAATCGTACTTGATGATGGGAAAGTGGTTGGTGATCATCACGGCTTAATGTACTATACGCTCGGTCAGCGTGGCGGCATTGGTATTGGTGGACTAAAAGGTACTGAAGAAGGTGCTTGGTTTGTTCTACATAAAGATATTGAAAATAATCGCCTCGTGATTGGTCAAGGCCACGAACATCCGCTCATGCAAAGCACTATGCTGTGGTCTGAAGCGATTGACTGGGTTGCAGGTGAACAAGCAATTCCTGAAACAGGTTTCCGCTGTACTGCAAAAACACGTTATCGCCAAGCCGATCAAGCCTGTACATTGTTTAAAGATAGCAATACATCCAATGGAGTACGTGTTGAGTTTGATGAACCGCAACGTGCTGTTACTCCAGGTCAAAGCGTTGTATTCTATACAGATGAAGTGTGTTTAGGTGGTGGTGTTATTCATCATACCAATGCACCAAAACCTGATTTTATTGACTAACATCATGATCATTAATGTGTAAAGGAATTAGGCATGGTTGAGTTGCCCTTTCAACAGCCTCAAACACTCAACCAACGTCAAAATAGAGCTTTGGCGTTGGCTGCCGTTTTTCAGGCAACACAGTTAACGCATATGACAGCCCTATCTGGTCGCCAAAACGTGGGGGACAGTAGCAACTTTTATTTTGAACAATTGATAAAAGCTAGCCTTAATATTCGTTCAAGTAAAACTGCATCATGCCAAACACTCAATTTTTTTACCCAATTGGCCGATATCTCACTTGGTCTAAAAACATTAGAAAGTAGTATTAGTCAGCCGTTCAATACCTCACCTAAATCAAAATTGCCTAAACTATCCGCTGCAAAACTACCCATGTCCTATGCCATGTCGCTTTTAGCATTGGAAAAAAAGGTTTATAGCAACCCTAAATATGTCGAAATTATTGAGCAGTCTCAGCAAAAAATACTGCGACAACTGTCTTTTTTCGACAATAATTATATGCACCCCAGCATTATTGCCAACTTAGCGCAAACCTATGTAGAAACAGCAGGACAAATTAATCCTCGCATTATGGTTCGCGGCAATGCTGAGGCATTTAAAGATTCATCCCATACCAACCGTATTCGTGCTTCGCTCTTTACAGGCTTACAGATGGCGCACTTGTGGCGACAGCTCGGTGGTAGTTCGTGGAATATGATTTTCAGTAAACGTAAGTTACTTCAAGATATTCAGGATCTCGCTCGTTTACAGTATCAGGTGGTTTAACTGATGTGTAACACGCTTTTTTGTTTTACGTTTAATTCCAGCCTTTAAGGAATCGTTATGAACGCTTTAACCGCACTTTCTCCATTAGATGGACGCTACGCTAGCAAATGTGATGCTCTTCGTCCTTTCCTCTCTGAGTTTGGCTTAATCCATGCTCGTGTGACCGTTGAAGTACGTTGGTTGCAAGCGCTTGCAAATCGTCCTGAAATCACTGAAGTTCCACCATTTTCTACTGTAACCAATACAGCTTTAGATGCGATTTTGACTGATTTCTCCGAAGCCGATGCCAATCGCATTAAAGACATTGAACGTACAACGAACCACGATGTAAAAGCGGTTGAATATTTCCTAAAAGAAAAAATTGCACACATTGATGAGCTTAAAAATGCAGGTGAATTCATTCACTTTGCGTGTACATCTGAAGATATTAACAATTTGTCTCATGCATTAATGCTCAAAAGCGGTCGTGAAGTCCTTGTTGAATCTATGCAACAAATCGTTGATGCGATTGCAACTCTTGCTGAAACACATGCAGAACAACCTATGTTGTCACGTACACATGGCCAAACTGCAAGCCCAACAACTTTGGGTAAAGAAATGGCAAACGTGGCTTACCGCCTTGCACGTCAAATCAAACAATTTAAACAAGTTGAATTGTTAGGTAAAATTAATGGTGCTGTAGGCAACTATAACGCTCACTACTCTGCTTACCCTGAAATTAACTGGCCTGCACATTCGCAAGCTTTTGTTGAATCTTTAGGTTTAGATTTCAACCCGTACACCACACAAATTGAACCACACGATTACATCGCTGAAATGTTCGATGCATTACGCCGTTTCAATACAATCTTAATCGATTTTAACCGTGATGTTTGGGGTTATATCTCTCTAGGTTTCTTCAAACAACGTTTGAAAGATGGCGAAGTAGGCTCTTCAACGATGCCACACAAAGTAAACCCGATTGACTTTGAAAACTCTGAAGGAAACTTAGGTCTTGCCAATGCAGTCCTTGCTCATCTTGGCGAAAAATTGCCAATTTCTCGCTGGCAGCGTGATCTGACTGACTCAACTGTTCTTCGTAACATGGGTGTTGGCTTAGCACAAAGCTTAATCGCTTTTGAAGCATGCTTAAAAGGGATTGGTAAACTTGAGCTCAATGCAACACGCATTAATGAAGATTTAGACAATGCACAAGAAGTATTGGCTGAACCAATTCAAACCGTTATGCGTCGTTACAATGTGGAAAAACCATACGAAAAATTAAAGGCGTTGACTCGTGGTCAAGCAATGACGCGTGACATGATGGTTGATTTTGTCAATGGTAACGAACTTGAAGCTGTACCAGTAGCAGACCGTGCACGTTTAGCCGAAATGACACCTGCAACTTATACAGGTAATGCCGCTGAGCAAGCAAAACAAGTTAAAGATTTAATTTCAAAAATCTAAAAACTTACAAACATCATTCTTAAAAAACGAAGCTTCGGCTTCGTTTTTTATTCTATTCTGTTTAAACTAGCATGGACTAAACGTAAGAAAACAATAACATGCTCCATACAACAATCTATCACAGCTTCACTCAAAAACACTGGTTCACTTTAACTATACTTTTTATTGCAATCATACTTGCCAGCATCCATCCATTAGAATTTTCATCTTATCTATTGCATCAAGTCGGTACGGCTTTCATGTTGATTGTACTGATTCTCTGTCAAAAGAAAATTGGACTGAGTTTCTCTACATTCCTCCTTTATATATGCTTTTTACTTGTGCATGTTTTAGCGGCACATTATCTCTATTCTTATGTCCCCTATAATGATTGGATGATTCAATATCTACATTTTGACCTGAACAACGCCATGGGTTGGGATCGTAATATGTTCGATCGTTTAGTACATTTTTTTTATGGTCTATTGTTATATCCATTTTTTTATCGACTATTTCAAGTTTGGTTACCCAGTCTAAGTCCCAAAATATGGTTTATTCTGGTGATTCAATTTGTCATGGCAAGCAGTTTATTTTATGAATGGATTGAATGGTGGATTGCTATTGGCTTATCTCCCGAAGAAGCCGAAAACTACAACGGCCAACAAGGTGATATTTGGGATGCACACAAAGATATGTTCCTTGCAACGATTGGTGCCGTATTTGCAGGACTATTTTTAAGTAAAAAGTGATCCATACCAAGCATGACAACGTAACGCAATTACATTAACATTGCACCCACTAAAATAATATTGAGAATCATTTATAATGTCATATTCACAACATCCTGAGCAACATTTTATCCATCGTACAGGATGGTTACGTGCCTCAGTCTTAGGGGCAAATGATGGCATTATTTCGGTAACAAGCCTTGTTATGGGAATGGCTGCCAGTGGTGCATCTACACACACATTGCTAATTACCTGTATTGCAGGCTTAATTTCAGGTGCAACCTCTATGGCTGCGGGTGAGTATATTTCTGTCAAATCACAAGCTGACATTGAGGAAGCCGATTTAAAATTTGAAGCTCAAGAGTTAGACCGCAATCCGCATTTAGAACTTAAAGAACTGACACAAATTTATATTCATCGCGGACTCTCACCTGAATTAGCACATGAAGTCGCTGTTCAATTGACGGATAAAGATGCACTTGCAGCCCATGCGCGAGATGAAATTGGTATTGTTGATGCCACATCTGCAAAACCAATTCAAGCGGCACTGTATTCTGCCCTATCCTTTTCAATGGGTGCATTATTTCCAACATTATCCATTTTATTTACGCCTGAGCAATATATTGAATCATCAGTAATCATTGTTGGTGTGATTTCTCTTGCCTTACTTGGTGCATTATCGAGTTATTATGCAGGAACATCGTTATGGAAAGGCAGTTTACGTGTCACGATGTGGGGTATTTTAGCCATGGCTTTTTCAAGTTGGATTGGATCGATGTTCCAAGTGACACCGCTTTAATACACTACGCCTTTTAAATGAAGACAGTAAAGTCCAACACTGTCTGATTATTTAAGGCAAACAATATAAGCTCACCAATAAGGTATATTTAAAATACATTTTTTAAATAAATAACCAACATAATTTGCATATTACTAAAGGCTTGGGCAAAGTAATCCGATCAACAACAGGAGCAAGCGTATGTCTTTCGTCCAACAACTCGGCATTAAACACCCGATTTTACTCGCACCAATGGCAGGCGTTTCAACTCCGGAGTTAGCCGCCGAAGTATCCAATCAAGGTGGACTTGGTTCACTCGGCTTAGGTGCAAATTCTGTTGAATCTGCACGTAAACAAATTTTAGACACGCAAGTCCTAACCGATCATCCCTTTCAAGTTAATTTTTTCTGCCATGAATCTGTTGAATCTAGTGCTGAATCACAGCAAATTTGGATTGATTACATTCGTCCTGTATTTGAAAAATACAATAGCCCTGCACCGACGGAATTAAAACGTATTTATCCAAGTTTTAAAGATAATGATGACTTTCTCAATTTAGTTTTAGAAACTAAACCCAAAGCTGTGAGTTTTCATTTTGGCATTCCACATCCACATCAAATTACCAAACTCAAAGAAGCAGGTATATTAACTTTAGTATCTGCAACCAATCTTGCTGAAGCTCGTGCCATTGAAAAGGCAGGCATCGATATCATTATTGCTCAAGGTATTGAAGCAGGAGGACATCGTGGTATTTTCAATCCTACTTTTGATGCAGCGATTACAACTGCAGATTTAGTTCGATTGATCACTCAAAATTGCACTCTGCCCGTAGTTGCAGCGGGTGGTATTATGAATGGACAACAAATCAAATACATGCTGAACTTGGGTGCAAGTGCTGTGCAACTTGGGACAGCATTCGTCCAATGTAAAACTTCAAGTGCCAACTCTACTTATCGTCAAGCCTTACTGAATCAACCGATTACTCAAGTGACTGCAAGTATTTCAGGTCGTCCTGCACGCGGCATTATCAACCATTGGCAAATGGAAATTGATTTACCTGAACGTCCTAAAACTGCACCTTATCCTTATGCTTATGATCTTGCTAAACAGTTGAATGCTTTGGCTATAAAAAATGGCGATGTTGGTTATGGCGCTTTTTGGGCAGGTAGTAATGTCGCTCAAATTCGTGAACTTGAAGCAAGAGATTTAATTAATCAATTGATTTTAGAAATGAATCAAATATAAAGCATATTTGATGTAGTTATGCCTGATTAGAATTGGCTTTGGCACTCCCTTGTTCTACAAGCATATAAACCAAATCCAATTCTGGACATTCATAACCCATTGCTGTCATAGCAGCTGTAACCTGTCCACGATGATGCGTACCATGATTGAAAACATGCAATAAAGTTGGCATAAATGGTAACGTTAACTGTTCACCATTTACTCGGGTATAGCTTAAATTTCCGTGTAAACGTTCATGATCGAGTGTTTCAATAAAGGGAAGCCACTGATAAGACTTTAATCGTAATTGCTCTAAACTCTTATTTCGGTCTGCTTCAATAATATTATTGAGTTTTAAGCTTGGTGATATTCCCTGTGCAAATCGCGAATACCATAAATAATGTTCACCGAGTAATAAGTGATTCAAAGTTCCAAATATACTCTTAAAATGAAGCCCTACATCTTTATAAAAATCATCATCAGATACACTTTCTAAATTTTGACATAGCCGCTGAGTTGCCCAAATATTGTATTGCGCCATGAGCAATAAACTGTCTAAATCCATCTATTTTCCCTAACAAATTCTCACACTAAACTGATTCAACCATACGACAAAGGCAACTTTAATTTCTCTATATTTCAACTTATTTAGTATCGAGTAAATTCACTTGCTCAACTTGAACATCGCTCATAATGTTTCCTTCCGAAAGTAAATGATTGAAATACGCTTCAACCACTTTAGCCTGATCAGCAGTATTTTCAACCTTATACATACTTTGACGAAATTCATTACTCGAACGTAAGCCTTTGGTGTACCAAGCAATATGTTTACGTGCAATACGGCAACCTGAATATTCACCATAAAACTGATATAGCTCAGATAAATGCCCTAAAAGTACATCTTTGACTTCTTGAATTTCAGGCGCTGCTAAATGCTCACCTGTTTGTAAATAATGGGCAATTTCACGAAAAATCCACGGACGACCTTGCGCAGCACGTCCAATCATGACTGCATCCGCACCGGTATAATCCAATACATACTTGGCTTTTTCAGGGCTATCAATATCACCATTGGCGATGACGGGAATCGATAGCATGCTTTTAACGTCTTTAATCAAGCTATAACGTGCTGTATTTAAATACATATCTTCACGTGTACGACCATGTAAAGCAAGTGCTGCAATGCCTGCTTCTTCAGCACGTTTTGCAACGCGCATGATATTTTCATTACCATTCAAATAACCCAAACGTGTCTTTAAGGTTACAGGGACATCAACCGCTGCAACAACTGTATCTAAAATACGCGCAACCAAATCTTCATCTTTGAGTAATGCCGAACCTGCAAGCTTGCTACAGACTTTTTTAGCAGGACAACCCATATTAATATCGACAATTTGTGCGCCATTCGCCACTTGATAACGTGCTGCTTCAGCTAATTCTTGAGGCTCAGAACCTGCAATCTGTGCAGAAATAGGCGCAAGTTCGCCATCAAAATTTGCACGATACAAACTTTTTTTACTCATTCGTAAAGTTTGATCTGATGTCATCATTTCACTGACCGCATGCCCTGCACCAAAGTACTTACAAAGTGTTCTAAAAGGGCGATCTGTCACACCCGCCATCGGAGCAACGATTAAATTATTTGACAGTTGATACGGACCGATATACATATATATTCATACATTTTTTGACGATCATAGTATACTGCAACCTTGTTTCTGACTCACCCTTTTCTGGATGCGTTTTCATCATTATGAAAAAATCTGTACATCGTAATTTATTCGTTCGTAGCAGTGCTTTGCTTGCACTGACAATCAGCATTGCTGGCTGTGGTAATGGTTCATGGTGGTCTAATGATGACGAGCCAAAATTAGAAAGTGATCAAATCAGAAAACTCATTCCCTCTCGGGTTAATGATCGCTCGTCTTGGGCAAAAGATATTTACGCAATTACTGAAGAGTTAAAAATTCCACGCAATAAAGAGAATATCTGTTCAATTATTGCTGTCGTCGATCAAGAGTCGAACTTTATTGCCAATCCTAATGTTCCCGGTCTAGGTGCAAAAGCGGTTAAAGAAGTCAGTAGTCGTTTACAAGAAAAATTTGAAGATAAATTAGGTACAACCATTGGTGCACCATTGGCAGGCTATTTTCAGGATGTCTTAAAAAATCAACCATCACCTGAAAATAATTATTTAAAGCAAATGAGCAAAGTCAAAAATGAAAAAGAGCTCGATGTATTATACCGAGAAATTTTTGCTTATATGTCAAAGCATTATCACGTAAGTGCCTTAACAGGTGCTGCCAAATTGGTTGGGCAGGATTTTGCCGAAAAATTAAATCCAATTACGACTCTGGGTTCAATGCAAGTCCATATCAACTACGCCAAAGATAATAAGCGTAGCAGTATGAATATCAATGAATTGCGTGATGATTTATATACTCAATACGGCGGTTTATACTATGGGATTCATCGTTTAATGATGTATCCTGCAAATTATGACAAACCAATTTATCGTTTTGCAGACTATAACTCAGGTATGTATTCAAGTCGCAATGCAGCATTTCAAAAAATGATAGAAAAATCATCCGGTATCGATTTAGATCTTGATGGTGATTTGCTGTCCTATGATAAAAATGGCAATCCACGCGCCGCAACAACAACCACTGAAAAAGCCCTGCTCAATCTATTTGTACAAAATAATGTTTTAATTACACCACGTCAGTTACGTAATGATTTAGAAAAAGAGAAAGAAAAAGGCTTTGAAAAAACACAGACTTATGCTGCTGTTTCTAAAATTTATACTGAAAAAACTCAAAAAGATCCTATTTATGCCATTATGCCTGAAGTCGTTATTTCAGGCCCTAAACTGAGCCGTGACTACAATACCAATTGGTATGCAAGCCGGGTCAATGGACGATATGACACATGCATACAACGGGCAAAAAGAATATAAATCTCGCATTATTTGATTTTGATGGAACCCTGTGTAAAAAAGACAGTTTCACAGGATTCATTTTCTATGCTTTATCTAAAAGACATATTGTGAAGCAAGGTCTTAAAATACTACCTTGGATTCAAGCGTATTATTTAAATATTTATCCTGCCAACTCAATGCGCATAAAACTTTTTAATGCCATGTTTAAAGATGCTAAAGCTTCTGAAATACAAGATATTGCTGAGGAATATGCACATCAGTTGATGGGACAATTAGATGTCAAAATCTATCAACAATTATTAGATCACCAAGAACAAGGGGATGATGTTGTTCTCGTTTCCGCCTCTATTGATATTTATTTAGAAATTATTTGTCATCTTTTAAATATAAATTTGATTTGCACAGGTACTAAAATCATTAATGGGAAATATTCAGGTGACTATTCCACACCCGATTGCAGTTGCGAACAAAAAAAAATACGCATTTTAGAACGATATAATCTTGATCAATATCAAAAAATTTATGCCTATGGTAATAGTGAAGAAGATTTAGATATGCTTAGCCTTGCCGATTTCAAATATATGGTCGGAGAAGATCGAGTTTTACCCCAAATAGCGAAGGAAGAATTTAACTAACAATATTTATTTATGTCGATATTTTTAAAAATATATAGTTTTTTTAGCAATGTATCACTCTCCTTCGCTCACTCACGCCTTTTGTTTTTGAATAGTGCTGTACTAGTGTAGCCGTTTACTGTGTTTTTTCGATCAGGAAAAATTCACTCTAGCTTATCTTGTTAGATGACATGATTGTAAATTTTATAAATAAAAAAGTCCGATGAATTTTATTGGACTTAATTTTAGGCCTCGTTAATTTAAATATTCACATCCATATGAATCTAATTTTTAATTTATATAATCAGCCACACTACCTTTGGTAGTTTTTAAAATTTCACTAGTTGAACCAGCAACGATATATGTGATTAAAGTGACATAATCATGTTTTTTTACGACAACCTAATAGATATAATGATTGTATTCTTCTGAGTCATACCCACTATTTAATCTATATAGAACTTTATTATCCTCAATATTAGCTAAATACTCACTTGCCATTTTCTTGACTAAATCACATAAGCAAATGGAAAGTTTTCATCAAAATTATTTTTTCTTATTAATTTCCTATTATTTCGATCATAAACTTTTCACTTCTCGAAGATCATCCCTTTCATAGTTTTATTAAAGTAATGTAGAACACCTTATTCTATATATATCTTCTTTCCACAGCTTAAAGGTTGTCAGGTAGTTTCACAATCTGAATGTTTATACCATCATGCCCACTCCTGTTTATAATTTCATTGCCATTTTTATCATAATAAGTTCTAAAGGAACTCCGTATGTATTATCAGCAACCTCCTTATACTCATTAATAGCAAATTTCTTTTTTATTATCATAATGATCCCACTCTCCCATGATGCACTGTTTAGCATAAGCTGATTCACTTAATAAAATTAAAAATATTTTGACTTAAAATTTCATTTAACCGACTCTCTTAAAATATCCGATTACCATTACAATGTATCAATTCGATCATCTGTTATCATTTTTTATAACTCATAATATTTGCAGTCTATTTTTCATAGCCAAAAAAGTCATGATGGTTAACTTGTGATAACGAGAAAGGGGAAATATAGTTCAACTCAGGTTTCTTTTTAAGCTTAAAAACAGGAACTGTTCTCTGACTACTTGTTCTTTGGGGAAACTAGTGATGTTGATACACACACCACATCCTTGTGGTATGACACTTTATATATTCAAAGAATACAGATAAATAATTAAGGCGATGCCTCTACAACGTTATCTAATCCATAGTCACCATAACCAATTTTTAAAATTTCCCCAGTTGTTCCATCTACTTTAAATTCAAAAATTGGAATATTAGGATTAGGATTAACATGAACAACTACTGAATATATTGGGCGATTAGATTTTTCTTCATCAATAATTCTAGAAAGCTTATATAAAGTGTGCTTATCTTCAATATTTATTGAGTATTCACTTTCCATTTTTTTAATGAGGTCACATAAACTAAACTTATAATCTTTATCCATATCATAAATAGTTAAAGTACCTGTTTTTTTATCGTAACTTTTTGATTTACCAAACTCCATGTCATGAATATGTCGACTAAAAGAATATAGGCTTCCATTTGCATCATATCTTTTTTCTACCAAATAAGGAGTATCTAAGATAGTTATAAACTGCCTATATTCCCCATTCCCTAAAGGCTGGTTTTCCACTTTATTTCCATGTTTATTAACATCTATCCTAGTATTTTTTTTCACTAACTTGTTATAGTTCTCCAGATCGAACTTCTGACTATTATCATAACCATCTAACTCTTCAAAAATGCACTGTTTAGCATGGGCTAAACCACTAAAAACAAATAAAATTAAAAATATTTTGACTAAAAATTTCATTTAACAGCACCTCTTAGAATATCCCATTGCCATTTCCATGTATCATAGCGCACCGAATCTTGACCACTTTTATAACCCATAATGTTTGAAGTTGCTTTTTCAAGATGCATAAAATCTGGGTGTGTTACTTCTGGTAAGCCATAAGGATAAATGTATTTAAATAATGGATAATTAGATAATTCATAAACAGGCTTTGCATACTTATTTGTTCCTTCTCGCAGATAATCCATATGAGTATGATATAAACCTAAACCATGCATTCCCTCATGTACCAAAGTCATTACATCTCGCCCCTCAAACATAATGCCTATTTTTTTACCGCGTAATGCAAAGCCATTGGCTTGCTCACTTTTATTCCCCATAAAAAATAATAAATAATAATTTTGTATGTTTGATTCCTTTAAAGTACTATAAAATTTATTTTGTAATGCCTTTAAATAGTTATCTCGCTGAACTGTTTTTAATAAACCATATTGACTTGTTACAAAAGCAGATTCTCCCATAACTCCTGTAAAATGCTGGTCATCGCTCATATCCATAGCTATCTTTTGAATCACTAGAATAACCAATGACTGATAAAGTCCTTTATAAAACAGTTTAAGCTCCTCTTCCTTTACTCCACCTTTCAAAGTCTCTGTTGGTTTTAGTGGGTTAGGAGTAGATACCTCACCAAAAAAAACATTCAGTTGTTTTACATCGTTATATGCATTTGCTAATAGTTTAAATTGCCCTGCGAACTTCTTATCTCCTGCTATATATGCCCATACTTTTATATATTGAGCAAAAGGATTGCCCTTTAAACATTGAATTTTAAGTTTAGTTGAAACTTCTCGGTTGGTTGCATCAGGTGTAAATGCTTTATCTAGTGCTAAAGTAAAAGCTTGAGTATTCCCATTGATCGAAATAAATTGGCCATCAAATTCAAGTTCAACCTTTTCAGGCTTTTGACCTTGCACATTTGCAATTAAACGCAATTCTGCTGTTGTTGGTGGCATTAAAAAAGGTAATGTTTCTTCTTCAGGTGAGTTTTCTTTTGCTACTCGATTTTGATGTTCATGATTGAGGCGTTCCACAACATCTTCAGCGAACAAATTTAAGTATGGCGTATAATATTCATTTAATGGTGCTGAACGATCTGCAATACTTTGTTTTTCATATTCTGTTTTTAAATCTTCATACGCCGATGGATTAGGTGTTTTAGGTGTGTAACCACTTTTATGACTACCTAAAATAATATCTTTATAGGGTGGCTCACCTTGTACTTGTGGCGCAACAGGACTGTCATCCTCTCTTAACCAGTCGAAACCGAACTCACCTTTATAATTTCGGTTCGGTCTAAAAAATATAAGGGTTTGTCCTGTTTTATTCGTTTTTTCATCAACTAGTGAATTATTTTTTATTTCACTTGAGTTACTAATAGTCATAGCCCTTGAATGACTTGATCTTGATCCACACTCACGTATAGCAAGATCAGATATTTTCATATAGCGTGAGCCACAAGTAGATAAATCCCCATCAACAATTGGGTTTTTCCCATTAATTTGAATAAAACCTCTTTCGCTTCCAAGGGCTTTAGACATAACTTTGCATTTGGGACAGTAGTGCGTCATACCTTCTAGGTGAATACCTCTGCCATCGACTTGCCAAAAATCAGCACATTGTTCAATTCTTCCACCATGAGTGGTATAACATTCTTTTGTTATAAATGCCGGCATATTCCATACTCTTATAAAATTATAGTTAAATTCTTCACATTTATAGCGTGTTTTTAAGAAAATTTAAACAATAAGTGTTTTCAAAGTACATTTATACTAACGGTTGATTATTCCTCAATATTTCATTTAACATGACAAACCATGACGTTTTTAAGTTATTTTAAATTCTAAGCTTTCCACATTACAACGAGTTCGTCATATTTAAACCTATAGAATTCGATACCTTTAGACAATATTAGCAATAACAACATGTTTGATTCGAGCTCGCTTAATTACAGTTTTCCTTGATGTACCTTATATGGATTACAGATTCTTTTTACTAATTAATTATTTATGATTCATCAAGGAAGTTTAACGAATTTAGTCACCCCTCATTCAATTATAAAACAAACACTTAACTTGAATACAAATAAACCTAAATGAAGTACAAAATGACATTAATAAATCAAAGAAAATATTAGTGTGCCTTATGGCTATTTACCCTTAAATAGACTTACGAAACAGTTATTTATTGAATATCGCATAAACCCTATACCGTATAGTTTTCAAGCCTATTTATTCCAAAAGTAGTAGACTTTGTTTTTTCGGCTAATAAATTAATAACTTCTTTTAATGAAATAAATTCGAGGCTTTCATCTTCTTTTATTAAATCTAATAAATCCATACATACCTCCCATATCACCCCGAAAAAAAAAATTAAGCCAATACACTTAAGTAGTGTATTTTCGCCCTGTCAGGCTATACTAAACGGTGTTATTTTAATCAACATAGTGATTCATTGCTAGTTATTGCACGTCCTAGCCTGTCGTACTTATATAGACTTTTTAAATAGGATAATGTCGGGGTCATCTTCTTGGTGTAGATGGTCGGCAAATTTTTCAATGTCAAGGTTTAGTAAGTATTGATTAAAATACTTATGGTGTTATGCCCTGTAATTTTTGCCAGTACCTCTATAAGGAGCTTTGCATTCTTAACCATTCAGGAAAAAGCTTCATGCCGTGTGTCGTGGAATGTTAAATCCTTAATTTTTAATTTACCCTTTAATACTTGGGTAAAGTATGCAGAACCATCAGCAACTTTATTTTTGACAGTGCTAAGGTCTCTATTCCATCCATATAACTTAAAATCTCAATAGCACGTTTTGATAAAGGGACTTTTCCAGCTGTGCCATTCTTTGTGATTTCAAGCTCTACATGCTTGTCATATATATCTGCCCACTTTAAACCTGTGATTTCGCTTGTTCTCATTGTTGTTTCAATGGCAAAAATAAACGCCCATTCCTAAACTGAATCATGTCCAATTATCCAAGCTGATTAATAGGCTTCTTCATTAACCGTTGGAATGATTTTATATAGCTATTCAAAATAATAACTTCCACATGTCCACCTCTTTTATGTGGTTTGATCTTTTCAGCATAGAGCTGTATCAGATCGGCAAATGCCATGTCGGATAGGTTTTTTAATTTTTCTTGTCTTTTCTGCTCTGTAAGGTGAATACCCTTTGCTATTTATTTTTTTATCTCATCACATCTTAATCGTGCATCTTTGGCATTGAGTACCTTTGGGTACTCTCTCAATGTGACTGTGTTCTTTTTACCATCGAGCGTATTATAGAGAACCTTACACATCATGCGACCTGTTAGGGGATACGAACAAATACAGCATTCACTGTCATTGATTTTTTGTAATTTGGAGGTTGGCTTAATAGCATCAATTTGCAATTTGGATAAAATGAGTATTCCCTCAATAACTCACACGGTTGGGAGGTTTTAAAATTTATAGCGATTAATTTTAAAACCTCCCATTTAATCTCCATTTAACCTCTCACCCTAGTCTATTGCATGCTTTTTGCACGACACAACAAAAAGGCTCTACCCCTTGCAGAATAAAGCCTTAGCGTTATGTTGCGTTATTGCTAATATATTGCCATATGATTACGATGAATCATTTCAAGTGAACGAGCTTCACCTAGCACTTGATGCACTTTATCTGATGATAAACCTTTCACAATTTCAGCTGAACGAGAACTAAAATTCACACGCCCAACTGCAATCCGATTACCTGCAATATCAACGCATTCCACTACATCACCACGTTCAAAATGCCCTTCTACAGCTTTTACACCCACAGGCAATAAACTACGGTGATTTTCTTTAATCGCTTTTACAGCTCCATCATCAATAACCAAACGCCCTGCTGTTTGCAAATGTGCTGCAAGCCATTGTTGATGTGCTGTGACGCGGTCATCATCGGTTATAAAGAACGTACCGAGCAATTCACCTGACATTAAACGTGAAAGTACATTGTCACTTTCACCACTTGCAATGAGCGTTGGACAACCTGACTTTGCCGCCAAACGTGCAGCACGAACTTTGGTCAACATGCCACCACGACCAAACTTACCACCGCCGCCCGCCATATCAAACAGTGTTTCATCCATCGCACGAACCGTTGAAAACAATTTCGCATTGGGATTTGAACGTGGATCTGAGTCAAACATACCCTGCTGATCGGTCAAAATAATTAACAAATCGGCATGGACTTGACCTGCAACCATCGCAGCTAAAGTATCGTTATCTCCAAAGCGAATTTCATCTGTGGAAACAGTGTCATTTTCATTAATAACAGGAATCACACGCCAATCAATTAAATTTTGTAATGCATCACACGAATTTAAGTAACGGCGACGATCTGCTAGATCATCGTGAGTCAATAAAACCTGAGCCGTTTGAATAGAATGTTGCTCTAACACACTTGACCACGTATGAATCAAGCCCATTTGCCCAATAGCCGCACAAGCCTGAAGACTTGGTAGATCGGTGGGTCGGTTGTCAAGCTTCATACGAACCATACCTTCAGCAACCGCACCTGAAGACACCAAAATAATTTCATGTCCTACACGATGTAAATCGGCAATTTGTTTTGCCCAATGCGAAATTGCATTGAGATCCAAACCCTTGCCATTTGCTGTAAGTAATGCAGATCCGATTTTCACAACAATGCGTTTTAACGCACCAAGCTGACGTTGCCCATCCACCACTTCTACCATTTTGCCCTCAGTTATCCTTTTCCAAAGCCTTCACCTTTAAGAGTATTGACCTGAAAATTAACGTACGTAAAACACTTCCATATCGCCGTCATCACCATCATCGTCTTCATCTTCGTCATCTTCACCTAAAATACCTTCTAGGCGTTGTTGACGGCGCATCAAACGATATGCTTCTTTCGCTGCAAGTGTTTGTTCACGTGTTTCAGCTTCAAGCTGATCACGGAATGCTTTCACTTTTGCTGCATATTCAGGATCTTCAGCTTCTAACTCATGTTGTTCTTCAATCTGATCCATCAAGTAATACACAACATCTTTTGTTCCTTCAAAGGTTAAGCCTGAAGTTTTAAAAACAGGTCCTTCCCATTTGAGTTCATCCAAAATGTGCTGACACCATTCGTCACGTGTATCATCTGCGAGTTGATCGACTTTATTCAAAACTAAAACAATCGGCAACTGTGCCAAAGTTGGAGAGAATTTTTCCAATTCTGCCATAATTGCTTTTGCGTTATATGCTGGATCAGAGCCATCAATTGGCTGAACATCGACAATATGCAAAAGAATACGTGTACGCGCCAAATGTTTTAAGAAGCGAATACCTAAGCCTGCACCATCCGATGCACCCTCGATAAGCCCTGGAATATCTGCCATCACAAATGAACGATGACTATCAGCATCGACCACACCTAAGTTTGGCACCATCGTCGTAAATGGATAATCTGCAACTTTCGGTTTTGCTGCCGATACCGCACGAATAAATGTTGATTTACCCGCATTTGGCATACCTAATAGACCAACATCTGCAAGTACTTTCAATTCAAGACGAATTTCACGGAATTCGCCTTTGATACCATGTGTACATTTACGTGGTGAACGGTTAGTTGATGATTTGAAATGGGTATTGCCCAAACCACCATCACCACCTGCTGCAACCATTACACTCTGACCACTTTCCACCAAATCGCCGATAATATCGCCCGATTCTGTATCTACAATTGTTGTCCCCACTGGAACAAGTAACACTGTGTTGTCACCACCACGACCAGCACAGTTTGCACCGCGACCATTTTTAGCACGTTCTGCGCGGAATTTACGGGTATAACGAAAATCGACTAGGGTGCTCGTGTTCTCATCTGCTTGAACATAAACGCTACCACCACGGCCACCATCGCCACCATCAGGTCCACCGAATGGTACAAATTTTTCACGGCGAAAACTAGCTACGCCATTGCCACCGTCGCCAGCCTCTACGGTAATGACTGCTTCATCAACAAAGCGCATGTTGCCAATCCTCTAAAATCTTTAAAACCGCATATTCTGCCATATTTTGAAAAATTTCTCGATAAGTATTATTCAACACAACATGAATTTCGCTTAACTTTTTGAATAAATACCTAAGATCGCCCTTCAATTTGTTAAATTAGATATAATTTGATTATTTTCCAAACTACAATTAAACTCATGGGCAAATAAAGTAGCAAATTTTAAAATCGAATTTTTTGATTTTTTCTCATATACTTTTTGAATTTTTCAAAAGCAATATATTCGTTTATTTAGGAAATATATTCTATTGTCTATTGTCCAAATTAGTGCTGCGCTCGGACCTGCAGAATGTGAACTCGCTGTAAAGCTCACCCTACAAGAAATATTAAAAGACGCTAAAAAACATCAAATATCCTTCGATATTTTAGAAGAAAACAGTACTAAATATGGATATTCTTCTGTTCTTTTTAAACTTGAAGGCACATCTCCCGAAAAATCTACGCTTTGGCTCAATACTTGGCTTGGTACGATTCAATGGACATTTCAAAGTAAAATTCGACCTAATCATAAACGTAAAAATTGGTTCGTTGGCATAACTGAATTTGTGCAACCTAAAGAACTTCCTCAAGATGATGCTATTGTTTTTCAGGCTTGTCGAGCATCAGGTGCTGGTGGTCAACATGTCAATACGACAGATTCTGCTATACATGCAATTCATGTTGCAACAGGTATCAGCGTAAAAGTCATGTCTGAGCGTAGCCAACATGCCAATAAAAAAATAGCTAAAGAACTCTTGGCCATGAAAATACAACAACAATTAGATGCGCAACATGAATCACAAAAAAATAAGCAGCATCAACAACATGCACTTATAGAAAGAGGCAGTGCAATTCGTCAATTTAAGTATTAGCTATATTCACATTAAAATATAACGGTAGATGATCACCGAGTGGTAAGCACTTATCATATCTACCTATATGAAAATTAACAATTTTGAATAATTAAAAACAAATATTTAATCTTAAAATAACAATATCGCTTCAATTAAATTTTTCTGTAGCTTTCTCATTTCAATGCATTTTTATTTTCTAAAATTTCAGGCAGACTTCTTTCAACCCAAGTTATTAAATAATTTAATTTTTCCGCAGCTTGTGCACCTAAAATTGTCAATTGGTACTCAACTTTTGGCGGAACAACAGGATAAACAGTTCTCAAAATAAAACCATCTTTTTCTAAAAACTTAAGTGTTTGTGCAAGCATTTTCTCACTAATACCTTCAATACGTTGCCTTAGCTCACTAAAGCGATGCACCCCATCACTTAAGCAACGCAAAACTAACACCGACCATTTATGGGTCAAATGCTCTAAAATTTCACGAGAAGGACATTCTGTCGATAAAACTTGACCCAACACTGTACTTGAAGCATATGTACTCATCAAATATCTCCTAAAGGTAATAAACTTACTTTTCGGTACGTACTTACAATTTGTAAGTTATCAGATTAATATTTCTTCATCAAGTTTATTTTATGCACACAAAGTACAGAGGTCGAAATAATGAAAATTGCAATTACAGGTGCAACAGGACAGCTAGGTGAACTCATCATTCAAGCTTTGTTAACTCATATACCTGCCGACAATATTGTCGCTTTGGTACGCAATAAAACCAAAGCTCTTAAGCTTAAACAACAAAATATTGAATTACGCCATTTTGATTATGATTCACCTGAAACTTTAGCTCCTGCACTTATAGGAATTGATAAATTATTACTGATTTCTGCCAATGAAATTGGTCGACGTACAGCACAGCATCAAGCAGTGATTGAAGCCGTGAAAAATGCAAAAGTACCTTATATTGCCTACACAAGTTTACTTCGAGCGAATACTTCACCTTTAGGCTTAGCACAAGAACATCGTGAAACTGAAGCCCTCATTCAAGCAAGTGGTTTGACCTATACATTTTTGCGTAATAATTGGTATAGCGAAAACTATATTGCAGGTGTAGTTCAAAATGCAGCATCAGGGCAATTATTCAGTGCTGCGAAAGATGGAAAAATTAGCTCTGCATCTCGTACTGATTATGCTGAAGCTGCTGCAATTGTTTTAGCATCCACAAATCATGACAATAAAACCTATGAACTTGCAGGTTCCGAAAATTTCACTAAACTTGATTTAGCTAAATTTATTGAAAAGGCTTCAGGAAAAAAAGTATCACGTATTGAACTGAGTGCTTCAGATTTAACTCATGGACTTCAACAGGCAGGCTTACCTGAAACACTTATTTCAGTCATTGTTGATGCTGACATACAGACAGTTGAAGGTGCAATGTATAGTGAAAGTAAAGACCTTGAACAATTAATTGGTCGCAAAACTATATCGATACAATCCCAAATAGAGGCATTATTTACAGCCGATTAAAACCATAATTTGCATTAATTTTAAATCTTTATTTTTGTATTTAATGATGTCGTAAATCTAAAATTTATAATAAAAAAGAGCTTCAATAGAAGCTCTTTTTTATACATCTTACAAATTATGCATTGGTTTCAGCAGGAACTTTAGGATAGCTTACGCCGCCCATTTGTTCAGCAATACGCAATACTTGACAGCTATAACCTACTTCATTGTCATACCAAACATACGCAGTTAAACGGTTACCCGTAGCTATTGTTGCTTGAGCATCAAATACGCCTGCTGTACGTGAACCAATAAAGTCAGAAGATACAACTTCAGTTGAATTTGTATAACCAATTTGACCTTGAAGGCTAGAGCTAATTGAGATTTGGCGAATATATTCATTCACTTCTTCACGATCAACTTCTTTATCTAACGTTAAGTTCAAAATCGCCAAAGAAACGTTCGGTGTAGGTACACGTACAGAGTTACCTGTCAATTTACCTTGAAGCGCTGGAAGTGCTTTCGCAACTGCTTTTGCTGCACCTGTTTCTGTAATCACCATGTTCAATGTTGCCGCACGGCCACGACGATCCGCTTTATGATAGTTATCAATCAAGTTTTGGTCATTTGTAAATGAGTGTACAGTTTCAACGTGACCATTTAACACTGTATATTTATCATGTAAAACTTTTAGTGTTGGTGTGATCGCATTTGTTGTACAGCTTGCAGCAGAGATGATTTTATCTTCATCAAGAATGTCAGTTTGGTTCACACCAAATACAACGTTCTTCATATCACCTTTACCAGGTGCAGTTAAAATCACACGAGCAGCACCAGGGCAAGCCAAATGCTGAGCAAGACCTTCGGCATCACGCCATTTACCTGTATTATCAATTACAAGTGCATTTTCAAGACCATAAGCTGTGTAATCTACTTCAGCAGGACTAGATGCATAAATCACTTTAATGAAGTTACCATTGGCAATGATTGCTTCATTTGCTTCATCAACAGAAATTGTGCCTGCAAAAGGACCATGAATTGAATCACGGCGTAACAATGAAGCACGTTTCTCTAAATCACCATCAGATGATTTACGTACAACAATTGCTTTCAAGTTTAAACCACGACCAAGACCCGACTGACCAATGATTAAACGTGCAAGAATACGACCAATACGACCAAAACCATATAGAACAACATCTTTAGGTTCAACTTGTGCAGGACGACCCTCTAAAGATTGAACAGCTTGAGCAATAAATGCATCTATGTCGCCGCCTTTTTCTTTAAATTCAACAGCAAGTTTACCTAAATCAACTTCAGCAGAACCAATTGTTTCTAATTTTGCTAAAGCTTCCAAAATAGGAAAAGTATGGATAACAGAAAGCTCAACATCCATCATACGTGTACGACGGTGTGCTTTAAGAATTTGAATTACTGAACGGTTTACTAAAGAACGACCGTAAACAGAAGTCACAATATTTTTTTCACGGTACAATTGACCGATTAATGCGATCATACGCTCCGCGATTTCTTCACGGTTTTTCCAACGACCTTGATGCTCAGTATGTAGGGCGATGATAGTGTCTTTGCTCACAGATGCGTCCTCTATTTATGTAGATCTAAACTTAATTTCAAAACCCCACAATTGTACTAGAATTCAACTAAAGTTGATATCTAAACGGTTCATCTTTTTTATTCACCAATAAAATATTTGCCATTCAATTAAAGCTTAATATATGATTTAAAATATTATTAAAAAAATAGCCCAAATTTTCCGTCATATAAAAACAATCGTTGTTTTAACAGAAAATGAGCAATCATCATTTTTAAAAAACTCTCAAAACGAACACTTTACTTTTGTTAGTAAAAACCATAGGTTATTGTAAATTGTTATGACAGTATAAAAATCTTTCTTATCACAAAAACAACTCGAATATTAAGTTTTCAAGTAATGCTTTCACAAAAATCATTTACTTTGTTACCGAAGAAAATCTAACGTCATAACGCATAATTGATGCATTAAATGCTTCAAAATCAAAATCACCCAAGTTTTCAGGTATTTTCATCAACACAGGTAAACGAGTAAGTCCATTATCCCCATTTGGAAAAGCATAATGACGTTCAAACTCATTCATTGAAGTTAAGCTTTCAAACTCAATAAATACGCTATATCTAAGTAAACTTTTTGGTACAGCAATAATATCAAGATAGGCTTGTTTTTTCATACGCATAGCTGCTGCTTCAGCCTGAATTAAATCTTTTTCAACTTTTTCACCTTTAATAATACGTTTTAAAAACGAACCCTTGGTCATGGTTTGTTCTTCTAATAAATGTCCCATATAGGTTTTTAAATCACAGAAATCCTGCATATGAAATTCAAGTAAATCTTGGATTTTACGCACAGGTTGCTGTGAGCGCTCATTCATTTTTGCCCATTCGGTACCATACATGGGAATAAAAATTTCATCTTTACGTTTTTCAAGTAATTTCAAATATGCCATAATTCGATATTCAAGCAACTGAATATCGGTGTTAAAAAACAAAGATGGCTGTTCTTTAAAATCACGATAATGTCCCAAAATTTCAGACAAAATCCGATGTACACTCATAAATAAATATTCAAACTCTTCAATATGCGATAAATCACTTTTCACAGCATTCCGAAGAGGTAAAAATATATAACTCATGATCATATTTTCAATATTTTTCAGGTAATCATTCACGATTCCTTCGCTATTTTTAGTATTCAAACCCAATGGCTCCATTAAGTATGGAACCAATTTTTTATCTACAAAATGTTCAAAATCAGCGACAATTTCAAGCACGTCTTTATGTACTTGATGCTGAATGGTAATCATCTTTTGTAAATAATTTGATACTTCTTCTGCATAAGTTCCCTCTTTAATTCGGCTCAGTTCAACAACTACACTATTTAAGTAAATCTGCTGATGCCACTCATACTCCATTTGCTCTTCAATGAGAAAACGGCGTATCGAATACGGATTATGGCCAAAATGCTGAATTGGTGCGATTAAAAAAATAAATTCTGATGTTTGCACAATATCAAATTTACGAAAATCTTGTTCTTTTAAAAGGAAATATTTAAAAAATGGATGTTGCATCATTTGAGAATATTTTGGCAACAAAGGTTTAAACCAATAGCCTAACAATTGTTGTTTAATATAGACCTCAATAATAAAACACTTAATTTGTTCAGCCGTTAACTGACGAATACCTTTGGGTGGAACAAGTTTCAACTTACGAATAATATTGGCAACATCTTGTAAAAAAACACGGCGAATCAATAATTTTTCGCGTTGTAAAGTAAGGTCATCATTTACAGGAATCAAATCAATTTGTTGTAATGCATTTTCTAAATAATCGGCAATCTGCAAACTGTCTGTAGTTTTTTTCAACCATTCAGTCGAGTTCGTAAGTTTTGCAGCAATTGAACGCATACGTTCATTTGAAAAACTGTGTTTTAAAATATGCAATGAGTTACTGATCTTATACTCAAAACTATTTGTAACACGATTCCACTGAATTTCTTTAGGTTTTAAAATTTGACGATCAATTTCTTCTCGAACATCAATTTCTTCATGTTCTAAAATTTCAGACACGATTTCTTTCCAATTCAAATCAGTGCTTGGCTCTAATTGCAATAATGTTGCTCGGATTTGATAAGGAATCATGACTGTGTTCATTTTAGCACCATCTTATTGCTTCTAATTTAGCAAACACTATTTCATTTTATTGTGACCAATTTAACATTTTTATAAATTATCATTCAACAATTATCTTTTAAGGAAGTATAAATCAACCATTTAATGCCATAAATGGCTGTTTTTTGTCACTCAATTCGCTCATTATACTTTTCAACATTCCTTTTTAAATTCTGAGTTTTACGTTGCTGTATATACATATGACGAATACCTTCGATCACAAGTACAATCACTGCCATCCAAATTGGGATATATGTCAGCCATTCATCAGGCCCAATACTTTCCCCTAAAACCAACGATGCACCTGCAAGTAATACTGGTTCTAAGTAACTCAGCAAGCCAAATAAAACCATAGGTAAATAACGACTTGCGAGAATATAGCTACCCAAACCAATAGCACTGAGTAAGCCTAACCCTGCAATGACCAATAATAAAATTGGAGCCCCTATTACTTGTGTTATGGACTCACCACTTGCTTGAATAAAGTAAATTGCCACAGGAATGCAAAGCAATATATCCCACCAAAAGCCGCCCAAGTTATCGGTCTGGATTTTTTTACGAATCATGAAATACAAACAATATCCTACGGCAACTGAAACCGTTTCCCACGCAATACTACCTAGACGCCAAAATTCATGCCCAACACCAAAAATAGCAAGCGCCACTGCTATTTTTTGTAAAATGGATAATTTTTCTTTATAGACAAAACGTCCCGTCAAAACCAATGCTAAAGGTAAAAGGAAATAGCCCAAAGAGACCTGTAATCCACGACCATTCATCGGCCCCCACAAAAACAACCACAATTGGAAACAGGTGAGAAAAGAGGTAAGTAAGAAAACAAAAATGAGAACCGGATTTTTTAGTAATCGCTGCCCAATAGATCTTACATGTGCAAAATCACCACTAAACAACATAAACAAAGTCAAAAATGGTAAAGTCGAAACAATACGCCAACCAAAGGTTTGCTGACCATCAAAATCACCCAATAAACGGGTGTAAAAATATAAAATACCAAATGTGATTGAAGCCAATACAGATAATGCGATTCCTTTATACATTTCTGCACACCATCACAAAAAAAAGAATGGTTATTTCCACATTAATTAAGTTAAAAGTCAACCTTTCACAATACAACGTTATTACAACATCAATACCGCTATGGATGACTCTGCTTTGTATAAATTACATCATCAAGTTGATAGCCCAAAGAACTCGCATATTTTAAATATTCACCGATTAAATGCGGATTCGGTTTTGGATCTCTAGACAACACCCATAAATATTTGCGATGTGGTTCACCAACCAAAGCCATTTGATAGCTTTTGTCTATTTTTAAAATCCAATAATCCCCTCGCCCTACAGGTAACCATCGAATAGCTTCAGGAATAAAACTCACTCTAAGTTTACTGTTATAAGGCTGATTAATGACAAAAGCCTCACCTATAGAGCGTTTTTCTTGGGCTTCACCATCTTCACAACGATTGTCGACCACGATATTACCATTTTCATTTAAGGTATAACGTGCGGTGACATTTCCTACACAATCTCTTTGAAAATAGAGCGGTTTTCTTGCAACTTCATACCAAAGCCCTAAATATTTATCAAGTTCAACATGTGAAACTACAGGTAGTTTTTTGTCCTCTGCATATGTCACATGACTAAATAAGAACAACAGACCAAATAGAGAAATGACAAATCCCCATCGGCTCTGTTGATTTTGGTCATTCACTTTTCTTATCAACATTCGTTACCAAGACCGAAAAATTGGCTTTATTTCAATTTAAGATAACGATATTCACATCGAATAAGTGTAGATAAATGTATCTATTCAAATAATCTTGATTATTGAATCAACATTGCCTTCATGCGTAAAATTTCATCACGTAAACGTGCTGCTTGTTCAAACTGAAGTTCTTTCGATGCTTTGAGCATTTCTTTTTCAAGTTTGCTCATGTGTTTTGCCAACAGTTTTGGATCAGACAACAAATGCTGCTCATCTGCTGTCACACTTCGATTTTTTTGCAGCGCAGACTCATCAAGTTGCTCATCTTCAAACACCTCACCTGTATCAATCGACTTGGTCATTTGACGTACTGTACTACGTGGTGTAATACCATGCTCAGCATTAAATTCCATTTGTTTTTGTCGACGACGTTCTGTTTCATCAATGGCTTTTTGCATAGAGTCAGTAATACGATCAGCATATAGAATTGCTTTACCTTTCACATTACGTGCTGCTCGACCAATGGTCTGAATCAGTGAGCGTTCTGAGCGTAAAAATCCTTCTTTATCGGCATCTAAAATAGCCACAAGCGATACTTCAGGCATATCTAAGCCTTCACGTAAAAGGTTAATCCCCACAAGTACATCATAAATACCTGTACGTAAATCATGAATAATTTTTACACGTTCAACGGTATCAATATCGGAATGTAAATAGGCAACTTTCACGCCATATTCTTTTAAATATGAGGTTAAATCTTCCGCCATACGCTTAGTCAATGTGGTGACAAGGACACGTTCATCTAATTCTTTACGAATATTGATTTCGGATAGAACATCGTCAACTTGGGTTAAAACAGGACGTACTTCTAAAATCGGATCGAGCAAACCTGTTGGACGTACCACCTGCTCTGCGACTTGTTCTGACTTTTCCAATTCGTATTTGGCAGGTGTTGCGCTGACATAGACGGTGGTTGGAATAATGCGTTCCCATTCTTCAAACTGCATGGGACGATTGTCGAGCGCACTTGGCAAACGGAAGCCATAATTTACGAGGTTCTCTTTACGTGAACGGTCACCTTTATACATTGCTCCAATTTGCGGAACAGTCACATGCGATTCATCAATAATTAGCAACGCATCATCAGGTAAATAGTCAAATAATGTCGGTGGTGCTTCTCCCGCAGGACGTCCTGATAAATGGCGGGAATAGTTTTCAATACCATTGGTATAACCCAACTGTTGCATCATTTCTAAATCATAACGTGTGCGTTGTTCAATACGTTGTGCTTCAAGCAATTTATCATGTGCTTTAAAAAAGCCTAGACGCTCTTTAAGCTCCTCACGAATCGTACCAATCGCACGTTCTAAATTATCTTTAGGTGTTACATAGTGGCTTTTTGGATAAATCGTCACGCGTGGTGCTTTGCGAACCATCTTCCCTGTCAATGGATCGAACCATCGAATGGAATCCACTTCATCATCAAACAACTCAATACGAATGGCATGTTGATCCGATTCCGCAGGAAAAATATCAATAATTTCCCCACGAATTCGATATGTACCGCGTAAAAACTCAAGTTCATTACGGGTATATTGCATTTCAACCAAACGACGAATAATGTCATCACGACTAATACGATCGCCCTGTACAATATGCAACAGCATATTCATATAGGCATTCGGGTCGCCTAAACCATAAATTGCTGAAACCGATGCGACAATAATAGCATCACGGCGTTCAAGTAAAGTCCGAGTCGCTGATAGACGCATCTGATCAATATGGTCATTAATCGCTGAATCTTTTTCGATGAACGTATCGGAAGATGGCACATAGGCTTCGGGTTGATAGTAATCATAATAACTAACGAAGTATTCAACCGCATTATTCGGGAAAAATGCTTTAAATTCGCCATAAAGCTGTGCAGCAAGGGTTTTATTATGTGCCATAACAATGGTTGGGCGTTGTAATTGTGAAATCACATTCGCCATAGTGTAGGTTTTACCCGACCCTGTCACCCCAAGCAAAAGTTGATCATGAAAACCTTTATTGACGCCGTCAACAAGTTTTGCAATCGCCTGTGGCTGATCACCCGCAGGTTCATAATTGGTCACAAGTTCAAATGGCTGATGGTCATTCACAATTAATTCCCCGATGGCATAAAAATATAGAGCGCATTTTAGTGAATCCATAAAATACAGCTTAATCACATTATTGGGGTCTATGATCAATAATCAAGTATTTTCCACTTGACCCTGCCCGATTTCAACTGCAACATGAAAGCTAGATCAATCTACTATGTGAGCTGCCATGACATATCACTATCATGATGAAACCATTATAAAAAATTTACCTGATGATACCATTTTTGTTTTTGGTAGTAACATGGCTGGAACACATCAAGGTGGTGCAGCAAAAACAGCACTTTTACATTTTGGTGCAACTAAAGGTGTAGGACGAGGTTGGGCGGGGCAAAGCTTTGCCATTCCAACGATGAATGAACATTTACAGCAAATGCCACTCTCTCAAATTCAGCACTATATTGAAGATTTTAAAATCTACACCAAAAATCATCCAAAAATGAAATATTTCATTACTGCCGTAGGCTGTGGTGTTGCAGGCTATAAAGTTGAAGAAATTGCACCCATGTTCAAAGGTATTTCACGCAATGTCATTTTTCCTGTATCTTTTCGACCATTTGTTGAAAAAACCCTGCCCAAACTAACACAAAAATTAGTTCGTACTTTTATTCAAGACAGTGTAATTTTTAGTGATAATCCAAGTGAAACCATTCAAACATTAAATCTAACAGAGGCTGAAAAAAGTTTAGCGACCATTGTCATCAACACCCCGATGTATCCTGAAGATAGTAATGGACGTGATCGTACTTTTGAAATTAGTGATATTTTACAAGCACTCAATGGCAAAATTTTTGAATTCCAAAGTAATTCTGAAGGTCCAATGATTTTTGGTGGTGTCATCCTTGCACTGATGGAACTTTACCAATTCAATGAGCGTGATTTCATAGAACTTTGGAATGGTGAAAAAACCATTGCTCCCCCTAAACCTGAGCATCATGCAAAGAGATAAATTATAGTATGTTTTGTATACACCATAATGACTAAATAAAATCATTTAGCTGCTAGATACATGTATTAGATTTCAGATGCACAAAATATTTTTTTAATACACAACTTTTCATTATGAACGTTATAGGCATATGGCAAAGTTAGATTTATCTATCTTTGCTCTTTCCCCTATTCGCTTGTAGTTACAAGACTTTAGTAGCGTAAGACGATTTTTTGATGAGTGGACTGTGCAAGGAGTTACCGATATTAAGCAATATCTGCTGGAAGATCCGAATCGTTTTCGCCCTCGTCTTGCGACTATTGAAACTGTACATATCAATCAAAGTACACCCGATGAATCACTAAAACGTGCCAATCAAAAAATGTATAAAAAGAAAACTAAATATTATCAGGAAAAATTAAATCAGGCGAAATTCAATTAATATATTGAAGGGCTTTAAAATCCAACCTAATAAACATATTAAAACCGAGTAGCACCACAACAAACGATTAAAGGTAAAAAATAAAGAATTACTAACCAAAAACAAACAATAAATTCATATTTTGCAAACCACATCACCTATTTAAAATTTAACTATTTTTTAATCACAATATTAATGTTATATTTTTAATAATTAAAACCAATAATATGCTTGGATAGCGCAATGGAAATATTTGAATCATCAATTTTTGATTTATCGCCTATACCAATGTGGCTAGAAGACTACAGTGAAGTAAAACAACAGTTTGACATTTGGAAACAGCAAGGTGTTAATAATTTAGCTGGATTTCTTAAAGAAGATCAAAGCCGTGTTACGTTATGTTCGCGAAAAATTAAAATTTTACAAGTTAATCGTAAAACATTAGAGCTATTTGAAGCGCAAAATTTAAATCATATTTGCGATAATATACATACCATTTTCAAACAAGAAATGTTTGAGTCACATATTTATGAGTTAGTTGCATTATGGAATGGTGAAAAAGAGTTTTCGAGTACTACCATCAATTATACATTGAGTGGAAAACGTCTTGATATTAAATTGCGTGGTGTTATTTTACCAGGAGCTGAGCAAAATTTATCTCGTATTTTACTCACTACTGAAGATATTACCGATTATAAAAATGCTTCACGGATGGAAGAAAAAAATCGTATTTTAGCCGAATCACGATTTAATTATTCACCTTGCTCACTTTGGGTCGAAGATTTTAGTCGCGTTAAAATCCGTATGGATCAACTGCGCCAGATTGGCATTGAGGATTTTCGAACTTTCCTTGATGTGCATACCGATTTTATTCAACAATGCATAGAAGATATTATTTTAATCGATGTTAACCAAGCCACACTCGATTTATTTAAAGCACCAGATAAAGAAACTTTATTTAAAAATTTACACAAAATACTCACTAAAGAGATGCACCAAACTTTCCGTGAACAACTGATTGAACTATGGAATGGTAATATTCATCATCAACGTGAAGCAGTGAACTATGCTTTAGATGGATCGATCCGCAATGTACTTTTACAATTTACGGTTTTTCCGGGTTATGAACATGATTGGGGCTTAGTCCAACTCGCCTTGACTGATATTACTGCACGTAAAAAAGCTGAAAGTTACCTCGAATATTTAGGCAAACACGATGTGCTCACCAAATTATTTAACCGTTCATTTCATACCGATGAAATTAATCGCCTGCAACGCAGCTTACTGCGCCCTGTTTCTGCAATTTTTATTGACATGAATGGTTTAAAATCAACAAACGATAATCTTGGGCATGACGTTGGCGATGATATGTTACGCCGTATGGGCAATATACTCTCACGCAGTATTCAGCACACGACTTACACTGCTTCACGTATAGGTGGAGATGAATTTGTCATACTGATGTCAGGTGCAGAAGAAAAGACGACCGATGCGATTGTGATGTCAATTGAAGAATTATTAAACATTGATAATCAATACTACTCAAGCCATCAAATTAGTATTTCTTTGGGTCAAGCAACAACTCTTCTACATGAAAGCATAGAATGTATGCTTAAGCGTGCAGATACTCATATGTATGAAAATAAAAAGAAATATTATGATTATATAGCGCTGAAAGAAGCTTAGAATTGCATGATCACTGTAAATACAATCTTAGATGTTGCTTTACTATTCCAATTGGTCTTATTAGAAATCCGCTTTGGTAAACTGTTCCATATCATTCATAAGTTGGGAGATCAAATTACCACTAAAGATGCTACTAAAAGGCAGTGGATATAAAGTTGAATCGTTTCAATTTGGCAATGATGACTGCTTTTATCTTAAAAATTTAGACTATCAACAACATTATATTTAAATTTATAAATTTTTCAGATAAAAAAACAGGCGCACATGCACCTGTTTTTTATTACAACTCAAACCATAAACTTAACGTTTACCCATAGAGCGACGTGTACCACGAGGTGGCATCCAAGTGCGATCTGCATAAGGTTGTGGTTTCGGACGCATATCTTCAACCTCTTCATCTGCAGCTTTCGCATCATTCGCCTGTTTTACAGGAAAGGGTAATTTTACAATGGCTTTTTTCTTGGGAGTACTTGGGGAGCTCATATGATTCACTCAATTCAATCTGCGTATATTGTACGGAAATTTTATAAACAGTGCGAGTCAGCATTACAAAGTTCGTTGTTTAGATTTTTTTTGAAACAGTAATTCTTCAGTTTTTGTTCTTTTTTTAAGGTTTGGTGACATTTTGTACGGCTAAATACAACTTTTTAGGCTAAGATGGTGTGCTTTTATTTTTTATCCCAATAAGAAGGAATATTGCCGTGGACGTACGTCTCTCTGATCGTGTAAATGCCATCAAACCGTCCCCAACGCTTGCTGTTACCAATAAAGCTGCTGAATTAAAAGCAGCTGGTAAGAACGTAATTGGTCTGGGTGCTGGCGAACCTGATTTCGACACTCCGCAACACATCAAAGATGCTGCAATTGCTGCAATTAACAATGGTTTTACAAAGTACACCGCTGTTGATGGTACACCTAGCTTAAAAAAAGCAATTATTGCAAAATTTAAGCGTGACAATAATCTTGACTATGCTGCAAACCAAATTTTGGTTTCATGTGGTGGTAAACAATCTTTCTTTAACCTTGCACTTGCATTGTTAAACAAAGGTGATGAAGTGATTATTCCTGCACCATTTTGGGTAAGCTATCCAGATATGGTGATCATCGCTGAAGGCGTTCCTGTTATTGTAAAATGTGGTGAAGAACAACGCTTCAAAATCACACCTGCGCAACTTGAAGCTGCAATTACAGACAAAACACGTCTAGTCGTATTAAACAGCCCTTCTAACCCAACAGGTATGATCTATACCAAAGCTGAGCTTGAGGCATTGGCTGAAGTACTTCGTAAATACCCTGAAGTATATGTTGCATCTGACGATATGTATGAACCGATTCGTTGGGATGATGAATTTTATAACATCGCAACTGTTGCACCAGACCTTTACGACCGCACAATCGTGTTAAACGGTGTATCTAAAGCTTATGCAATGACAGGCTGGCGTATTGGCTATGCAGCGGGTCCTGCAAAACTTATTGGCGCAATGAAAAAAATCCAATCTCAATCAACTTCAAACCCAACTTCTATTTCACAAGTTGCTGCTGAAGCTGCATTGAATGGTCCTCAAGATGTTCTTGAGCCAATGATTGAAGCATTCAAACGTCGTCATGACTTAGTAATGGCTGGTTTGAATGATATTAAAGGTATTTCTTGCTTACCTGCTGATGGTGCATTTTATGCATATGCAAACATTCGCCCATTGATTCGTGCAAAAGGTTTAAAATCTTGCACAGAATTCTCTGAATGGTTACTTGAAGAAACAGGCGTTGCTGTTGTTCCTGGTGATGCATTCGGTCTAGGCGGTTTCATGCGTATTTCTTATGCTACTGCTGATGAAGTCCTTGTTGATGCGCTTGCTCGTATCAAAAAAGCGGCTGATTCAATTGAAGGCGTTGACGCTGCGATTGCATCAATTGCTGCCGAAAAATAATTTAAACCTCTCCAGTTGATGTTTAGAAAACCTCGTTTTTTGAAAAAATGGCGAGGTTTTTAAATTTCAAAATACGTTTATCAAAAACATCTAGATAAATATAAAGCGCGCCCAAAGTAATGAATCTAGTAATAATGTTATAGGTCACAACAATACAACGCTTTAATTCATCACACGCAGTTAAAACTCTAATTTTAATTCTGTATGATGACAAACCATTCACTTAACTACGCTTATATTTTATGTATAAATTAAAAGTTGAAAATTATACAAAAAATTAAAAAAACATTTTTTTGTTTGAATATTTAATAAAAATATTTTTAAATATGCAAATACAACAAATTAAATATACTGTTTGGAGAAATATGCGCTACAAAATTATTGATGTATTCCAACAACAAAACCTCCCTCAATACATCGCTCAATGCCTAAAGCAACACTCTCCTCGTTTTATTATTATTTCTAGCAGTCGTATATTGTGTAAAGAAACTGATATTATTGATGTCAATCTCAATCTCATGTCTGCATCATGGGCGACAGGTGAAAATATTGCCTTAAATATTCTCCACAGCGCAGATAGCCTCGATAAATTTTACGAATCTGACCACTAAAAGAACAAAAATAATAATATTACCCTGCTATTTAATTTTCAACCTCATTGGTTCACACTATTTCTTTGACTTATAAGTTCCTTTTTGGAACTATAAAAACATAACAAACCAGATAAAGGATCTTAAAATGAAGCACCCAAAAGAAATGACAGGTATTGAATTTTTACAAGCCATGGCTGCAGGTCATATTCCACGTGCAAGCATCAGTGAAACCATTCCAATGGAAATGAAAGAGTTTTCAGCAGGCACGGCTATTTTCATGGTTAAAGCAGGCAATCAACACCTCAATCCTTTAGGGGGCGTACATGGTGGTTTTGCAGCAACGGTGCTTGATTCTGTAACGGGTTGTGCGATTCACACCCTACTCGATGCAGGTATAGGCTACGGTACAATTGATTTGAATATTAAAATGTGCCGTCCTATTCCCAAAGATAAAGAACTGACTGCAATTGGTACAACCATCAATATGAGTAAAAACCTAGGTATTTCTGAAGGAAAAATTGTCGATGAGGATGGAAAACTCTATGCCCATGCAACGGCAACATGCATGATTATTCATCCAAATAAATAGTTTTAAATATATACGCATCGATTACTTTAAAAGTGCAATCACTCGATTGCACTTAAAAATAAACACAGAAACTATTTGAATCAAGTATTTTGAGTACATTAAACTGCTGACTTTAAAGCAGTTAGTAATTGCTTACGATCCAACTTGTGTGCTGAAGTACCTTTATAGTTCGCATAATATTGAAATACCCTATTTAAACTAACATGTACTGCTTTATTTTCAGACTGTGACCATACCTGAGAACGATTACTCCCTGACAATGCACTGCCTGCCAATTGGTATAGATATAAATCATTTTCACGTTGAAATGATGTTTTACGACCATCATCTTTATGCTCACCTAAACGTAAGCATGAATCATTGATTAACCATTTTTCACTAAACCAAAGATGTAATAAATCACCTAAAAATAAATCAATATGCCCCAAAGGCCACACACGAATATAAGCATTTTCAACAGGTGTAAAATATTGGTCAGGGTGAGATAAGATAGAAAGATAATGTGTCTTGTAATAATCAAGGTTTTGGAAAATATCTGAAATGCTAAGCGTATTCATTCGCTGTCTCCTGTTTAGCCATTTTAGTGCTGGCAAGTTGGTTGAAATCCACACAGTTTAAGTTTGTACTTAAACATTAAGTTATGCATTAAATCTAGCAAGCTAAAACTAAGGATGCAAGGCAGAAATTCATTTTTTTACGATTTCTCATTTTTTCGATTAAATAAAAACCATACGATAAAAAAATGAAGTTGTTATGACAATTTTAACTTGACCCAATTTAAAATCCCCTTATAATCGCACTCAGATTCTCCAATAGCTCAGTCGGTAGAGCGACGGACTGTTAATCCGCAGGTCCCTGGTTCGAGCCCAGGTTGGAGAGCCAAATACTAAAAAGCCCACTCATCTGAAGTGGGCTTTTTTCTGCCCACTATTTCCAAACTTTATTTGAATAAGAAATCAAATCAATCCGATGATATAAAAAATATTCAATCATAAACAAACCTCCCGTAGGAGGTTTGATTAAGCCGATACAGGTACACCGCTATGAAAACGAAATAGCGCATCAGGTTCTAAAATCAGATTTTTTTCCACTTCACGAATATACTCAATGCGTTTTTGGATATCCTCTTCAGGATCTTTCAATTTCGCTGATTTAGCAACATCGAGAGCAAGCGCCAAGTAATCCTCATAATGACGTGATTCCGACTTAAGTAAATAACGATAGTATTTACCCAACTCATCATCAACAAGCGGTGCAAGCGCATAAAAACGCTCACATGAACGCGCCTCCACAAATGCACCAATCACCATAACATCAATCAGTGCTTCAGGCTCATAAGTGCGAATTTCTTTACGGAGACCACCCGCATAACGCCCTGCACTCAAACCTTCCCATTTCTGACCACGTTTGGTCATAAACTCAAGTACTTGTTCATAGTGCAACATTTCCTCACGTACCAACTGCGCAAGCTTGACCTGTAAATCAGTGAAAAAACTGTATCGGAACATCAAATTCATTGCTGTTCCTGCGGCTTTTTTTTCACAATTGGCATGATCTTGCATGAGTAATGGAAGATTGTTTAATGCCTCATCCAACCATGCTTTTGGTGTTTCACAACCCAAAAAAGCGATAACAGGTTGCATCAGTTCATCATAATTTAAATTTGACATGCTTGATTTTTCTATCCGTTTTACATTCGACTCAAAAGCACGAATTAACGTGCTGCTCGAATCGCTTTCTTCATATCTTGTACAGCTTGCTCAAGCCCAACAAACACACTTTCAGCAATAATCGAATGACCAATATTTAACTCGTGAATTTGTGGAATTGCTGCAATAGGTGCAACATTTTGTAAGTTCAAACCATGACCTGCATTCACGACTAAACCTTTCGATGCTGCATATTCAGCACCCTGAACAATACGCTGTAATTCAGCGTGCTGTGCTTCTTCTGACTCAGCATCTGCATAAGCACCTGTGTGCAACTCAATGGTCGGTGCACCACATGCCACTGCTGCATCAATTTGTGCAAAATCAGCATCAATAAATAAAGAAACATCACAACCGATTACTGACAGTGCCTGTGTTGCAGCTTTAACATCATCAAAGTGTCCAACCACATCTAAACCACCTTCTGTTGTGATTTCTTGACGTTTTTCAGGTACAAAACAAACATGCTGTGGCTGAATTTCTTTTGCAAAGGCAACCATTTCATCGGTCACAGCCAACTCAAGGTTCATATGAGTTTTCAGTAAAGGACGCATACGGCGCACATCATCATCTTGGATATGACGACGATCTTCACGTAAATGCAGTGTAATCCCCTCTGCCCCTGCTTGCTCACAAACTAATGCCGCTTTTACAGGATCAGGATAAGTCGTACCACGTGCCTGTCTAAGCGTTGCAACATGATCAATGTTCACACCAAGCAATGCAGCCATAACATTTTCCTAATAAGTTTGATCGATAAAACGTTATCGATTTGCAATTTTTGATTGTGCGTTTTGAATCCACAATTGACGGCTTTTCAATGGACGATCGCCCAATAAAGCACTAATCATTTGCCGATAAAGCTTCGTCAGTAATTGTAACTGTTCTAAGTTGAAATCCATACCTTTTTCATAATACTGCATACACAGAATCTGCTCCCCTGTCAGCACAGTAGAAGCGGTATGTGAAACAGGAATAAAGCCATCGGTCAATTGAAACTGATAACGCTGATTGCTTAATATTTGATTCTGCATTGAATCTTGACTGTAATCGAGCGGATAGCCCAACTCTTCAATTAAGGCATACTCAAACTGACGTAAAATTTGCCTGAGAAAAGCATTTTGATCAGCCTGTGTTGCCATATTTTGTAGTTGATTTAAAGTTTGATGATATTGTGCAAAAGTTTCTACCATTGCCTCTTCTAAAGGACAAAGTCGCAAAATAATTTCATTCAAATAAAAACCTGAAAAAAAGGCATCACCATGAAAAAATATAGGCTGATTAAGTATTTCCAGTTTAGAGAAATTTTTGAGTTCAGATTTACCTGAGGCTTGCACGGTAATCGGTTGATATTGTGGTGGAGGTGTTTGCCGCAAAATACCATCGACACGCCCATGCTCCTGCGTAAATAGATGAACAATATGGCTACGCTCACGGTATTTACGGTGATGAATCAAATAACCATGTAGAACTTCATTACGCATTCAACGATCACTTTATTGGATATTAATCGTCTTTATCTTTCTTCTTTTCATCTTCATCATCGCCATCAGGAATGACTGCGCCAACGACAGCAGCCGTACCTTTAACGACACCTTTAGTCACACCATACGCAGCTTTAACAGGAACTGTAACAAGTTTGTGAATACATCCTTGCAACATGAATACACATGTCAACACAGTAAAAATACGAATCATCACAGTTCCTTATTTATCGCTCGAATGAAGGACTTAACGATTAAATATCGCTATAACCCAAACTTTTCAGTGCACGCTCATCATCAGACCAACCGCCTTTAACTTTAACCCAAAGCGTTAGCATGATTTTTTGTTCGAACATTTTCTCCATGTCGACACGTGCATCCATACCAATTTTTTTCAGCTTAGCACCTTTTTCACCAATCACGATTGCTTTCTGACCTGAACGATCTACAAAAATAGTGGCATCAATATAAGTACAAGCAGGCTTTGGACGACCTGTTTTTTCATTAACAGTCGCATCTTCTGTCTTAAATGATTCAATCTGTACTGTCAAATCGTAAGGTAACTCTTCACCCAACTGACGCATGATTTTTTCACGAATCACTTCTGATGCTAAGAAACGCTCAGAACGATCTGTAATTTGTTCAAGTGAATACAGTGGTGGTTGAAACGGCAAATATTTCTCAATTGTATTACGTAAATGATCCAGATTTGCACCACGAAGCGCAGATACTGGAACAATTTCAGCAAAATTCATCAATTTTGCACGTTCTTGAATCAGCGGTAATGCATGATTTTTATTTTCAAGCGTATCAATTTTATTGATCACTAGAATCACAGGCATTTCCGCATTCTTCAGTTTCTCTAAAACCAATTCATCATTTTGTGTCCACTTGTCCGCATCGAGTACAAACAACACAAGATTTACATCACGCAATGCAGAAGAAGCTGCTTTATTCATCATTTTATTGATAGCACGCACTTCTTTTTTGTGCATACCTGGTGTATCGACAAAAACAGCTTGAGATTTTTCACGACTATCAATACCAACAATTTTATGACGAGTCGTTTGTGGCTTACGTGAGGTAATCGATAATTTTTGACCTAAAATATGGTTCATTAATGTCGATTTACCCACGTTTGGTCGCCCAACAATGGCAACAAAACCACTTTTATAGTCCGCAGGAATTTCTGTGCCTTGCTCGCTAAAGAATTGATTAATTAAATCATTGCCGCTGTCTTGCGACTCGTGATCAGCATCGATGTGATCGGAATGTGTATTCATGTAGATTACTGCTCCAGTAATTTTAAAAATTCTGCCGCCACTGCCTGTTCAGCAAAGCGGCGACTTAAGCCTTCGCCCATCATGACAGGTAAACCTGCCACTTCACATTCCACTTTGAAATGTTGATTAGGTGCATCGCCCTGAATATCTACAACCTCGTAAACCGGGAGAGGTTTTTTACGTGCTTGTAAATACTCTTGTAAGCGTGATTTAGGATCTTTCAACTGATCTGTTGGCTCAATATGTTCTAAATAAGGTTCATACCATTTTAAAACAATATTCTGTAGTTGAGGCAAATCCTGACAATCGGTATAAATTGCCCCAATAATTGATTCTACTGTATCGGCTAAAATTGATTCTCGGTGATGACCACCTGATTTCAACTCCCCCGTACTTAAAATCAAACTATGACTAAGTTTAAGATCATGTGCAATTTTCCCTAATGCTTCCTGACGAACCAAAGTCGCTCGCATGCGTGTCAAGCGACCTTCATTTTCGTTTGGGTAAGCATGATATAGATAATTTGCAATGATCATACCCAACAATGCATCACCCAAAAACTCTAAGCGTTCATAATTGGTTTTATGACTGACCGATCGGTGTGTCAGTGCTAATTGAAGTAATTCAATGTTTTTAAACTGATAACCGATACGGCTGAGTAAGCGTGGATCACTTACTTTGAACTGACCTTTGATCAAAACTCTTCTCGAATGTTAGGATGATATCAATATTCAGCATGAATTTTTTTCGCACTTCATATTTTTTCATCACTTCTAAACCATTTTTTGTTGAAACAGTCGCAATATCTTTGAAATGAATATCATGGATATTGTTCATGACTAAACGTTTATCCATCTGATTGATAAAATTAGATGGTGTAATATCATTTGGACTACTTTTAACCAACTCAGCAATCTGCCCATCAATCACACGATCATCCCAATAAGATGGCCATACTGCGATTACAATCTTTGCCATAAAAGCAAAAGCAACCACCCCTAATAAAATCCCGATATAGGATACACCTTGTTGAGTCTTGCGCATTTTTATTATCCGTCTTTCGCTGCAATATAATTAGTCAATTGTACCATTACGACTGAATGAAGGAACTTTCAAACCCGGTTCCTTATGCATCCAAATATAAATCGCATGACCTGTTAAGTTCTCTTCAGGTACAAAACCCCAAAAACGACTATCAGCACTTTGATCACGGTTATCACCCATAGCAAAGTAATGTCCTTTTGGTACAATCACTTCCCAATTTTCCCCATTAGATTTTACAAAACGATCATTAGCTTTGGCAACATAAGGTAAATCTTGTTTTTTCTGTGCATAATTAAATGCTGAAACAAGCGTATTTTGACCTTCAAGTAAACGCACCAAGTGCTTATGCTCACCCATCGTTTCATAATAATAGATCGACTGTGCTGTATCATAAATATCTTTCGGGCGACTAAACTGGGTTGGCGTTTGTGTCACTTTCTGACCATTAATGAATAACTGACCATGATCCGATTCTATTTTATCACCAGGTAAACCAATAATACGTTTGATATAACTAATTTTTGGATTTGCTGGATAACGAAATACCGCAACATCACCACGTTTCGGCTCGCCAATATCTAAAATTTTTGTATTGGTAATCGGTAAACGTACACCATACTGATATTTATTCACCAAAATATAATCACCAGTTTCTAAGGTAGGTACCATAGAGTCCGATGGAATATTAAATGGTTCAAAGAAAAATGAACGCAACACCAATACAACTGCTAAAACTGGCCAAAAATCATATGCCCATGAAATAATGAAATTTTCATTACCACGCCCCTTTTCTGCACGTTGCTTGAAAACAAATTTATCGAGCAGCCAAATGCCAAAAAACAACAGCGTTGCAGGAACGAGTATTAAATTAAAATCAAAATCCATGAGCTATCTGACCTTTTTCTCTTATTTTATCTATCTACTTTCAACACAGCAAGGAACGCTTCTTGTGGGATTTCAACACTACCCACTTGCTTCATACGTTTCTTACCTTCTTTCTGTTTAGAGAGAAGTTTCTTCTTACGAGAAACGTCACCACCATAACATTTAGCCAATACGTTTTTACGCATTGCTTTCACAGTAGAACGCGCAATAATTTGTGCACCAATGGCAGCTTGAATCGCCACATCAAACATTTGACGCGGAATCAAGTCTTTCATCTTTTCAACGAGTGCAATACCACGATGACGTGCATCATTACGGTGACAAATCATAGCTAAAGCGTCGACTTTATCACCATTAATTAACACATCAACTTTAACCAAAGATGAACTTTCGAAACGTACAAAGTTATAATCAAGTGATGCAAAGCCACGTGAACAAGATTTCAATTTATCAAAGAAATCCATCACCACTTCAGCCATTGGTATTTCAAACGTGATTGCAACTTGGTTACTGACAAACTTCATATCTTTCTGAACGCCACGACGTTCAACACATAAAGTCATCACATTACCCAAATACTCTTGCGGAACAAGAATATTACATTCAGCAATTGGCTCACGTAAATCTTCAACTGTAGAACCTTCAGGCATTTTAGATGGACTATCGATATAAATCGTTTCGCCATTTTTCATCAATGCTTCATAAATTACAGTCGGTGCAGAAGAAATCAAATCAAGATCGTATTCACGCTCTAAACGCTCTTGTACGATTTCCATGTGGAGCATACCCAAGAAGCCACAACGGAAACCAAAACCTAAAGCATCTGAACTTTCAGGTTCAAAGAAAAGTGCAGAATCGTTAATTTGAAGTTTATGTAAAGCTTCACGGAACGGTTCAAAATCACTAGCGTCAATAGGGAATAAACCCGCATAAACCTGTGGTTTAACCTTTTTAAATCCTGGTAAAACTTCAACTTCTGGAGTATTCGATAAAGTAATGGTATCGCCCACTGGCGCACCAAAAATATCTTTAATACCTGCAATCACAAAGCCTACTTCACCCGCTTCCAACATACCTGTTTCTGTATGTTTCGGGTTAAAAATACCCACGGATGTCACAATGTGCGTTTGACCTGTTGATTTAACAAGCATTTTATCGCCTTTGCGAATACGACCATGCTTCACACGAACAAGAGAAACCACACCAAGATAGTTATCGAACCATGAGTCAACAATTAGGGCTTGTAATGCAGCATCACGATCACCTGTTGGTGGTGGAATAACATTGACTAGTGTTTCTAAAACGCCTTCAACGCCTAAACCAGTTTTTGCAGAACATGTTGGTGCTTCTGTTGCTTCAACACCAATAATATTTTCAATTTCTTCAATAACACGCTCAGGTTCTGCTTGAGGTAAATCAATCTTGTTCAAAACAGGTAGAACTTCAAGACCTTGCTCAATGGCTGTATAACAGTTTGCTACCGATTGTGCTTCTACACCCTGTGCAGCATCAACAACCAATAACGCACCTTCGCATGCCGCTAACGAACGAGATACTTCATAGGAAAAGTCAACGTGTCCTGGGGTATCAATAAAGTTGAGTTGATACTCTTCACCATTTGGATGCGTATAATACAGCGTAACTGAAGCCGCTTTAATGGTAATCCCACGTTCACGCTCAATATCCATAGAGTCAAGAACTTGCGCTTGCATTTCCCGATCTTGCAAACCACCACACGTTTGAATAAAACGATCAGCAAGTGTCGACTTGCCGTGGTCAATATGAGCAATAATACTGAAATTACGGATATTTTTAATATCTACAGATTTTTTAGCTTGCGCCATGGGCTACCTTGAACATTCAATTGCGTTGCGTACAAAAAGAAAATACACAACAAAAGCGATTAATAAATTGCGTGAGATTATAACAGATGACTTTTTTAAAGTATTCATATTAATCATAGCAGTTAAATAATTATTTCAATGTACTGTTTTCAACCGTCAATACAGTAACCTTCACAAATCACGACTCAACACAATTAATATATGGCTTTTCTAAAAATGATACGGATCAAGTTCAGAATTTAACGGTTGATAAGCCTGAATAAATGTCGGTGACATCCGTTTTGGTCGCCCTGTTGCAATTTCAATACATGCCCACTTGGTATTGCCCGTAAAAAGTACGCTTTTGTCACTTGCTCGGAAAAATGCATACTGACGAAAAGAATATAAAGCATTGATATCATAGAACCATGTCCGTAGAATTACATCATCACCAAGCATTGCAGCTTTTCGATATTGAACATGATGCTCTACTGCAACCATAGCATGCTTTAGCTCTAAATATTGTTCAAGACCAACACCTAATGCCTCAATATGTGCTGTTGCGACATCTTGCATCCATGCCACATAAACTACATTATTAACATGCCCTAACACATCAATATGCTCAGGTTTAACTGTAATATTTAGGTCAAAATATGAGGTGCTCACGTATCCATCCTGTGATTTTTCAAGTATTTTATCGGCAATTTAACAAAGTACTCGCCAAGTTGAAATCTTTGGCAACAAAAAACCACTCCGAAAAGTGGTTGATTGAATCTTCATTCATTTTTCATAAAACAACCAACAATCATTTATTTTGACAAAACAATTAACAATTATTGAATGCGTAAACCCAATATTGCATGCTGACCTTCACGGACAATAGCAACACGAGCCACTGTATTTTTCTTTAATTCTGAAACTGCTGAAACAAAATCATTAGGGTTATCAACTTTTATATTATTAACTTGAGTAATCACATCACCCGCTTGAATATTTGATTGATATGCCAAACCGCCTCGCACTACATCTTGAATCAACACACCACCCTTGATATTTAAACGGCTCTTTTCAACATCCGATAAGGCACGAATAGACACGCCCAATATAGGACCTTTTTGCGGTTTTGCCGTATTGGTATTCTCAGCTTTTGCTGGGGTATCATCTGGCGCTGAAGTTAATGTTGCCGAAATGACTTTCGCTTTATCATCACGTAAAACTTCAAGCTGAATATTTTGATTTGGCTGAGTTCGGTTCAAATAATTGAGTAATTCTGAGGTTCTTGAAATTGGTGAGCCATTATATTTCATAATCACATCGCCCGATCTAAAACCAGCTCTATCTGCTGGAGAACCCGAAGCGACCTGTGTAATCAATGAACCTTCAGGTTTTGGTAATTTATAAGCTTCAGCCAAATTACGGTCAATATCTTGTAACATCACACCCAAATATGAACGTGTTACTTTACCATTTTTCTTTAACTGATCTGCAACATCCATTGCCACATCAATAGGGATAGAGAATGACAAGCCCATGTAACCGCCTGTCCCACTAAAAATTCGTGAGTTCACACCAATCACTTGACCTTGTTGATTAAACAATGGCCCACCTGAATTACCTGGATTTAATGCTACATCGGTCTGAATAAACGGTACTGAGGTTTCACCCATCATATTACGAGATTTAGCACTCACAATCCCTGCCGATGCAGAATAATCAAAACCAAAAGGCGAACCAATCGCAAGTACAGGCTGTCCAACTTTAAGCTGATCAACATTGCCTGTTGCAAGTGATGGAAAATTATTGCCCTCTACTTTTAATAATGCAACGTCTGTGCGTGCATCACTTCCGACCACAGTAGCATCAATTTCACGGCGATCATTCAACATAATCGTAACTTTAGATGCATCCTCCACCACATGGTGGTTTGTCAATAAATAACCATCTTTACTGATAAAAAATGCACTACCATACGCTGTTTTTTCTTGTGGGGCTTGTTGCTGTGGAATAATGATCTGATTACCAAAGAAGCGTTTTAAAATCTCAGGCACTTGTTGTTGTAAAAGCTCTTCCTGAGTCATTTTTTTTACAACATTGACACTCACAACAGCAGGACTGACTTGCTCAACTAAATTAGAAAAATCAACTGGGGTGGCTGCCTGTGCTTGGGTTACTGCAACAGTAAAAACAGCGGCATACATTCCGTTTTGTATTAGGCGACTATTCATAAATATTTGAACCCATCTGTGATATTTTTAATAAAACTGTTTGTAACATACAAAATTATATCTTTGCGTAATAATATGTTGCGATGTTTTATAAAACAATTGCTTACTTAAGTAAGTATTAAGCCTAAATGAATATTTTATTAAATTAATCTGCCAAAAGTACGCTTTTGCCTCATAAAGCTATTGAATTTTGATCAAAAAAAGAGTGTGATGATCGGACTTTTTTAAATTAGCTGATGGACATGTCTAATTTCGAAACATCACATCAATTTGATGTCATCGTTGTGGGGAGTGGTGGCGCAGGGCTAAGTCTAGCATTGTCTCTACCTGATCATTTTAAAATTGCAGTTTTAGCTAAATCAACCCTAACCGATGCAAGCACCTATTTTGCTCAAGGAGGTGTCGCTGCGGTTTTAGATAAAACTGATTCTATTCAGCAACATATTGATGACACCATGATTGCAGGTTCGCATTTGTGTGAAATAGATGCAGTTCGCCAAACCGTTGAAGGGGGTCGTCCTTCTGTAGATTTTCTGCTTGAACAAGGTGTTCAATTTACATTAGATCATGATGCTCAATTGCATTTAACCCGTGAGGGTGGACATTCACAACGTCGAATTATTCATGCCGCAGATGCTACAGGCAAAGCTATTTCGACCACTTTGGTTGAACGTGCACAACAAAAAGAAAACATTAGTATCTTTGAAAATTTTATTGCTATTGACCTCATTACCACACAAAAACTCGGACAATTTGATGTCGAAAATCGTGCTGTAGGACTTTATGCACTCGATGAAGCCAATGAAAAAGTTCATACATTTTTAGCACCCTTTACCGCCCTTGCTTGTGGTGGTGCCATGAAAGCCTATTTATATACCTCTAATCCCGACATTGCCACAGGTGATGGGATTGCGATGGCTTACCGTGCAGGTTGTCGGGTTGCCAATATGGAGTTCAACCAATTCCATCCCACCTGTTTGTATCATCCTCAAGCTCGTTCTTTTTTAATTACTGAAGCCATGCGTGGCGAAGGTGCATATTTACGTTTGCCTGATGGTGAACGCTTTATGCTCCGTTTTGATGAGCGTGCTGAACTTGCTCCTCGTGACATTGTTGCTCGTACCATTGACCATGAAATTAAACGTTTAGGTATCCGTCATGTGTGGTTAGACATTACTCATCAGCCCCCTGAATTTGTGAAAGAACATTTTCCAACTTTATATGCACGTCTGCTTGAACTCGGCATTGATATCACTACAGAAATGATTCCTGTTGTACCTGCTGCACACTATACCTGTGGCGGTGTTGTGGTTGATGAACACAGTCAAACTGATATTGCCGGTCTATATGCGATTGGTGAAACCTCTTATACAGGGTTACACGGTGCAAATCGTATGGCGAGTAACTCTTTATTAGAGTGCTTTGTTTATGGTATGAGTGCAGCAAAACATATGACCGAGCAATCGAATCAGCATTTCAAAGCACCGACTGTACCTGAATGGGATGCGACACAAGTGACTAATGCCGATGAAGATGTCGTAATTTTACAGAACTGGGATGAATTACGACAGACCATGTGGAACTATGTCGGTATTGTACGAACTACAAAACGTCTACAACGTGCCTTGCACCGCATTGAAATGTTGAAGCGTGAAATTACCGAATACTATCAAGATTACCATGTGAGTAAAAACTTAATTGAACTGCGTAATTTGGTCTTGGTTTCAGAAATGATTGTACGCTGTGCGATGCAGCGCAAAGAATCTCGTGGCTTGCATTACACGCTTGATTATCCTGAACAGTCCAATGAATTAAGAAAAACCATTTTAACGCCACCTGATTTTGGCATTGAAACACCATTGGTCAATGTCGATGTATCTCAAGTCGCATCGATTGCTTAATCAGTCGATTAAGACCATAAAAAATGCCTGATTAATTCAGGCATTTTTATTCATCAAATTTTATATATCAAAGATATCAATTAAGATTTTTGCGGTGGAATTGAATAGGTTCCTGTCACATGCGCAACAGGTTCATCCTGATCTATAGAATAAATCCAAACTTCAGCCACAATTAAGACTTTACCTACTTTCATCAATTTACATACCCCACGCAAATCAACACCACCTGAAGGCTTGCGTAAAAAATTGATATTCATGTTGGTAGTCACAGCCAAACCAATAATGCCAATTTCACCTAAAATAGCAACATACATGGCAAAATCGGCAAGTGTCATCATAGTTGGTCCTGAAATCGTGCCACCTGGACGTAAATCATTGCCACCAACATGCCATAACATGGTTGCACCGCAATCAGTGACTTCTTCGATTTCACACTTTTCCAAACTTTGTGGAAAGTATTGCTGTAAAAATTGAATAATTTCTTGTTTATTACTTTTCATGAAATTCCATCTTTATGTTCTTTTGTACATCAAAATATAAAGACTTTATCATTGAAAAACATGAACCCAATGGTTCTATTTTATCAAGTAAACAAAATATTAATTTAGATAAGACAAAGCCTCTTTAAAGACCTGTTCAGGCACTTGAGTCGCATCCAAGCGTTTCATACGCTCAGGTTCATTTTGATGAATTTCCTCAAAACCTGTACGAACTTTTTCAAAGAAGCTGACTTTTTCTTGCTCAAAACGATCTAATGCACCGCGCTCACGTGCACGAGTCATCCCAAGTTCAATAGGTGCATCTAACCAAAACGTAATATCAGGCATTTTAGCGACAAAGTTAATATTTAGTAACTGTAACTTGTCACGACTTAACCCCCGCCCTGCACATTGATAGGCAAAACTTGAATCACTAAAACGGTCACACAGAACAATTTTACCTTCTGCCAATGCAGGTAAAATCACACGTTCTAAATGCTGCGCACGTGCGGCATACATCAAGAGCAACTCAGTATCATGACTCATTTTTTCATCATGATTGACTGAAAGTAATAAAGAACGAATTTGCTCTGCAAGCGGTGTTCCACCTGGCTCACGAGTTAAAACAACATCTTTACCTGCAAACTGAAAATGATCATACAATTTTTGGATCAGTGTGGTTTTTCCTACACCTTCGGTGCCTTCAAAACTAATAAACATCACCGCTCCTTAATTTTTAGATTGCATAACAGCGCGGTATTCTTGCACTGCTTGGTTGTGATCAGACAAATTAGCGGTAAATTTATGACCACCATTGCCTGTTGCCACAAAGTAAATATTGTCTGAATTATCAGGATGCATTGCAGCTTCAATGGCTTTTTTGCTTGGAAGTGCAATTGGTGTTGGCGGTAAGCCATTGATAGTATAAGTATTATATACTGTTGGTGTGCGTAAATCTTGCTTGGTAATATTACCTTTATATTGATCACCCATACCATAAATTACAGTTGGATCTGTTTGCAAACGCATCCCCAATTTTAAACGACGCACAAAAACACCTGAAACTTGTTCTAATTCACGATCAACACTGGTTTCTTTCTCGATAATTGACGCCATAATCAACGCCTCATATTTGGTTTTATACGGCACAGTTGGATCACGTTTTTCCCAAGCATCGTCTAAAATTTTCATTTGACGCTGATACAAATCTAATAAAATTTGTTTATCTGAAGTTTCTTTTGCAAAAAAATACGTATCGGGGGCAAATAATCCTTCAGGATGCTCAAAAGGAATATTAAGCGCTTGCAACATTTCACGAGTTGGTAGGTTTGTCACCTCATGCACAACCAAGCTGTCTTTTTTGAGTGCTTTGATTAAATCTTTAGCAGTTGTTCCTTCAATGACCAAAATGCGATTCATTTGCGCATTTTCAGCATTAGAAACCATTTCCAAAACTTGACGATAACTCATGCCCTGAGTTACTTCATATACACCTGCTTTCATGGTGTCGTGTATGAAAAATTTACGATATAACTTTAGAACAAGTGGAAAGCTAACCTTACCATCTTGTGCTTGTTGATCAATAAAACGAGTATAATTTTCACCATTAGTCACTGAAAGCTTTTGTTTTTCTCCTGCTACAGGAAAAGGTTTAAACAAGCTCATTTTCAAAACAATACCAATAACAACGAGAATTGCAATAAGGGCTATTGCAATCACTTTTAAAATCTTTTTACGCTTTAGAGCAAGCTGTTGCTGTGCTTTTTTATTAGATTTAGGCTGGGTTTTAGACATAAGGCTTAAACTGATTCAATTTTAAAGTTTCAAATAACTCAACACAAGGTTGAAGGTCTAATCTGCGTTGTTGAAATGCATCTAAGTCAAATGTCTCTACAACTTTCATGGGACTCAGTGCATTACAGAAAAATAAGCTTTGTATAGTTTGAATTTCATCAATATTCACCTGACGTCGCTCACAAGCAATACTATGTTGTTGCATACGTTGCAAAATTTCTGCACGCATCACACCATGCACACCATTATAACGAAGTTCAGGCGTAACCCATGTATTGTTTATGCGTAGAAGACAATTACTGCTTATACCTTCAACAATCTGCCCATTTAAATCGCAAACCAATGCCTCTAACCACTGTTTCTGTACAGCTTCTTGCTTCAACATAACTTGCTCAAGTCGGTTTAATGTCTTTATACCGACCAATTCAGGCATATTTAAGCCTATTTTCCGCTCTAATACACCGCTATTGATCTGCTCAAACTTAAAATCAGATGTCTCTTGCGGATAAAACAAAACATAGATATCAGCAGGATGCTCAGGCAATGCATAGCCACGATTGCCCTCTCCACGTGAAAGCATAATTTTTAATGTGCCATTCAACTGCTCAAAATGCTGTCTTAATAATGCAATACTAATATCGATTAACGTGAAATCTACATCAAGCAATAAGCGATGTGCCGAATCAACCAAACGATTTCGATGAGCGGTTTCAAGCTCAAAAATATCTTGATGAAAACGTGCGGTGGTAAAACAACCATCACCATACTGAAATGCTCGATCTAAAATTGAAACTGAATCAACCCATTGAGCATTTTTAAGATATAACATTTGATCAAAACCTTCCTGTATTCAGCATAATCCACCTCTAAATTACGACACCAATTAGCATAAATATTCATATAAAATTCATTTTTTATTATTTTTTATGAATAAAGACAACCGCTATGCTTCATCCATATTTATGAACTTCACAAAAATATGGGAACAATCACCATGCAATTTTCAAAACTAAAAGTAAGCTTACTTGTCGCTCTCGTTTCTGTTTCATCAATCACTTTTGCTGCAAAAGACTTTTTAAATGTCTCTTATGATCCAACTCGTGAATTATACGATGATTTTAATAAACAGTTCGGTGCTTATTGGAAAAAAAGTACGGGGCAAGATATTAACTTCAAACAATCACACGGCGGTTCAGGTAAACAAGCGCGCGCCGTGATCGATGGCTTAAGTGCAGATGTTGTTACATTGGCTTTAGCTGCCGATATTGATGCAATTGCTGAAAAGACGAATTTACTTCCAAAAGATTGGCAAAAGAAATTCCCTCAAAACTCAACACCATATACATCAACCATTGTATTTCTTGTACGTAAAGGCAACCCAAAAGGCATTAAAGATTGGGGGGATTTGGTTAAACCAGGCGTAGAAATTGTGACACCAAATCCAAAAACTTCAGGTGGTGCGCGTTGGAACTATCTTGCTGCATGGGCTTGGGCAAAACATAAATACGGCACAGATGCAAAAGCACAAGATTTTGTTCGTCAAATTTACAAACAAACCAAAGTACTCGATTCAGGCGCACGTGGTTCAACCACAACCTTTGCCGAGCGCGGTATTGGTGATGTGTTACTTGCTTGGGAAAATGAAGCTTTCTTAGCACAACGTGAGCAACCAGGTAAATTTGAGATCATCACACCAACTTTATCTATTTTGGCTGAGCCACCTGTAGCAATTGTCGAAAAAAATGTACAAAAAGATGGTAATGCCAATGTCGCAAAAGCTTACTTAAACTTCTTGTATTCGCCTGCGGGACAAACTATTGCAGCAAAAAATTACTATCGTCCACGTAATGCAAGCATTTTGAAGCAATACAGCACTGTATTTAAACCTTTAAAACTGGTAACGATTGATAAAGAGTTTGGTGGTTGGGCTAAAGTTCAAAAGCAACATTTTGAGAATAACGGTGTATTTGATCAAATTGTAAAAGAGAATAGTAAATAATCATCAATCAATACGCATCACGTAGGTAAAAGTAAGGAGTAAAGACATGATTCACACGATAATTGTTCCGGGAGTGGGTGGCAGTGATTCTGATCATTGGCAGTCTTGGTTACAACGTGAACTTATGTCTTGCTCTCGTGTGCAACAAAAGGATTGGAATCTTCCTATACTCAAAGATTGGATGAAGAGTTTTGTGACTTTAGTTGCCAAAACTGAAGCACCAATCCAAATCGTTGCACATAGTTTCGGTTGTTTGACCAGTGTTGCTGCATTAGCACAACATCCAGAGCTTACATCAAAAATCAAAAAATTGATTTTAGTTGCGCCTGCTAACCCTGCCCGCTTCGGTGCGAATGGTTTTGCACGCAATAGTCCAAATGATTATGCAGCTTACTTTCATCAACTCAAAATTGCCGTACCCACTGAAATGATTATTTCTGAAAATGATCCTTGGTTAAACTTCGATGATGCACTTGCTTTGGCGAAAGCTTGGCGAATTAAACCTCGCAACTTAGGTCAAGTCGGACACATCAATGTTGCTTCAGGTTTTGGATCTTTTCCAGAAATTTATGACCACCTCATCAGTGAGCCACAGCACGCTTATATCAATAATATTGATGATAACAAGTTGTTTTTTAAATTTGCAATTTAGTCCCTGCCTTTTATGCTTGGCAAAATTTATTTTATAGCTCACTGATTTCAGTCAGCTTTCTCTCTTTGAGGAGTTCTCATGTCGCAGCGTTCCCGAGTGCTGCCAGGATTTGGTCTTTCACTAGGCTTCACCCTAGCGTATTTATCATTAATTGTGCTGATCCCATTGTCTGCCGTATTCATCAAATCCCTTGGAATTGGTTGGGATGGTTTATGGGAAATCCTCAGTTCTGAACGAATTTTAAAATCACTACAACTGAGTTTTGGTACAGCGATTATTGCTGCACTTATTAATGTTGTTTTTGGTTTATTGCTTGCTTGGTGCCTTGTTCGTTATAGTTTTCCCGGCAAACGTATTGTTGACGCATTGGTTGATTTACCTTTTGCACTGCCAACGGCTGTGGCAGGTATTGCACTCACATCGCTGTATGCACCTACAGGCTGGATTGGGCAATACCTTGAACCTATTGGTATTAAAGTCGCATATACCCCGATTGGGATTACCTTGGCCTTAATTTTTATTGGTATTCCTTTTGTGGTACGTACGGTACAACCCGTCCTTGCCGATTTAGAAACCGAACTTGAAGAAGCGGCATCTGCGCTTGGCGCAAATCGTTTTCAAATTATCACCAAAATCATTTTACCAATTTTATTTCCTGCATTACTGACAGGCTTTGCACTTGCATTTGCACGGGGCGTCGGTGAATACGGCTCAGTGATTTTCATTGCAGGTAATCAACCTTTTGAAACTGAAATTGCACCATTGATGATCATTTCACGCCTCGAAGAATATGACTATGCTGGTGCAACCACGATTGCTGTGGTGATGCTTGTACTTTCATTTTTTATTCTCTTTTTGATTAATCTTATTCAAGCTTGGGCAAGTCGCCGTACAGGGAGAACTGCACGATGAGTTCATCTTCTAGCAGTGCTTTAGCACAAAAATTACAATCTCGAGATGCGACACGAGAACCTACTTGGGTCAAAGTCACCCTTATTGTCATTGCAATGATTTTCTTTTTAAGTTGCTTAATTCTTCCTCTGATTTTAGTTTTCGTGGAAGCGTTTAAACAAGGTGTTGCTGTTTATTTTTCAGCATTGGTCAATCCTGATACATTGTCTGCTGTTAAATTAACATTACTCACTGCTGCTATTGCTGTTCCACTTAACGTGGTATTTGGTGTTGCTGCTGCATGGTGTGTGGCGAAATTTAACTTTCGTGGTAAAGCTATTCTCACCACCATTATTGATACACCATTTTCAGTATCACCTGTAATTGCAGGTTTAATGCTTGTGTTGATTTTTGGTTCACAAGGTTGGTTCGGCGGTTGGTTGATGGACAATGACATCAAGATTTTGTATGCGACTCCTGCAATTGTATTGGCGACTATATTCATTACCGTCCCTTTTGTTGCTCGTGAATTGATTCCTCTAATGGAAGCACAAGGCACAGAGGAAGAAGAAGCAGCAATTGTACTAGGTGCATCTGGTTGGCAAACATTTTGGAATGTGACTTTACCCAATATTAAATGGGGTCTGATTTACGGCATCATTCTGTGTAATGCCCGTGCAATGGGTGAGTTTGGTGCAGTTTCTGTCGTTTCTGGTCACATTCGTGGTGAAACCAATACATTGCCTCTCCATGTTGAAATTTTATATAACGAATATACGTTTAGTGCAGCATTTGCTGTGTCATCGCTGCTTGCTCTGCTTGCGATTCTTACCCTAATTTTAAAAACGTGGGTTGAAATCCGTCAGGAAAAACAAGACCGACGCAATGACGATGCAACTGTTTAAGGAATTACATTATGAGTATTCAAGTTAAAAATATTGAAAAACATTTTGGTGCGTTCCATGCACTTAAAGACATCTCTTTAGACTTTCCTGAAGGTCAGTTGGTTGCATTACTTGGACCATCGGGTTGTGGTAAAACAACACTGCTTCGCATCATTGCTGGTCTTGAATCTGCAGACAAAGGTCAGGTGATTTTAGAAGGTCAAGATGCCACGAATATTCACGTTCGTGAACGCCAAGTCGGCTTTGTATTCCAACATTATGCTTTGTTCCGTCATATGACTGTATTTGACAACATTGCTTTTGGTTTACGTGTACGTCCACGCGCAACACGTCCAAATGAAGCAGAAATTAAAAAGCGTGTGACACGTTTGCTTGATTTGGTACAACTTGGCTTCCTTACTGATCGTTACCCTGCTCAGCTTTCAGGTGGTCAGCGTCAACGTATTGCGCTTGCGCGTGCCTTGGCGGTTGAACCTCGTGTACTTTTACTTGATGAACCTTTTGGTGCCCTCGATGCTAAAGTCCGTAAAGAATTACGCCGTTGGTTACGTACTTTACATGATGAATTACATATCACTTCTATTTTTGTGACACATGATCAAGAGGAAGCACTTGAAGTTGCTGACCAAATTGTGGTGATGAACAAAGGTGATATCGAACAAATTGGTTCACCACGAGAAGTGTATGAAAATCCGACCACGCCATTTGTCTTTGACTTCTTAGGTCAAGCCAATCGTTTTGAAGGTACGAAATCTCAAGGACTGATTCAAATCGGTTCTGACAGCATTCTACTGCCTGAGCCACAAAATGTATCAGACGGTCAGGTGATTGCTTTTGCACGCCCACATGAATTACGTATTCATGCACAACCGACTGAAAATGCATTCCAAGCAACCTTCTTACGTGAAATTTGGATTGCAGGAAAAATCATGGCTGAGTTACAAGACAGCGCAGGTAATCTGATTGAAATTGCACTCAGTTCGGAAGATGCTAAATTACATCAGTTCCGACCAAACCAAACCGTATGGATCAGCGCATCTACACTACATCTTTTTGCAAATCAGGTTGCGTAACACAACCTCAGGATGAGCAGTACATTAGCTGACTCGTCCTTATTTAAGGTACCGAAGAACATGAACTTTCAGCAATTAAGAATTATCCGAGAAACAGTTCGTCAAAATTATAATTTAACCGAAGCTTCGGCTGCACTCTACACCTCTCAATCGGGCGTGAGTAAACACATCAAAGACCTTGAGGATGAGCTAGGTGTTCAACTTTTTGTACGTAAAGGTAAACGCTTATTGGGTTTAACAGAACCTGGTCAAGCACTGCTCAGTATTGTTGAACGCATGCTCATTGATTCAGATAATATTAAACGCCTTGCTGATGACTTTAATAAAGTCGATGAAGGAACGTTAACGATTGCAACAACACATACACAAGCTCGTTACGTTCTTCCACCTATCGTCAATGCATTTAAAAAATTATTTCCAAAAGTCCATTTGATTTTGCAACAAGCAAGCCCGACTGAAATTGTTGAAATGCTGTTACTGGGTCTAGCTGATATTGGTATTGCGACTGAATCACTCATGGCTGAAGATAATTTAGGAAGTGTGTCATTTTATAATTGGAAGCACTGCATCATTACACCTAATGATCACCCATTAGCACAGCTTAATCCAAGAGAAATCACCTTAGAAAAATTGGCTCAATATCCAATTATTACCTACCACGGTGGTTTCACAGGACGTTCTAAAATTGATACTGCTTTTGATGATGCAGGACTCAATGCCGATATTGTGATGTCAGCGCTCGATGCCGATGTCATTAAAACCTACGTTGAACTCGGTATGGGTGTCGGTATTGTCAATGATGTGGCTTATGACACTGAACGTGATCATCGTTTAAAACAAATTGATACCGATTTATTTGGAGTCAATACAACATGGATAGCTGTCCGTAAAGGACATCTTCTACGTGGTTATGGCTATGAATTCATTTCGATTTGTGCACCCGATGCCGATGTTAAAGCATTGAAAAAAATTGCTTACCCTGAAGACTAAAACGTATTTTTAATAACCCCAACAACAAAAAAAACAGGCTTATGCCTGTTTTTTTTTGTTACATTACATTCGGATCAAAACTTACCAATGGAAACTTACACCCACTTTACCAACGGGTAACCATTGGTACTTGTCATCATTACTAATTTTATCTTCTTCAGCGGCTAAATCTCTATCGAAATCTGCACCATTGACATTTACAAAATCTCCGCGAGATTGTAAATTCACATTAGGATTACCTGTGTAATATGCACCAACCTCACCAAATACACCCCAGTTTTTATTAATTTTAGGTGCAAAACCTAAACCTACATATGGGGAAATTTTGTTCTCATAATCCATTTTACCATTCACTTCACCATTAAAGTTATAGTTATTACCATTCACTTTAATTACGCCATCACTTGAACGTTTGCTAAGATCATATTCAGAATCGATATAGCCCACACCAGCGGCTACATACACCCCTTGAGCCCAACGGCTTTGACTTGTACCCCATGGACGAATCTCCGCATTTAAATACGCAAGCTTATTATCCATATCTACATCGTATTTTGTACCATTGATAGATAAATCATCTGACCAAGAAATATCTCCCCCGTTATAACCCAGTGCCAAACCAACATATGGATTAGCTGTCCATAAAAGTGCACCACCGTAACCTGTCGTACCGACTTCTACACGCGCACCTGTTGGAATGAGTTGGTTTGTATCAAAAGTTTTACCGCTATCAACCACTTGATAATCTGCCATTGCAAAACCAGATGCAGTTAATGCTGCTGTAATCGCAAAAAGTTTAAACACTTTCATTTGTATCTCCTCAAAAATTGAGCTTGTTATTTAATTCATTCATGTTTTTTTGATTTCAGTTTTATCTTAGTTCAAAACCCCTGATAAAAAGGTGACTTCTTGATGAATTTTTGCTTAATTATGTTAACTTTTGATACAATTTAGTATAAGTATCGGTATTTAAACGCTTAAAATTTACAAATTTTTTCAGCTTTTATACATTTCTGTAAGCGCCATTTTTTTATTTACTACTTTTAGCATTGTGATTTGATTTTTAGAGAATTTACCAACCAATTTGGTGTAGAATCTGTAAAATTTTTTGGAAAGAGAAGATCATGTCTCAGCTTTCAACGATCATCGAGCAAGCATTTGAAAACCGTGCAAATTTCACAGCGGCAGATTGTCCAGCTGAAATCCGTACTGCAGTTGAAGAAGCGATTTCAGCTTTAGATAACGGTACATTACGTGTCGCTGAAAAAATTGACGGTGAATGGATTGTTCATCAATGGTTGAAAAAAGCGGTATTATTATCGTTTAAACTCAACGACAACAAACCAATTGAATCATGCGACCTTCAGTTCTATGACAAAGTTGATACTAAGTTTACAGGTTGGACTGAAGAACAATTTAAAGCCGCTGGCGTACGTGTAGTACCTCCTGCTGTTGCACGTAAAGGTTCTTTCCAAGCAAAAGGCGTGATCTTGATGCCTTCATATGTGAACATTGGTGCATATGTTGATGAAGGTACTATGGTTGATACATGGGCAACTGTTGGTTCATGTGCTCAAATTGGTAAAAATGTACACTTGTCAGGTGGCGTAGGTATTGGTGGTGTTCTTGAGCCACTTCAAGCAAACCCGACCATTATTGAAGATAACTGCTTCATTGGTGCACGTTCTGAAATTGTTGAAGGCGTGATTGTTGAAGAAGGTTCTGTGATTTCAATGGGTGTATTCATTGGTCAATCAACTAAAATCTTTGACCGTGCAACCGGCGAAGTTCACTATGGTCGTGTCCCAGCAGGTTCAGTTGTTGTTGCGGGTAGCTTGCCGTCTAAATGCGGTACTTACAGCCTTTACGCTGCAATTATCGTGAAAAAAGTTGATGCAAAAACTCGTTCAAAAACGAGCTTAAACGACTTACTTCGCGAAGACTAATTCCTTTATTTGTTGCGGAACTTTCGCCGCCTATTGGCGCAATAGCTCCTCGTCTCTACGGTCAATTCTGATCGTAGAGATTTTTCATTTTGTACACTGTGGTAAATGTTATGAATACTCTCCGCTCTTCTGCTATTCCTGTTTCTGATCCGTCTGCGGGTTTACGTATTACGGAGATTTTTTATTCCCTACAAGGTGAAGCCAATGCAGCAGGCTTACCGACTGTTTTTATTCGTTTAACGGGTTGCCCTTTACGCTGCACCTACTGCGATACAACTTATTCTTTTGAGGGTGGTCAACGTCAGTCATTGGACAGTATTATCCAAACCGCAACAGATTTTAATACCCCTTATATTTGTGTTACAGGCGGTGAACCACTTGCACAGCCAAATTGCATTCCATTATTACAACAATTATGTGATTTAGGTTTTGATGTTTCACTCGAAACAAGTGGTGCACTTGATGTATCTTCTGTAGATACACGTGTATCAAAAGTGCTCGATCTCAAAACGCCTACATCTGGTGAGCACACACGTAATCTTTTAAGTAACCTTGATCATTTAACCCCACATGATCAAATTAAGTTTGTCATCTGTAATCGTGAGGATTACGAATGGTCAAAACAGCAAGTTGCAGAATTTGAGTTAAATGAGCGGGTCAGTACTGTGTGGTTTTCACCAGCTTTTGCTGTCGAAAAAAATACAGCTCGGCTACCTGCTTTAGCGCGTGATTTAGCGCAATGGATTTTAGACGACCAACTCCCTGTTCGCTTTCAATTACAATTGCATAAATTGTTATGGAATGATGAAACTGGTCGTTAATCCGCCCTGTTATAAAATTGGAGAAGTGTTATGCGTCCTCGTGCGATCGTTTTATTGTCAGGTGGTTTAGATTCCACCACTTGTTTAGCTTGGGCTCAAGCCAATTACGACTGTATTGCAATCAGCTTTATGTATGGTCAACGCTCAACAACTGAGTTAGATGCTGCCCGTGCATTAACTCAACGTGCTGGTGTGGAACACCGTGTAATCAATATTGATTTAGGTAATTTGGGTGGTTCTGCCCTCACCGATCATAGTATTGAAATCCCAGATCATGAACAAGCTGGTATCCCAATTACTTATGTGCCTGCACGTAACACCATTTTCTTGTCTTATGCGCTTGCAGCTGCCGAAGTATTTGATGCACAAGCCATTGTCATTGGTATTAATGCTGTTGATTATTCAGGTTACCCTGATTGCCGTCCTGAGTTTATTGATGCCTTTGCCAATATGGCGCGCCTTGCAACTAAAGTTGGCGTGGAAGGAAAACCACTTAAATTTGAAACACCTCTGTTACATTTATCCAAAGCAAATATCATTCGCTTGGGTATAGAACATGGCGTAGACTACAGTCAAACAGTGTCATGCTACCAAGCTGACGACCAGGGACGTGCTTGTGGAAAATGTGATAGCTGCCGTTTACGCAAACAAGGTTTTGCTGATGCAGGTGTAACAGATCCTACACGCTATATACCGTAATAATAGGTAATGATGATGAAAATTTCTAAAACAGGTTTACTACTGACTTCACTTTTTTCTGCTGCAATGTTCGGTTCTACACTTGCTTCAGCAGATGCGGCAAGTATTGCAAAAAGCACTAACGTGAAAGCTGCGATCATTGCTGAGTGTAAAACTCAAATCACTAAAAAAGGTGGTTTAACTGCAACTGAAGCAGGTAAATACTGTACTTGTGATACCGATATCAAAGGTAAAACAACACTTGCTCAACAGTGGGAGCTACAAAGCACACTCAATGCGAAGAAAAGCCCATCTACGTTAGCATTTGTTCAGAAGCAAAATGCAGACATGAAGGCATGTCTTGGTGCACCACTGGTTAGCAAGATTCAAACACTTGCTGAAGCTGAAATGAAAGCTGCACAAGCGAAAAAATAATCGTTAACCACAGTCTAAATTCAGCCACTTTTATGTGGCTGAATTTTTATGGAGAATATGAATATGAGTTCAAGTATTACTTTACCAAATCAAACTTTCCAAACAACTTCAGGCGAAATTAATTTAGCTGAAGTTACATCAGAATGGTTACTCATTTATTTTTACCCAAAAGATTCAACACCAGGCTGTACAGTCCAAGCTGTTGATTTTTCAACACTGAAAGAGCAGTTTTCTGCACTAAATACCACGATTATTGGGGTATCTCGTGATTCTGTAAAAGCACATCAGAATTTTACTGAGAAGCAAAATCTCAGCATTAACTTGATTAGTGATAAAGAAGAAGTACTGTGTCAGCATTTTGATGTAATTAAAGAAAAAAATATGTATGGTAAGAAAGTGATGGGCATTGAACGCTCAACGTTTATTTTCCATAACGGTACATTGGTCAAAGAATATCGTAAAGTCAAAGCTGCAGGGCATGCTGAACAAGTTTTAGCAGATTTAAAAGCACTTCAAGCTTAAGTAATTACGCTGTATAACGATTAGCCCACATACTTCATTTTTTAGATGTATAAATATATTGATGATTGAATATTTGGGCTGATCTTATAGTTAAAAAACCTATCCTAAAACAAATATAAACAGCCTTAAATTTCAAATCATTCATCTAAATATCATACATTTAAAATCAGTGAAATTGCAATTCCCCACATTACCAATGCAATCACTCCATCTAAAATCTTCCAAGCCTTTGGATTTTCAAAAATAGGAATAAATATTCTTGCACTATAGCCCAATGCAAAAAAGAATAACCAAGATGCCGTCACTGCACCTAAAGCAAAATATAATTTCGTATTTTCAAATTGTGTCGAAATTGAACCGAGCAAAACCACCGTATCCAAATATACATGCGGATTGAGCCATGTTAAAGTCAAACAAATTAAAATGATTTTACTTAAATGTTGCGTTTCATCTGCACTAATTTGCATCTTTTGTTCTGAACCAAAGGATTGCAAGGCATGTTGTAATCCATACCAAAATAAAAACAGCGCCCCACCCCATTTAGCCCATTGTATTAATTGAGGGTACTGTTGTATCACCACTGAAAAACCCGTTACACCTAAAATAATGAGAATAGAATCGGACAATGCACATACCAAACAGACCCAAAACACAGATTGTTTTTTTAAGCCTTGTTTCAGTACAAATGCATTTTGTGCCCCAATTGGAATGATCAGGCTAAAACCCATCATTAGTCCCTGTATGTAACTATTTACCATGACCATGTAACATTCAAAAAATTGTGGATGTATTATCCTGAAATTTTCATAATATTGATTATTTCTTAGAAAATATCAATCTAACTAAATTTAATTAAGTTTATAATTGGAATTAAATACACTAAAAGTACTATTTTTACACGAATAGAAAATTTCAAGTAGGATTAAAAATTATGCTTAATCATAAACATTGTGCAGCATTTTTAGCTGTTGCAGAAACAGGTAGCTTTGATCTTGCCGCAGTACAGTTGTGCATTACAGCTTCGGCAGTGACTTTACGTGTGCAAAGTTTAGAAAAACTACTCGGACATTTACTGATTGTTCGTGAGCGTCCATGTCGAATCACACAAGCAGGTCAGTCTTTATTGCACTATCTACAGCACAGTCGTTTACTTGAACAAAATTTATTGCAAAATTTGACAGGAAAAACTGAAAAATCACAGTTTTATCGAATTAACATTGCCACCAATGCCGACACACTTGCCACTTGGCTACTGCCATTATTCAAAAATATTTTGATTGAACATAAAATTGTTGTGCATTTTCAATTGGATGATCAATCACAAACGCATCATTTGCTAGAAGCTGGCTTAGTTAATGCTTGTCTAACAACTGAGCCGAATGCAATGAAAGGTTGCGTAGCACATTCTTTAGGACAAATGCATTATCGTTTTGTTGCTACACCACAATATATTGCACAGTGGTTTCCACACGGCGTAAACCGTGATGCTTTACGTGACGCACCTGCACTGATTTTCAATGAGAAAGATCATATGCACACTGGATATATTCAGCAAAAATTTGGCTTAAATCCAACCCAATATCCACATCATTTTATTCCGTCATCAAGTGCATTTGTTGATGCGATTGTCATGGGATTGGGGTATGGATGGCTACCTGATTATCAACTTAATCCACATTTAGACAGCGGAAAATTAGTTGAGATATCAAATGAATTAGCGATTGATCTGCAACTGTATTGGCATCATTGGAAACAACAATCTGAACCGTTGTCAATATTAACTGAACATATTAAAATTCATGCAAATCATGCGATGAATCTCGCTCAAAACCTCACACATTAAGATTCATATATAGAACATTAATATTTATATAAAAAATCTATTCAAGATTAGACTTATCATTTAGTGCAAATTTTTTACTTAATTGTGTATAAATAGGCGTTTGTTGAAAATTGTGTAAAAAATCAATGCTCCCTTGTGGAAAGGCGTTCTTCAAAATTTCTCCACGATAGTAAGCTTCACGCAGTGGTGTTGCAGACATCGCTCCGACTAAACTGTCAAGCTCAAGCATTTTCCACTCAGGAAAAAATTTCAAATAATACGAAGAGTCATCTTTAAAGTGCCCAATTAAACCGACCCGATCCCCTTTTTGAATCACTCCACCCACTTTGAGTTTAACTATTTTTTGCCATTTTTCATCATTATAAACATCAATTACAGGAACAAAATGAATCCGTTTTTGATCCTCAGCAGAAAAATTCGATAAAATCATCTGTGCACGTTCATCAGCAAGAAATGGATTTTTAATATTACGTTCATTTTGGGCAGAACCTAATGCCAAAATAACGTGTTTACTGTGTTGTAGCGCAATATTCACAGTTTCCAAATGTGCCAAATGAAAAGGCTGAAAACGACCAATAAAAACGAGGTAATCAAATATATAGTTCATGCTGATTCTTTTTTATGAACTCATGAGTTGCACCACATTTGCAAATATGCGACATAATGGACTCATAAGAATATTTCAATTGAAAGCAAGGATAGTACGATGACACTCAGTTGTATTCAACAACCACATCAACATTTAAACGCAAATTTGGAAAATGGTGTACTGACTTTAGCCATTAACCGACCAGAAGCAAAAAATGCATTGTATGGTGAATTGTACCTTTGGATTGCCAAAGCATTCGATGAAGCAGATCAAGATAATGATGTACGTGTCGTGATTCTACGTGGTGCAGATACTGATTTTAGCGCAGGTAATGATATGAAAGACTTCATGGCTTTCATTTCACAACCCCTTGAAGGTAAAGAAGGTGATGGTCCACCTTTTGTGCTATTAAAATCTGCCGCACGTTTATCTAAACCATTGATCTGTGCTGTGCGTGGTGTTGCAATTGGAATCGGTGTAACTGTTTTATTACATGCAGATATGGTTTATGCAGACAATACTGCCCTATTCCAAATTCCGTTTGTGAGCCTTGGTCTTTCTCCAGAAGGTGCTTCGAGTAAATTACTCATTCAGCAAGCAGGCTATCATAAAGCGGCTGAATTACTTTTAACTGCTCAGAAATTTAACAGTGAAAAAGCCTTAAGCGCAGGTTTAATCAATAGCATTGAAGATGATGTTTACGGTCACGCATTACGTCAAGCGCAAACCCTTGCTGCTCTTCCATTGGCTTCAATCAAACAAACTAAAGCGATGATGAAACATAATCTTGAAGAAATCATCCAATGTGTTGATGATGAAGCTGTTATCTTTATGCAACGTGTTAAATCTCCTGAAATGGCTGAAGCTGTTGCCGCATTTATGCAAAAACGCAAACCTGATTTTGCACAATTCAACTAAGTTTTAAAACTAAAAATGAATTGAAAATAAAACCACTGACTTTATGAGTACAGTGGTTTTATTTTTTAAAACATATTATTTTAAAACAATGTAAATCATTAAAAAGGTTAAAAATCATGTCTAAAGCCAATACAGAAAAAAAACGTTACTATGAACCTGCACCTCAAGATATTGATGTTGAAAACTTTAAAAAAGTGGTTCAAAGCCGACGTTCCGTACGTAAATTTACCGACAAGGTGATTCCTGCTGAAATTTTAGATGATTGTCTCGACATGGCATTATTAGCACCAAACTCGTCCAATTTACAGCCATGGACATTTTATGTTGTGCAAAATCCATCTAAGAAGAAGCTATTAATTAAAGCGTGTTTAGGTCAACTTGCGGCAAAAACTGCTGCTGAACTGATTGTTTGTGTAGCTCGTACTGACCGTATTGATGACATGGCAAAACGTAATATCAACGAATTTCCATTTCCTGAAGTTCCACCTTTGGTTAAAAAATATTACACGTATATTCCACTGAACTATAAAACAGGTTACTTCAATGCATTGGGTAACTTTAAGAAAGTGGCATTTAAGGTTGCACGTACACTCGACAAGCAGCTCCCAGTGACTGCATTTACCCCTGCCGATGCTGTACTTTGGGCAAGTAAAACCACAGCTTTGGCTTGTGAAAACTTAGTTTTAGCTTTGCGCGCACATAGTTTTGACAGCTGTATGATGGAAGGCTTTGATGAACCTTTAGTACGTAAAATTTTAGACCTCAATGATCAACAATACCCTGTCATGGTGATTGGTGCAGGCGAACGTGCTGAAGATGGCGTATTCTTCCCACAATATCGCTTTGATCGTGAATTATTTATTCAGAAAGTTTAACCTTTTATAAGTCCTTAACCTTTAGACATAGAGATTGACTTATTTTCATTTACTTTTTGTACTTTAATCCCTCTTTGCGAAGCTAAGCTCCTATCCCTTTAAAAAGGAGGGGCTTTATTTATCCAATCTCAACCATCTGAATAAACTCAAATGCAGGCTCTTCATAAGGATGGCTTACTTTTAATGCTTTTGCCACTGCACCAGCAAATTCATCAGGTACGATAGTTTCCACTCGCCATTCAGGCACTAGCTCTAAAGTATCCAATTCACCAATAAACGGATTTGCACCTTTAATAGGCTTAAATTGCCCTGTGCCTAATACTTGCCATGCACAATGCTCATAATTTCCTATTCCACCTGCACCTACATTAAAAATGGCAGTTTTAGTACTTTCTAAATAAGCCTCAGGCACATAATAAATCAGCTTTAACATCGCGTTCCCTTCTCATGCATCACAATAAACCCTCATCAATACATGCTAAAAGATCAAATGACACGCTGACAAGTTTTTGATCAATTAAAAAATGAGTCTGACGAAAATATAGAATATTAGCGCTTTCAACTTGGAACACTTTTCGAATCCAAGTACAATAGCCCGCAGTCGAGGGGTGCTGCGACTTTTTCACAGGCTCATAAATGTGAAATCGCTAGGCTCGACCATCGGTATTTCTATTTAGAACAACCAAAAACGGCATCCGCGAACATACTGATCCATTTTTTCATATAGGAGATCGTGATGAACGCGGTTAATGCTTCATTTACAGATTATAAAGTTGCCGATATTTCACTTGCAGATTACGGCCGTAAAGAAATCAAACTTGCTGAAGCTGAAATGCCTGCTCTAATGGGTTTGCGTAAACGCTATGCTGTTGCAAAACCACTTGCTGGCGCAAAAATTCTTGGTTGTATTCATATGACCATTCAAACTGCGGTTCTTATTGAAACCCTAGTAGAATTAGGCGCAGAAGTTCGTTGGACATCTTGTAATATTTTCTCAACTCAAGACCATGCTGCTGCTGCTATTGCTGCTGCAGGTATTCCTGTTTTTGCTTGGAAAGGCGAAACTGAAGAAGAATACAACTGGTGTTTAGATCAACAAGTTAATGTAAATGGTACGCCTTGGGATGCCAACATGATCTTGGATGATGGTGGTGATTTAACATTACTTGTTCATGAAAAATATCCACAAGTGATTGCAAAAATTCACGGTGTTACTGAAGAAACAACTACAGGTGTTCAACGTCTGTATGAAATGCTTCGTGACGGTACGTTGAAAGTGCCTGCAATCAACGTAAATGACTCTGTAACGAAGTCTAAAAACGACAACAAATACGGTTGCCGTCACTCGTTAAATGATGCGATTAAGCGTGGTACAGATATGCTTTTATCTGGTCGTCGTGCGCTTGTGATCGGTTATGGTGACGTTGGTAAAGGTTCTGCACAATCACTTCGTCAAGAAGGTATGATTGTACGTGTAACTGAAGTTGATCCAATCTGTGCTATGCAAGCATGTATGGATGGTTATGAAGTTGTTTCTCCATACAAAAATGGCGTACAAACAGGTAAGAAAGAAGACATCAATCTTGATCTTCTTCAAAATACTGACTTGATCGTAACAACAACAGGTAACTATCACGTTTGTGACTCAGCTATGCTTGATTCATTAAAAGCAGGTTCAGTTGTATGTAACATCGGTCACTTTGATACTGAAATCGACACCAACTACTTACGTAGTTACAAATGGGTTGAAGTTAAGCCACAAGTACACCAAGTATATCGTTCAGAAGACGAAAATAACTACCTAATCCTTCTTTCTGAAGGTCGTTTAGTGAACCTTGGGAATGCAACAGGTCACCCATCACGTATTATGGATGGTTCTTTTGCTAACCAAGTATTGGGTCAAATGCATTTATTTGCAGAAAAATTTGCTGATCTTCCAGAATCTGAAAAAGCAGCTCAAATTCGTGTAGAACTTATTCCTAAGAAATTAGATGAAGAAGTTGCTGCTGCAATGGTTGTTGGTTTTGGCGGCGTCTTGACTCAATTGACTCAATTACAAGCAGATTACTTAGGTGTAGCTGTTGAAGGTCCGTTTAAGTCTGAGACTTATAAGTACTAAGTTTTTTCACCTCTCCTAACCTCTCTTGTTAGGAGAGGGACTTTTCATTACGGTTTTAAATAATGTAATGGATTCTCTTTTTCTTACGCCATATATGGCTCAGGGAGAAGGTTGGAATGAGGGTTAATAAAAAAACAAGTCTTTGATAAAAAGGATTTAACCATGACCAAACGTGTTCCTATTTCGTTTGAGTTTTTCCCAACAAAAACCGATGCAGGTGCGGAAAAACTTAAAATCGTTCATCAAGAATTACAGCGATTAAACCCTGAGTTTTTTTCCATTACTTATGGTGCGGGTGGTTCAACTCGTGAACGCACTTTAGCTGCAATTAATGATTTTAATGGTAAAGGTACGCCTGTTGCCCCTCACCTGTCTTGTATTGGTGATGACAAAGTCCGTATCGCTGAGCTTTTAGATATTTATAAAAATCAAGGCATTGACCGTATTGTAGCGCTTCGTGGTGACTTACCTTCAGGTCAAGTCGGCTTAGGTGAATTGCCTTATGCACAGGATTTAGTTCGCTTTATTCGTGAACATTCAGGTGATCATTTCCACATTGAAGTAGCAGCCTACCCTGAAATGCATCCTCAAGCCGATAGTTTTGATAAAGACATTCAACGTTTTTGTGAAAAAGTTCGTGCAGGTGCAAATGCAGCATTAACTCAATTCTTCTTCAATCCAGATGCGTATTTCTACTTTATCGATCGCATTCAAAAAGAAGGTCTTGATATTCCTGTTGCACCAGGCATTATGCCAATCACAAATGCAAGCAACTTAATTCGCTTTGCTGATGGTACAGGTGCTGAAATTCCGCGTTGGATTCGCAAACAACTTGCGGCCTATGGTGATGATACTGCAAGTATTAAAGCATTCGGTCATGAAGTGAATGTTAAGCTTTGCGAACGCCTGATTGCAGGTGGTGCGCCAAGTCTGCATTTCTATACCATGAACCATACAGAACCAAATCGCCAATTGGTGCTTGACCTCGGTTTAGCCTAATTATATATCATCCAATTTTGTACATTTAAAAGAGTAAGCCTGAATGCCTCGTTTTTATATTGAAACTGATTTAGCAGTAAATACTACGGTTGAACTGACTGAAACAGTATTTCATCATTGGGTTAAAGTCTTACGTGCTAAATTGGGTGAAACAGCCACCTTGTTCAATGGACAAGGTGGTGAATATTATGTGACATTGTCAGAAATCAATAAAAAATCTGCACAGGTTTTTGTTGATGCTTTTAATGCTGATAATCGTACTCCGTCCAAAAGCACTCTGCTCGGACAGGTCATGAGCAAAGGTGATCGGATGGATTACGCTATTCAAAAGGCTGTAGAATTGGGTGTTGTAAAAATTCAACTTTTAACCTCTGAACGTTGTGAAATGCGCCTTAAATACGATCGTGACCAAAAGAAAATTGAACATTGGCAAGGTATTGCTATTGCTGCTTGTGAACAATGTGGTATGAACCGTGTACCTGAAATTTTAGCACCAATCTCATTAGAGGCATGGCTACAAAGTGATTTACCTGAAAGCCGTCTTGTCCTAGCACCCAATAAAAATCAACAAAATGTCTTACAAAATACAGGCTCATCACTTGCTGTACTGATTGGTCCTGAAGGCGGATTGAGTGAAACTGAAATCAATATGGCCAACGAGACAGGCTTTATGAGTTGGTGTATTGGTGATCGGATTTTACGCACAGAAACCGCACCCGTAGTCGCACTTACACTCATAAACTTTACCTAAATCAACATTTACATAAAAAATGTTAATTAGTTAGAATTATATTGATTTTTAAGCCTAACAAAAGTAACGTAATATTGATGAAAAGAATAAATTTAATCATTGATTCAACGTGGCTTTATATTGAAAATATTGTTCAATCATACTTCCAATATATTAAATTAATACAGCGATAGGTGTAATGCATATGATTGAAGTTCAAGGCGAGCCTCTTTCTCCGAGTTCGTATGCATCACAAATTAAAAGTGTCAGCCATCATGTAAGAGTTTTTTTTATATGGGTTGTATTTATTGGTTTTTTTACCTTAAATCTTTTTCAATTAAACTTTACTCATGGTCCAATCACGTTAAAGTATTGGTTTTTAGCCCTTTGTTTAATTGCAGGGATTGCTTGGTTCAACATTCATCATGGTATATCCCGTTCAAGTTTAAACCCGCTCAATCTTGATGCCTTAAATCAACTGTATTGTTTATTGACTGGTTGTGTAATTGGAGTGGGGGTATATCTCATTCACCATTATCTTGTGATTAAAAGTGATAACCAAACCATTTTACACCTTATGATTATGGCAAATACCATGCTGAGCATGGTATATATCATGGGAATTATTTATCTCACACAACGTTTTCGCTACTTTCTTTGGATCTATCTCCCCTCCATTCTTCCTGCATTTTGTATTGAATTATTGTTTCCTAAATCAATTCCAATACAATATCTATTAATGCAAGATATTTGGTTTGTCATGATTTTTATGGGCGCCTTTATTTCTCATAAAAATCATCAAAAACTTGATAGTATGAATATTAAAAATATTGAGCTATTTAACCAATCACAAAAACATTTAGAAGAAGCACAACAATTACAGCAACAATTACAAGCAGAAGTCACAATCACAAAAACTGTGAAACAAGAACTACAAATTAACAATCAATTGCTTGAACAAAAAGTTAAAGAACGTACACACGACATTAAACAGATTAATGATCATCTTGAAGATCATCAGGCAAACTTAGATTTTGCTCATGAAACAGCGGGTATAAATTCTTGGCTATGGAATATTGAAAAACGAGTTTTTTCTTTATCCAAAAATAAATTCGTAAATAATTTTAGCCAGACACTCCCATCGACAATCATGACCGAATTAAATATTCATCCTGATGATTTTGGATATTACCGTCAAAATATGCGTCAACATTTACGTGGTCGTACAGAACGTTTTGAAGCAACTTATCGTATAAAACATAATGATGAGTGGACATGGATTCAAGATATTGGCAAAGTAATTGCAAGACATCCAACCAATCACAAACCACTTCGCATGGTTGGAATACATCGTGATGTACAAAAAGAAAAGAAAGATCAAGAACAAATTCGCTTAGCGACCAATGTTTTTGATCAGGTTGCTGAAGGTGTATTTGTCCTCGATAATAATTTATGTTACCTCGATGTGAATCCTTATTTTGAACAACTCTTAGGTTTCAAGCTCAATGAAATCATTGGAAAGCACCTTTTTGATGTCACCATTCATGATGAGCCTATAGACTATCAGAGACATACTGAGTTTGCGAAACAACTCATTACCAAAGGCGAACATGAAATTGAAATCACTGAGCAATTTATTTCGGGTAAAAAACTGACCCTTTGGGTGCATATTAATGCCATTAAAGATGATAAAAATAAAGTCATCAATTATGTTGGTATTATTACCGATTTAACTGAACGTATTGAACGTGAGCAACGACTTTCCTATTTGGAAAACTTTGATTTACTGACAGATTTACCAAATCGCTTTTATTTCAATCAGCAATTACATCATTATGTTACGAGTAAAAATCAGGCTTTAAAATACTTTGCACTTATTCGCATTAATATTGACCGTTTCAGATCATTCAATGAGTCTTTAAGTAATGATGCAGGCGATGAACTGCTAAAACAAGTATCTGAACGCCTACGTCAATCATGCTCAGATGCGCTGCTAATTTCCTATTTAAACAATGATGATTTTGCGATTATTTACAATCTCAATCAGAATAATTTTTCTATTCAGAAACGTGCAAAAATCATCTTAGATGCCTTCCAATTACCTTTTACTATTTTAAAAAAAGAACAAACAATTTCCATTTCTATTGGAGTTGCACTTTACCCTGAACATGGTCGTCAAATTGATAGCCTAAATAGCCACGCTGAGCTTGCACTGTCAGAAGCGAAAAATGTTGGGGGCAATACCATACATTTTTATGCCAATAAATCGGGACAACTGCTTAATCATGGAGTAAACCTTGAAAGTGAGCTAAGAAAAGCCATTAAAAATAAAGAATTTATGGTCTATTATCAGCCCAAAGTATGTATTAAGACCAATCGAATTTTTGGTTTTGAGGCATTGGTTCGATGGCAACATCCTGAACTCGGATTAGTCCGTCCAGATATGTTTATTCCCCTTGCAGAAGAAACGAGTTTAATTAATGAAATTGGACAATTTGTACTATTCGAAACCTGTAAACAACTGAAAAAATGGCAAAATGCAGGTTTTGATTACATTCGTGTTTCGGTCAACATTGTGGCGCAACAAATTCACCGAGGTCATTTACTAAATGATATTGATCATGCACTTGAAAGTAATCAACTTTCGGGTGAGATGCTTGAAGTTGAATTGACTGAATCATCATTACTCGATAAATCCGATCATGTCATTGAATTATTAAAACAAATTAAAGAGCGAAAAATTTCAATTTCATTAGATGACTTTGGCACAGGCTACTCTTCCCTCGCTTACCTTACCAACTACCCTATTGATACTTTAAAAATTGATAAAGCTTTTATTAGCCGTATTGGGAAAGAAAAAGATGAAGCCATTGTAAATGCCATAATTGTTTTAGGACAAACCATTGGCATGATGTTGGTGGCTGAAGGTGTCGAAACTATTGAACAAATTGAGTTTTTAAAAAATCGTGGTTGTTATATTTTCCAAGGTTTTTATTACTCAAAACCACTGACTGCCACTCAAAGTACACAGTATCTTGAACAAAATGAGCTGATTGCTAATTTCTCTTAAAAATAACTTTTTAAGTCTAAGTTAGCCTAAAAAACGGGCTGAATGACTGTCCGTATTGCTCAACAAGTGTTATATTCGGTTGAATTTAGCCAAAACTGCCAGCCTCGCTGGAACATTGTAACAATAGAGATTCAGATGGACGATCAATCATTAAAGCAACAAGCCCTTTATTATCATGAATTTCCTACGCCAGGAAAAATCAGTGTTACGCCAAGCAAACAGCTTGTTAATCAACACGATTTAGCTTTAGCGTACTCACCAGGTGTTGCTGCACCATGTCTTGAAATTGAAAAAGACCCATCTAAGGCAGCACTTTATACAGCACGTGGTAACTTAGTTGCCGTGATCACTAATGGTACTGCTGTATTGGGCCTAGGGAATATTGGTCCTCTTGCTTCTAAACCTGTGATGGAAGGCAAAGGCGTTTTATTTAAAAAATTCGCTGGTGTTGATGTATTTGACATTGAAATTGACGAAAATGATCCAGACAAAATTGTCGATATTGTTGCTGCACTCGAACCTACTTTTGGTGGTATCAACTTAGAAGACATTAAAGCACCAGAATGCTTTTATATTGAACAAAAACTTCGTGAACGTATGAATATCCCTGTGTTCCACGATGATCAGCACGGTACATCCATTATCGTTGGATCTGCTCTACTGAATGCGTTGCAATTAAATGGCAAAAAAATTGACGAAATTAAAATCGTTGCTTCAGGCGCAGGTGCTGCGGCACTGTCTTGCCTAGACTTGCTTTGTGCGATTGGTGCGAAAAAAGAAAACATTATTGTTGCGGACTCACGAGGTCTACTGACAACAAAACGTGAAGGTCTAGACGACTCTAAAAAACGTTATGTACAAGACATTGAAGGCACTCAACTTGCTGATGTTATTGCAGATGCAGATATGTTCTTAGGTCTTTCTGCCGCAGGTATTTTAACCAAAGAAATGGTTAAAGTCATGGCGAAAGATCCTATTATCTTTGCCCTTGCCAACCCAGATCCAGAAATTTTACCTGAACATGCACACGAAGTTCGTAATGATGTGATCATGGCAACAGGTCGTTCAGACTATCCGAACCAAGTGAATAACGCACTTTGTTTCCCATATATTTTCCGTGGTGCTTTGGACGTTGGTGCAACCACCATTAACGAAGAAATGAAGATTGCATGTGTACATGCAATTGCACGTATGGCACACGTTGAAGCAGATGCCGCATCTTATGGTGAAAAATCTGCATCATTTGGTCGTGATTATCTTATTCCACGTCCACTTGATCAGCGTTTGATTTTGGAAATTGCGCCTGCTGTTGCACAAGCGGCAATGGATTCAGGTGTTGCAAGCCGTCCAATTCAAGATTTCTCAGCATATCGTCAACGTCTTTCTGAGTTTGTTTATAACTCAGCACTTATGATGAAACCGATTTTTGCACAAGCTAAATCTGATCCTAAGCGTATCGCTTACGCAGAAGGCGAAGATTTACGTGTACTTCGTGCTGTACAAATTGCCGTTGATGAAGGTCTAGCGCATCCAATTCTTGTCGGTCGTACTTCAGTGATTGAAGCAAACATCAAAAAGCTTGGTTTACGCCTTGAAAATGGTGAAAATATCACGATCGTTGATCAGGAAAAAAATCCTGATTATGAAGAGTTTGCAGCCGACTACCACAGCATTATGCAGCGTAAAGGGGTTACACCTGAGTATGCACAACGTGAATCACGCCGTCGCTCTACGCTCATTGCTGCAATGTTGGTCAAATTTGGTAAAGCGGACGGTATGCTTTGCGGTACTTACTCAAGCTATGATATTCATTTAGATTTCGTACAAAATGTCATTGGTTTAAAAGAAGGTCGTAATAACTTCTTTACTCTCAATGCATTGATGCTTGAAGATCGTAATTTGTTTATTGCAGACACATATATCAACCGTAATCCAACGGCTGAACAATTGGCTGAAATGACCATATTAGCGGCTGAAGAAGTGCGCCGTTTTGGTATGACACCTCGTGTTGCACTCCTTTCTCACTCGAGCTTTGGTTCAGATCAAAACGATGCGAGCGCACAAAAAATGCGTAAAGTGTTTGAAATCTTGACTGAAATTGCACCTGAGCTTGAAGTTGAGGGTGAAATGCATGCTGATGCTGCACTTGATGAAAATATTCGTCATTTTGCATTCCCGAACTCACGCTTCAAGGGTTCTGCAAACTTGTTGATTATGCCAAACTTGGATGCTGCAAACATTTCATTCAACTTGTTAAAAGCAACTTCAGGCAACAATGTCACCATTGGTCCAATTTTATTGGGTGCAGCGAAACCTGTTCATATTTTAACACCAACGGCAACAACTCGTCGTTTAGTGAATATGACTGCACTTACTGTTGCTGAAATTCAGGAAGCTGAAAAAGACGCTCTGTAATTGGTATTCACTTTGTGACTTGAATTCACATCGAGTCACTTGAGAAAACCTCTATTCTGTTGCATGATGGCATTAAGAATAGAGGTTTTTTCATGCGTGTTTATTTAGTCGGTGGTGCTGTCCGAGATCGTTTGTTAGGGCATCCCTATCACGAAAAAGATTATGTGGTTGTCGGTGCAACACCTGAACAACTGATTGCTCAAGGTTACCAACCTGTGGGTAAAGATTTCCCTGTGTTTTTACATCCTAAAACAAAAGAAGAATATGCACTTGCCCGTACTGAACGTAAGTCTGGGCATGGTTATCATGGCTTTGAATTTTATACCGACCCTTCTGTTACCCTTGAAGATGACCTGATTCGTCGTGACTTAACCATCAATGCGATGGCTATGGATGACGAGGGTACAGTTTATGACCCTTATGGTGGACAACAAGATTTAGCCAACAAAATTTTACGCCATGTTTCTCCTGCTTTTGCCGAAGACCCTTTACGTGTTTTACGTGTGGCTCGTTTTGCAGCTCGTTATGCACAGTATGGTTTTACTGTCGCCGATGAAACTCTAGTTTTAATGTGTCAATTGACTGAATCGGGTGAACTCAATGCATTGACACCTGAGCGAGTTTGGAAAGAAACTTCTCGTGCACTTATGGAAGATCATGCTGATGTTTATTTTGAAGTATTACGTGAATGTGGTGCTTTAAAAATCCTCTTTCCTGAAATTGATGCTTTGTATGGTGTGCCGCAACGTCCTGAATATCATCCTGAAATTGATTGTGGGATTCATACCATGATGTCTTTACGACAAGCTTGTAAAGCTCACTATTCATTGGATGTTCGTTTTGCCGTTTTGGTACATGATTTAGGTAAAGCCCTGACGCCAGTCGATGAATTGCCTCGTCATATTATGCATGAAGAACGTGGTATCGCACCTGTCACTCAAGTCTGTGATCGTTTACGTGTACCAACCAATACTAAGCAACTTGCACTTGCTGTGTGTAAGGAACATTTAAAGTGTCATCAAGCATTTACCTTAAAAGCAGGTACTGTTTGGCGCTTGTTACAGCGTTTAGATGTGCTGCGTCGCCCTGAACGTGTTGAAGCTTTCCTTCAAGCCTGTGAGTGTGATGCTAAAGGTCGATTAGGTTTAGAAGATCGTGCTTATCCGCAAGCGCAGTATTTGTTGGATGTGATGCATAAGGTTCGTAACATTAAGGCTTCTGACTTACCTGCGGATGTAAAAGGTCCTGATATTGGTGAAATGCTCATTCAAAAGCGAATTGAAGCGATTTCTGACTTTAAGCAAAATTATACTCAGCCTGATCAAGTGGTTTAAAAATCCTACTCAGAAATAGCGGGAACGCTCGAAGAGCTAGCAGATTTTAATAGCTCTTCAGCTAATATAAAGCATTTACAATTTTCAGGAACTTCTTGATCGTGGTTTTCATGCAATCATAAAAATTTACTTAAAAACTTCCATTTTTTAAGACCAGCTATTTTATTTCCCATAACACATTGAAATTAATTAATTTATTCCATCTCTTCCGTATAAGTTTTATTATGATAATTTTAGGTGAATTGAAAAGATGAGCACATTTGAGACCAAAAATTTATCTTTAAGACCATTTTCTAAAGAAAATTTAAATGAAGCTATCTTACTATTTCAAGATGAGGACTTTATGGCTTTTTCACCTAATGGTTCATTAAATGTTAAAGATGCTACAAACCGTTTTTATGAAATTTTAGAGCATTATGAAAAATACGGATTTGGAAAAATGGCTATTATCTCCAAAAATACAACTAAGATTATTGGTTACTGTGGTTTTGAAATATGTACTTTAGATGGAAGAGATCAAGCCGAATTAGGATTCAGATTAATCAAAAGTGAACGAGGTCAAGGGTACATCGTTGAAGCTGCCTCTAAATTAATAGAAAATATGAAAAATAGAGGCTTTAAAAATGTAATAGCCTTTTCTGAAGAACAAAACTTACCAGCTCATAATCTTCTAAAGAAGTTAGGATTCAGTACAACTTTCAGATCTAATTTTTTAAATATGGATGTTGTTTTCTTTAATAAAAATTTCTAAACTATTAAGTATCTAATATAATATTCTTCACAACTTATTATAAAATATTGATTTAATTCATTTATTTAATTTTCCAGAAGGAGTATAGCATTAATTTTAGACAATCCATGAACTAGCAATTATTTTTTTGATTTAATATTTGACAAGTCGTTCCATAATATTTAGTATTCCTCTCAGTTCACTCCCACTCAGGATCATCCATGAGTGATGACAAATCTAATTATCCAGGCCGTCCTAGACAGTTTGAAGATAAAGAAATCATTGATGCCGCTATAACTGTCTTTAGTAGTAATGGCTATGCAGGTACTTCTGCGCAAAATTTATGTGATGTTACTGGATTAGGGCGAGGAAGTTTATATAACGCCTTTGGTAGCAAACAAGCTTTATATGAACAAGCTTTGCTACGTAGCCATGAAAAAACCATGGCAGCACAATTATCCATTCTCACACAGTCAGGACTGTTCAAAGAACGATTACGATCCCTTTTACTTTGGGGGATTGCTGAGGATCTTTCACAATCAGAACAGCATGAAGCCATGGTCTTATTCTCTGCTTTAGAGATGGGAGATAAAGATCAGGTTGTTTCAAGCCTGAATCTAGAATATCGACAACGCCTAGAGAATTCTCTCCTCACGGTATTTGTCGAAGGACAAGCAAATGGGGAATTCAGTACAAAAGCCTCAGCTCTTGAAATGGCAAGAGGCTTTTTAGCTGGATACTACGGTTTGCGTGTACTAAACAAAAATATTTCAGATAAAAGCTTTCTAGAAGATGTCGTTAATGGTCTCTTAGCCAACCTCTAACTGCGTCATCACTGCGAAAGTAATTAAACTTTTTATTTTTGTAATGATCGTTAAAGAAATAGGAATGTATTAACAAAATGCCGTTAGCAGTATATATATTAGGTCTAGCAATTTTTTCAATTGGTACAGCCGAATTGATGGTCGCAGGTATGACCGCCACTTTATCCCAAGCCTTTGGAATCAGCGTAGGTGACGTTGGACATTTAATTTCATATTATGCCTTTGGTGTCATGTTCGGCGGGCCTGTACTCACCTACTTTTTTCTAAAATATAAAGTCCAATATCGAAAAGTTTTGCTAATTCTTTTCATACTTTATGTTGTGATCCAAGGTTTAAGCGCTTTCAACTCTAGCCATGCTATTTTAATTGTAATCCGTTTTGTCACGGGTGTCTTATGCGCAGGCTGTCTGAGTCTTTCTCTTGCCATAAGCATGGCGATGGTTCCAAACCATAATAAACCTCGAGCAGCAGCCATTGTTATTGGCGGCTTTATGATTTCCAATGTGTTTGGAGTCCCTCTTGCGACAATGATTGATCAACAATGGGGCTGGCGTATTACCTTTGGTTTAGTCGCAGTATTGGTATTCATTTGTTTGATTGCTCTAGTACGTCTTTTACCTGAAGTATCAGGCGGTGGGCAACTTAGAATGGAAGAAGAGATCAAAGCCTTTAAAAATAAAGCGTATTGGAAAGCTTGTGCAACAAGTTGCCTAATTTTAGGTGCTAGCTTTGCAGCTTTTAGTTATTTCGTTCCTGTTTTGGTCGATATCACTGGATTTAGTATGCAAGTCGTTCCATTTATTTTAATGGCATTTGGTTTCTCAAACATTGTAGGGAATATGATCACAGGTCGCTTAGCACATGACCATAGCCTTAAAATTATGCTGATTGGACTAACCGTATTAAGTATATCTTTGTTTGCCTTTGCAATATTTGCCGAATATAAAACTGTAGCAATCATTGCAATAATTTTGATTGGATTATCTGGTGTTCCAATGAATCCTGCAATGATGGCAAGAATTGTCAGTGTTGCGCATCCGGGTCCTATGGTCAATGCAGTACATACCTCAGTGATTAACATTGGCTTAGGTGGAGGTTCCTATATAGGTGGTTTAGCAATTACAAATGGTTATGGCTTACGTTCAGGCTTATGGATTGGTGCAGTATTGGCAATATTGGCATTGGCTTCACTTCTGCCTTACGTACGTAATCGTCAACAAGGTTGGTCTTGATACAAATGTAACGTAATCATTCTATATAATGGCACTTATGAAAAATATTTTTATTTAAAATTAAATGCTTATATCGAAAAATTGACTTGTCATCTACAACAAATCCGATATGAAACCATATCGGATTTGTTTAGTTTATTTTGATCCATTTTACAATTAAAAATAATATTTTTGGATAAGTACCAATAAACCTTATTTAGTTAAGCATCGCTATCTATACATCTTTTTGTGGAGAACTTTTGTTCCTTACAGAAAAGAAAAATTATATTAAATCCCATTTTCATCTATTTATCGTTTATAAATTACGACACCTCAGCAGGGAAACTGATGACTTTTTCTAACTTCATCTGATTTTGTACCACCATCAACAAGCGGTCTATTCCCAAAGCAATTCCTGAACACTCAGGCATATTCGGCAAAGCTGCGAGTAAATACTCGTCAATTGGCATCACATGTAAACCTAACTTTTCACGCTCTGCATTATCGTCTTCAAAACGACTACGCAACACATTGGCATCAATCAATTCATCATAAGCATTGGCAAGCTCTAAACCTTCAATATATAACTCAAAACGAGCTGCAACCAACTCACCATCTGCATCAATACGTGTTTTGGCAAGAGAAGCCATTTCAGGTGGAAAATCGGTTAAAAATACAGGCGTATCAAAACCTAAACTCGGTTCAACCATGTGAGAGAACAACAGGTCAATATAACCCAAACGATCATTGCCCAAATCTAGATTTAAACCAACACGGTGACAGGCATTTTTCAATTCCTGCAAAGTCGCCTTGAGCGGATTGAGATCCAAACGATCCATAAAAGCATGTTTGTAGCTATAAATGGTCGGACGAACTTCTCCGAAACGTTGTGCTAAAACGACATTGAGCAAATCGGTCACTTCAAGCATTAAATCTTTCAATGAAAACTCAGGGCGATACCATTCCAACATGGTAAATTCACTATTGTGCTTACGTCCATGTTCATCATCACGAAATACCTTACAAATCTGATAAATCGCCCCACTGCCATTCGCCAATAATCGCTTCATGGCAAACTCAGGTGAAGTCTGTAAATAATGCGTTTGTTTTCGACCACCGATATGACGCAATGCCTGTACAGAAGCCAAATGTATATCAGTGACGCCAGCTTGCGAAAGTACAGGAGTCTCAACCTCCAACACATTACGTTCAGAAAAAAACTGACGCAATTGTGCATACATTTTGGCACGGGCTTTTAAGGCGTTGAGGTCACACGTTGGCTGATATTTGATACGAGAATCATTCATGCTTTTGGCCCACCATGTGCAGCCCATTCACGACGTAAAGGATAGGTTTTTCGTAAATAATCAAAAGCTTTTTGATCCACTTTGCCATCTTTTAATGTTGCTCTTAAATTGGCATCATCGCGGGCAATGTCATAAATGGTTGATAAATATTTTTTCAGGGTTTGTTTAATGTTATTGCCATAAAAATATTGTTCACAGGCAGGTAACTTCGTTTCAAATTTTTTATGCGCGCTAAAATCAAATGTTTTGCAAAATGCATCATAAATCATCTGTGTACCACGAGCTTTACCTTCTAGGCTATAACCAGCAATGTGTGGCGTAACAAGCGTAATAATTTTTAATAATTCTTCTGAAATTTCTGGCTCATGCTCAAAAACATCAAGCACTACTCTACGCTGATTTTTTAAAATATCTGCAATTAAAGCCGCTTCTTCAACCACTGCACCGCGTGCTGAATTAATTAAAATGGTTTCAGGTTTCATCATTGCCAAAGTTTCTGCATTGATTAAATGATAGGTTGGATGCTCACCTGTTTGGGTCAGTGGTACATGCGTAGTAATGGCATTAGCTTGCTTTAATAATGTATCTAGCTCAACCTGTTGAATATTTAAATTTTTTACAAATGGATCATAACCAATCACATTCCAACCTAAAAGTTGTGCCATATATGCCAAACGTGAACCGACATTCCCTAAACCAATAATACCTAAAGTAAATTGTTTACCCAAATCTAAAAATTGAGCATCAATGTGCAATAAAGCAGTAATGACATATTCAGAAACCGCTTGCGCATTGCAACCAGCTGCATTTGACCATGCAATTCCCTGTTGTTCCAATGTGTTAATATCTAAATGATCTGTGCCAATGGTTGCACTACCGACAAATTTTAGTTTTGTATTTTCAATCAGTTGCTGATTCACCTTCGTCACTGAACGCACCAATAAAGCATCTGCATTTTTTACATCTTCATGTGTAATTGTACGCCCTGCTTGATTGTTAATTTCTCCAAATTCGGCAAAAAAATATTCAGTAAATGCGAGATTTTCATCTGCAACGATGTTCATAGTGTTATTCCACATTTCAGTATCTTCATCATACCGTTTTGCTGAAATGATCGCTATATCGCATCTGTAGTGAATTCATCCATTTCGTTCAAAGAAATCTATACAGCGGAAAAAAATAGAATTAAAAATGCCCAATCATTAGATTGGGCATTTTTATCTTTTACATCATGCATTTATAAACTGATGCATGAAACTAATATATGATTAAGCAGCTTCACGCTCTTCAATCGGCAATACTTTACGAAGTTCATAACCCGTATAATCCGCACTTGGACGAATAATACGATTGTCTGCACGTTGCTCCATGACATGTGCAGCCCAACCTGTTACACGACTCATCACAAAGATTGGCGTGAATAGCTTGGTTGCTATGTCCATAAAATGGTATGCCGATGCATGGAAGAAGTCTGCATTACAGAAT
>NZ_VXCQ01000019.1:0-54341 GCF_052850415.1 Acinetobacter sp. 1207_04 | reverse complement strand
GGTGGTTGTTTATTAGGCAAAATACAACTTTTTATCTATTTTTAAGTGCAATTGGGGCAGTATTAGCAATTTTATTGTTATTTTTTTCATCATCATTCTGTTCTTGCCAAAGTACTGGTCGCACATCGATATATTCACAATAGCCCGCACTCCCCTCCTCCACTTCATTATTGATCTTTAATTGGTAACAAAAGCTTCCAACATAGCCTGCACCTAAACCAAATTTAAAATCTCCACGGCTTTGACCATATAAGTGAATATCATATTCAGCATGTTTCACTTCCCATTCAAATTCACGAGGGAGATACATTTCTTGTTGATTTGGTGTAGTTACTTTCGGATAAACCCGATGAATATTGAAGCTAACCTGTTCATCAATAAAAATAGAGGGTTTATGATCTGCTGATCGTAAATACATACGCGACTGAATGATCTGATTAAATTGATTTTTTAATTGAATCAAAATAAGTTGCTGTTGATTTTTCAAATGAATCATTTGGTAGGTATAAAAGCATATCGGTAAATAAAGCACATTGATTGCACGCGCATATTCAAATGCACCTTGATGGTTAATCTCAAAAGTTTGATTTTTATATCGAATAGAACCCTGACATTGACAAAGCAGTGACCAGTGATCATAAATACCAATTTTTAAACGATTGAACTGATGAATGATCGGCTGTGTTTCGATATTTAAATTAACCTGTAACTCATCATCATTCTGCTGTAAATGAAATCTAGGAAATGTACCACTTAATTGTTGTTTTTCGCCAAATCGAAAAAGTGTGTCCTTAAAGTGGCATTCATTCTGTTGAGAATAATTATGGATATGTCCTGTCATTTGTGGACTACTACTACTCAACACAAAAACAGTATCTAAGGGATTTGTAGAAATAGCGCTTTGATTACGCAAAATGGGAATATTGGGTTGCCCTGTGAGTGCTTTAAAATTGAAATAGTGTAATGGTGATGGTAAATCGGGAAGGATCAATCCTTGGTAAATAATTTTGTACCACCCCTTAACAGGATGGTAAGCGAGATCAAGCGGGAACCGCTCTGACTTAAGCTGCTTAGATTCATTGGATGGATGCATAAACAGCTTCATAATCAGGCTCCTTTTATCCCGCCCTATATTTCAAAATCTCTGATCTCATTTTTAGATTTTATTTATGCTGATTTTCGTGCCATAAAGGTCGTTACAAATCCTGATAATGCATAAATAATTGAAATAACCAAAATCCCTACAGGAATGTTATACGTCATTGCCGCAAGAATAAATACAACAATAGGTAAAACGAAAAATGGCACACGACTACGATCGACTGTTTTAAATGAGTAGTACTTGATATTGGAAATCATCAATAAACCGACTGCAACAATAATCACAGCATTTACAGTTTGAATAGCAACATCTTTTAAATCGAAAATAAGCGGAAAATCTCGCCCAACCCAAACCAATGATACGATCATAATGGCAGCAAGCGGACTTGCAACACCAATAAAGTAGCGTTTATCGACCACACCAATTTGTACATTAAAACGTGCTAAACGAAATGCAGCACAAGCTGTATAGACAAAACATGCAGCTAAGCCAATACGACCTAAATCATGCAAACTCCAACTATACATAAGAATAGCAGGTGCAACACCAAATGCTAACAAGTCAGACAATGAATCAAACTGCTCACCAAAGGCACTTTGCGCACCAATCGCACGTGCAACTCGACCATCTAAACCATCAAGTAATGCTGCAATAAAAATAGCATAAATTGCTTGCGTATAATCGCCATTCATACTGGCAATAATCGAGTAAAAACCTGACAACAACGCTGAGGTTGTAATCAGGTTCGGCCACAGATAGATACCACGACGCTTCACTTTATTACCTTCTTGCGTATGCTCTTCTTCTTCCACTTCAAACGTAATGCCATCGAAACTCGTTTGCGCTTCTGAAGCTTGATCGCTTTCGGGTTTATTTGTATTTGTCATTTTCGGATCCTACATGTGACCTTATTGCTTTTATTAAAAATTACTCACCAACCAACCAACGAACAGCGGCATGTCCACCCGTATCCTGCATACGTAAATGCGGGAATAACCATTGTAATGCTTCGTCAGCGTCTTGAGAGAATTTCCATGGTGGATTGATCACAAGTAAGCCACAGCCATTTAAACCAACTGGCGTATCATCTGGCCATACGCAAATTTCACATACCAACTGACGGCGAATACCCGTTTTGATCATTTTTTTCTCAAAACGTTCAATCATGGCACGGTCTTTAATTGGATACCAAACTGCAAAAACACCCGTAGGCCATTTTTTGTAAGCAGCAACCATCAACTCAACAAGTTGTGGGAAATCTTTACGTTCTATTTCGTAAGGTGGATCAATCATCACCAAACCACGTTTTTCCTTCGGTGGAATCACACCAAGTAAGCCTTCATAAGCATTACGTTCATGTAAGCCTGCACGCTTATCACGAATATTATAGTAGAGCTGTTGAAATACATCGCGCTGCATTTCAAAAATAGTCGCTTTATCAATATCACGCATGCCTTCAAGCGCAAACCATGGTGAACCTGGGTATGCACCTTTACCTGAACCTGCACGCATATCTTCAACAACCTTAAGATATTGCTTTACGCCTTCAGGAGCATTACGTTTAATAGAATCATCAAGTTTTACAAGACGATGAATACCATTTAAAAACTCACCCGACTTTTGTGCTTCTGCTGTTGATAGATCGTATTTGCCCGCACCACCATGCGTATCGATATAACGATAAGGTTTATCTTTCGTGTTAAGACGCGAGAGTAGCTGTAGCAACAATACATGCTTCATGACATCGGCAAAGTTGCCCGCATGGAAATGGTGACGGTAATTCATGTTTCAATTATTCCTGAGTTCAACCGCTATTTTAGCACGAAAAAACATTTCTTCATCTTTCCACATTTGTTCTAAACTATTAGCTTGAATTTTTCTGTTGTTTTATTGGAATTTTATGGAAGCTACACTCCTCCCAGAGTCTTGGAATGTTGATCAAATTCTCGATGATCTTGATCAGCATGGTTTTACTTTTATTGACAATGCTTATCCATTTAGCTATACCCAACAACTTGTTGAAGAATGTACTTCAAATCTTAATCTTTTTCGTGAAGCTGCCATTCAAAATGGTGTCGTTAGCAATATTCGTAGTGATCACATTCTTTGGATTAATGAAGAATTAAAGATCGCTCAACAACATATCAATGCCCTTCAAGCACTTTCTCAAGTCTTAAATAGAAGTTTTTACTTAGGTATTCAAGAAGTCGAAGCTCATTTTGCCTGTTACAACGCAGGTGAATTTTATGCCTTACATCGAGACAATCCTCAAGGTAAAAATGGTCGTATTATTTCAACTGTTTACTATTTGCATGAAGCATGGCGAGCAGAATGGGACGGACAATTACGTTTACAAGACAAAAATAATCAATGGCATACCATTGTTCCGAAACCAAATCGTATTGCGATCTTTCAAAGTGACTTATTACATGAAGTAATTGAGGCAAAAGAACAACGCCTATCAATTACAGCATGGTTACGTACTCAAACCATTTGAGTTCAATCAAAATTTATTTGATCAAGCCACACAAATAAATCAAGGAAATATTGATGAGATTTAAACCAATATTTCCTCGCATTTTAATATTTTGACTTCGAAAATATTCAATAGCACTTATATTTTCGTACAGATTTTAAAAATTTGCTGCTTGTTCATCTACAAACTTAAATTTATATTCATGTTGAATACTCGCCATTGGCATTCGTATTTGCATGTTTTTATCATTTAATGTCGCCTCTTCAAAAAATATATTGAAAGACGTTAGGCTGTGTCCAGGTAAATCCATTTCATCCATATGCAAAAACATGTTATCACCAGCTTTAAACTCTTCATCAAGCTGAGTCTGAATCATATTATGGAAATCTTTAAACTTACCTATTCTTTGTCCACTTTTAGTCACTTGACCTTGTGTTTCTTGTAAAATAACTTGAGTTACATCAGAACCTTTTAATGCACCAACAAGCGTATTTGTCATTAAACTCACGCCTTCTAAACTCGGTATAGCCGTTGCAGTTTTAGCAATAACAGCAATGTCACTCACTGCTCTTTTCAAAGAAAACTCTTTTAAATTTGTACGCTTTAAAACCTGCTCTAGCCGACCATTGGTCATGGGCTTATATTCACGGTCATTAAAAGTTAAACGAACCTCATTTGGCTTAAATTTTATTCTTTCACTTGAGTGGTTACGCACCACAACAAAAAAGGGTAAGCCTTTTCCTTGTAAGCGTTGATATTGAACAGTATTTTCATTTGCACGTCGCACAATAACTTCAACCCGATTTGCTTCCTTGCCAACCGTATCTTTCAAAGTCACCGTATAACCTTGAGCAACTTGATTATTCATCATGGTTGCAAACTCAGGAACCTTCTCTGTTAAAATTTGATTAATATTTTCTGACTCCAATGACAACCCCCGCATTGCCTCATAAACATCATTCGCCATCGTATGCCCACTACAAAGCAACAACCAGCCCATCCCTAAGCCATAAATATTCAGTTTCATTTTTTTGTTCATAAAAACCCCACTACAAAAATAAAAAATAAATAACACAAGGAAACAAAATACTACATCAATCATATTTTTTGTTTATTTTTTAAACACAACCACTTGATATTTAGTAACAAATTAATTTTTATTTTTTAGAAAAAATTACTATTAAACTGATAATCGCTAAAATATTAAACACACTTAAAATACAGTTTCTGATTGACAAGGGGTTTAAATCACAGACATCAGCCTTATTATAATGAGCAGAACTAAAGAGGATTCGGACATGTCTGTAAATACAACAAATATCATCTCGCGCATTGGTGAAACGGATCAATTGTATTTGACAAACAATTCACCCGAACTTGCACTTGAACGTGGGGATTTACGCTTAGAGCTTGCAACAATAAGCCATTCTAAACAGGAACAAATCCACTTCCTGCAAGAAGCGATTGTGTTACTTGAAACAGCTCGAGTTGAATACGAAGAAATGCCAATGGCGTTGTATGTAAAACTTTCTTTGCATTTGGTAAAGGCCTATATGATCTTTTTCGAAATTACTAAAGAAACGCGTTATGCCTTAATTACACAGCAAATTTTAAAACCATTAACCGTGAATGAAGATGCAGATATTTATTTTTTCTTGGCTTATGCTGCTGTGAGTAAAAATGAAATAGCTATGACTCGTCATTGGATTGGTAAATATTTAAAAAATCCTGCACATGATCCTGCATTGTTGCAGTCACACTCAGCATTTCACTCTGTACGTGGTGCCGAATGGTTTCCAAAAGTGCTTCCAAGTTAATCAATATAGAAATGTGTAAAGTTTAAAGTTTAAAAATAGAAATGGCTCAGAAATGAGCCATTTTTTGTTGCGCTTGGGAAAAGTTAAAGTTAAACAGGTTGGAGTTTATAAGCATCCATATGTAATTGCTGATTAAGCTCATCAACCCAAATCGCCCAATCATCATCTTGTACCAAATGACTAATTAATAATGCACGCTGACTTTTATTCCAAAAAGGTGCGTCATGTAGTGAAACATTTGCAGGAAGTTGATGTGTACGAATGTACAATTCAATTGCTGCGGGACTGTTTGCTAAACCGAGTTGTGAAAACAGTAAATCCAAGGATGGTTTTTGTTGTGTGAGCATCCTGCGCCCTCCTTATCAATTGTTCTGTATTTTCATATTATCCTAACTGATAAATTGATTAAAAAAAAGCCCAATTTTTGATTGGACTTTTTTTGTATTTTTACCACTTATTTTCTTAAATTTTTAATACGTTCAGCTTTAATATCTTTATTTAATAACTCGTTTAAATTATCAATCACGATGGACCACTCATCATCTTTTTGCCAATGACTCGATAAAAATTGCTTTTGGTTTTCTGTCCAAAATGGCGCTAGATGCATCATAGTACCTTCAGGCAATTGATGTTCCTCAATAAACTGATCAATTGCATCTGATTCAGATGATAAGCCCAATTGCTCAAATAATAATTCTAGAGTCGGTTGCTGATCAAACATATCAAGTATTCCTCTTTCTTTTCAAATTATTCATTGTGATCTTTAAAATATGAAGCTTTGCCTAATTTGTCTGCTCAGTTCGCTGTCTATTCTTGTAATTTTTTGTTGAATCCATTTTTAAAAAAGCGATTCGAAATAAAAAAGCACCCTAAAAGGGTGCTTTTTCTAACTCAATCTTTCAAAAGATTAAATTATTTAATCATGTCAGCAACTGCTGCACGTTCGCCTTCTAACTCATCTAGAGTGAAATTGATACGCTCACGGCTGAATTCATCAATTTCAAGACCTTGAACGATTTTGTATTCGCCATTTTCAGTTGTTACAGGGAAACCGAACATAACGCCTTCTGGAATACCATAAGAACCGTCAGAAGGAATACCCATTGTTACCCATTTGCCGTTTGTGCCAAGAGCCCAATCGCGCATATGGTCGATTGCAGCATTTGCAGCAGACGCAGCAGAAGACAAACCACGTGCTTCGATGATCGCAGCACCACGTTTACCAACAGTTGGAAGGAATACATCTTTGTTCCAAGCAGCATCGTTAATTTTGTCTTTTAAGCTTTCGCCGTTTACAGTTGCAAAACGGTAGTCAGCATACATTGTTGGAGAGTGGTTACCCCAAACTGTCATTGTTTCGATATCAGAAACTGCAACACCAGCTTTTTGAGCAAGTTGAGTCAACGCACGGTTGTGATCAAGACGTAACATTGCTGTAAAGTTTTTCGCTGGAAGATCTGGAGCAGATTTCATTGCAATGTAAGCATTTGTATTTGCAGGGTTACCTACAACAAGAACTTTAACATCACGGCTCGCAACTTCGTTGAGTGCTTGACCTTGACCAATGAAGATTTCGCCATTTACTTTAAGTAATTCAGCACGTTCCATACCAGGACCACGTGGACGTGAACCAACTAAAAGAGCGTAATCTGCATCTTTAAATGCAACTTTAGGATCATCAGTACCTACCATACCTTCCAATAATGGGAAAGCACAGTCGTCAAGTTCCATCATTACGCCTTTAAGCGCAGCTTGAGCTTTCTCAAATGGAACTTCTAATAATTGCAAAATAACAGGTTGGTCTTTACCAAGCATTTCACCGCTAGCAATACGGAATAATAGGCTGTAACCAATTTGACCTGCGGCGCCAGTAACGGCAACACGAACTGCTTGCTTCATCTAATTATCTCCAATTGAGGATATTCAATGCGATTAGATAGTTAGTCTATCCAATCCAATCATCTTAAACGTCCAAGATTGTACTCCAATCTTTTCGGTTATGCATTTAAAAGAAAATGATTTTCAACAAAAGTATAATAAAAAAATCAACAGTTAATTTATCATCGATAAACTCAATATGAGCCTTGAACGCTAAATGAGCTTGGACAATTTGAAACGACATGACTAGAGCATTGCTTAAACTGACCATTCACCTTATAACAAACCTGTACTTCTGTAAGTACAGGAGTCGAACGCAAATTTTGGCAATTAAAACGTATACCATTGACTGTTAAACCTGGATTTAAACGAATAAATTGAGCACGTAAAGCGTTGTGTTGTACTTGCTTATTTTCAGAACCCGTTAAATCAGCAGGAATCTTTAAACGATCTGCAAAATTAATCAATGTTCTAAAATACTGACTTGCATTAGAAGGAATACACCCCCCCACACTACGCCATAACTGAACACGTGCGCTTTCTTCAGGCATAACCCGTGCAACAACTTTAGCTTGTAATGGTGATAATGTTGCCGATGTATTGGTCGAACAATCTGCCTGAGTCGTTTCAGGCAACAAACCAGTAACAGTCAATGAATAACCTTCCAAGCATTTTCGTTGCTTCTTCTTGCTACTATCCATTGCACAGACTGCAGGTGTCATTTGCACCTGCATGACATATCCTTGAACAACAGGTGCAGCAACAACATTTCCAGCACTAAAACAAAAAAGACCTGTCATAGCATAAAGCCATGCATTAACCTTTTGCTTCAAAGACTTAAAAATGTTGTACTTCATTTTACGATTTCCAATATCTCAACTGTTGTCATCACATGATCAAAAATACTTTACTGAATGCTTCGCATTGGAATAGTCGGCATTCTACTTTCAATAATTTGTGGCCCTTGCCCAAGTAAAATGCCGTAATGCGTGGCATTAGTCATGACATTTTTTACATAGTCACGTGTTTCACTCAAAGGAATCGATTCAGTATATTGATCGGCAGATAAACTTTGATAATCGGGTTGCCATCTCTTGGCACGATTGGGTCCCGCATTATAACCTGCTGTTGCAAGTACGGGGTTACTACTCAGTTGATTTTGAATCATGGATAAATAAAACGTACCGTAGCGAATATTGGTATTGGTATCCGTCAATGCAGCAGGATTATAAGTTTCCCCCATTTGCTTCGCGACCAATTTAGCAGTGTTTGGCATAATTTGCATTAAACCGCCTGCTCCAACATGCGAACGTGCGGCACTCACAAAACGACTTTCTTGACGCATTAAACCATATGCCCAAGCAGGATCAATACCTACATTTCGACTATGGCTAACTACAGTTGCCTGATGTGGTGTTGCATAACGATAGGTATAGTTATGTTTTTTCTCGGTACGATCTGCTGCATAAATTGCACGATCATACCACCCCATATCACTTGCACGTTTCGCTGCCGCAAGTAATAAACCATCATCATGTTTCAAATAAGCTTGACGAACTGCCCAGTTCCATTCACGTGTTGTATAGACCGCAGGTGCGTCAATATTTCGTAAAGCAAAAGCACGACGGAAATGAATATCTTGATTTAAACGTGTCTGATCACTCACAGAAGGTTGCTCTTGCGGTGCAGAAGCATTGTAACGTTGCCCAATTCGATCTTTTGCAAGCAAATTATGATAGTCCTCACCTGACATGGCAAGTCGTTTATAAATTTCTTCTGCCGCTTTTTTAGAGCCTTTATCGCCTCGCTGTTCAGATGCTCGAGCAAGCCAATACTGCCAACGATCTTCCTGCCGTTGTGTCATGCTCATACTATCAATAGCACGAATCACGCTCTCCCAAGAACCAAAACGAATGGCTTGACGTGCATAAACTTCTGCTTCTTCGGAGCTAAAAGGAACGCCATAACTTGCATCAAAGTTTTGTAAAACTTCACGGTTGAAATTATTTTTCATCACCGTTGTACCACCAATATAACCAACGGTTCTGTAAATATACTTTTGTACATCGGCAGGTACACCCTGTACCAATCGTGGTACAGACTGCATTGCAGAAGTTAAATCTGTATCGGCAGCACGCCCAAGTGCAAATACTAAATACGCATAATCTTGCACGTTATTTTTAGGCGCACTCCATAAGTAGTTCAATGGATTGGCTTGAATTTGATTAAACTGCGCCAAGGATAAAGTTACGCCTATACTCTGTGCTGTTGCAATCGCTTGCCCTGACTGCCCTGCACGTAACTGTGCATATAAACGTTGTTGGCGGTCTTGTTGTGTCATTAATGGACTAGTCAGCATTAAGCGCCCCAAGCCTGTACAGGATTCGGGTTGTGAACTCGTATTGAGCCATACATCTTTAAACTCGGCATAGACCAATGAGTCGCCTGTTTTCGCACGGACTTGTGCAACGGCACAGCTTTCAGCCTGATCGGCATTGGTCACATAAGGTAATACAGGTTGGGCATTGGCATAATCTGCTTGTTTTACTTTTTCTTCGACATAATCTGCAGAGAGTTTTTCTGCCATTGCCGATTGTGGATAACGCTGAGCGAAAGCGACAATGCTCGATGATGGTTGAAATGCCAAATTTGAATTCAATGACCAATATTCAGGATAATATCCGAGCGCATCATTTTGCATGGCATAACGATATTGCTCCAATGCTGAAGGGTTACTGGCATTACGTAAAGCATCATTAAATTGCTCTTCCGCTGCATGCGTAAGTTGAAATCCAGTACATGCCAATAAACCGAATGCATAAGACTTTAATTTTTTTTGATTGATTACTTCATTTAACATTGTTTTATTCACAACCATTCTTTCATTTTGCATGACTTGCCCATTATTCTAACTTGGCACGTATTTGTGCTTAGTTTAATTATTCTAATCCATTTCTACTGTTCTGTTATGTAACCTTATGATTCATATTTAATAATAGTCTTCATTTTTTATTCTTATTTTTCAATTTCAAAGCGATTTAGATAAAGCATAGGTCTTTGTGATGAAATGCTGTAAAATAATGCGCTTTTCGATGTTCACGAAAATATCACATCGAAACACCCGATTATTTTAAAGTTTAATTTTTCTGAAATTTAATTACAGTTATAGGATAAATACCTCCATGACGGTTGAAACCTTCATCCCTACCGCCCAAGCTGCCTCAGAAAACACTGTTATCCAGCCACAGCACATCCCACTCGATGGCTCAGTCAAAAAACTGTATATCGAAACTCAAGGGTGTCAGATGAATGAGTATGACAGTCATCGTATGGCAGATTTATTGGGTGATTCGCACGGTTATGTGCTGACCAAAGATCCTAAAGATGCCGATATTCTATTAATGAATACCTGTTCAATTCGTGAAAAAGCGCAAGAAAAAGTGTTTTCTGAATTGGGTCGCTGGCGCAAACTGAAAGAAAAAAATCCTGACCTGATCATTGGTGTAGGTGGTTGTGTTGCCTCACAAGAAGGTGACAACATTCAAAAACGTGCCAACTATGTCGACATGGTTTTTGGTCCTCAAACTTTGCACCGTTTACCGCAAATGCTAGATCAACATTTTGATCAAGTTGAAAAGCCAAAGAAAGAAAAAATCAAATTAGTTGATATTTCATTCCCTGATATTGAAAAATTCGACTTCTTGCCTGAGCCTCGTGTTGAAGGCTATAAGGCCTTTGTTTCGATTATGGAAGGCTGTTCAAAATACTGCTCTTTCTGTGTTGTACCGTATACACGCGGTGAAGAAGTTTCTCGTCCGCTCGATGATGTATTGGCAGAAATTGCGGTTTTGGCTGAAAAAGGCGTGCGTGAAATTTCATTGCTCGGTCAAAATGTCAATGGCTACCGCGGTGAAACCTTTGAAGGTGAAATTTGCACCTTCGCAGACCTCCTTCGCCTTGTTTCAGAAATTCCAGGTATTGGTCGTCTACGTTATACGACATCACATCCACTTGAATTTAATGATGATTTAATTCAATGCTACCGTGACTTACCACAAATGGTTTCACACCTTCATTTGCCTGTTCAAAGCGGTTCAAATGATGTATTACAAGCCATGAAACGTAATCACACGATTGATGTATATATCGAAAAAATTGCCAAACTACGTAAAGTCCGCCCAGATATGCATTTGTCTTCAGACTTTATTATTGGTTTCCCTGGTGAAACCGATGCGCACTTTGAAGAGACCTATCAGTTTATTCAAGATTTAGACTTTGACCATTCTTATAGCTTTATTTATTCAAAACGTCCGGGTACGCCTGCATCAGAGCTGCCTGACAGCACACCTGAAGATGTGAAAAAAGAGCGTTTGGCAAAAGTTCAACATTGGATCAAACAATCAAGTATTGCAAAAACAGATGCCATGCTCGGTACGGTTCAACGTGTCCTTATTGAAAATGTATCCAATAAAGATCCTAATCTTTTGGTTGGTACCGCAGATAATACACGTTTAGTTACTTTTGTCGGTGATGCGTCTTGGATTGGACGCTTTGCAGAAATTGAGATTACTGAAATTAAAACTTTAAATTTAGTTTACGGTGAACTCTTGAATCTTGAGCCTGACGTGACGTAATGTAAGAGCATAAACTTTTTTATAAAAAGGATATCTCTTGACGACAGCGATTCGACGTACGGTAGCTTTCCCGGGTATTTCACTTGACCGTTTACAAAGCATGCTCGGTGCTTATAACGGTCATTTGAAACAAATCGAACAACGTTTACAGGTCAATATTTCCAACCGTGGTGACAGCTTCTTTATTGATGGTGATTTAGAAGTTGTAGAACGTGCTGAAAACTTATTGCAACGCCTCTATGCAGAAGCCGAACTTTCACAGCCGATCAGTGCAGATACCATTCACTTAATGATTCAAGGCAGTCAAACTGAGCATGAATTGCAAGATGATCTTGTCGATGATGATGCACATTCAGGCTTAGATGACGTTTGGTTACAAACACGCAAAGGTCGGATTAATCCACGTGGTGCCAACCAAAAGCGCTACGTGCAACGTATTTTAAACAGTGATATTTCTTTCGGTGTTGGCCCTGCAGGAACAGGGAAAACCTATCTTGCAGTTGCAGCAGCAGTCGATATGCTTGAACGCAATGAAATTCAACGTATTCTTTTAGTCCGTCCTGCGGTTGAAGCTGGTGAAAAACTTGGTTTCTTACCCGGCGATTTAACTCAAAAGATTGATCCCTATTTACGCCCACTTTACGATGCCTTGTATGAAATGCTCGGTTTCGAGAAAGTGGCAAAACTGATTGAACGCCAAGTGATTGAAGTAGCTCCCCTCGCCTATATGCGTGGTCGTACCCTCAATCATGCTTTTGTTATTTTAGATGAAGCACAAAACACAACACCTGAACAAATGAAGATGTTTCTGACGCGTTTAGGCTTTGGTTCTCGTGCAGTTATTACCGGTGACATTACCCAAGTCGATTTACCACGTGGGCAACAGTCGGGCTTAGCACATGCACTACGTGTAATTGAAAAGATTAAAGAAATTCATGTTACTCACTTCCATTCTCGTGATGTTGTGCGTCATCAATTGGTACAAAAAATTGTTGAAGCCTATGAAGGATGGGATAGTGAACAATATCGTTTAAGTGCTGAAGCACGTGCTGAACGTAAAGCACGTCAAGACGCCTTAATCTCCGACAATGATGCTAAAGCAGATCAGCAGCATCAAGATTAAACTTAAGGATGCATTTTGAAACTTAGTCTATCGCTACAACAAGATTTTCAAGCCGCTGAATTGGTCTTAAAACGTGGTGGTATCAAGAAAGTTGTAGAAACGACATTACGTTTTATTGGCACACAAAGCGACTGTGAAATGGGCATTGCCTGTGTCGATAATGCGGAAAGCCACAAACTCAATTTGGAATATCGTCAAAAAGACAAACCGACCAATGTTCTGTCTTTTCCAAGCGATCTACCCGATGAAATGGCACAGATTTTAGACACATTCCCAATTGGTGATTTGGTCATTTGTATTCCTGTCGTTTTACAAGAAGCTATTGAACAGCAAAAAACACCCATTGAACATTTCACTCATATGCTCGTACATGGCACATTGCATTTGATGGGCTATGACCACGAAACCTCAGAAGAAGATGCTGAAGAAATGGAAGCATTAGAAATTGAGATTTTAAATAAACTTGGCTTTGAAAATCCGTACACTGTAAAAGAAAATTGATTTTTAATATCAAATTTATTCATCGCTTTTCCTGTGCTAAACACATGCCAGAGTACATAGGAAAGCGATGAAGTTTCAACTTTACGCTGTAATCATCTACATCAATGCTGAATCATGTCGATGCACATGTGTGTTAGCTTAGTAATGCGGTGGACGATCTGAATTTGGATCAAAACTCGCAATACCTTCTGACAAATCAGATGATTCAATCCGTTGATAAATTAATTGCATTTGTTTCTTTAAATCAGCAATTTCCGCATTCTGTTTTGCAACCTGATCATTAAGTTGATCAACTAAATCGTCCAAAAATGCAATTCGGACTTGCAAATCTTCTATGGGTGCGGAAAATGACGCCTGATTATCTACACTTTTATCTTTAGTCACTTTTAGTCCTCATTGGGGAATTTTCAGGAAACAGTATGGCCTATATTACGTTAAGGGATGTCCAACTTGCATTTGGTGGACCAGCCCTGCTCGACGGCGCGAGCTTCAATTTAGAACGCGGCGAACGAGTTTGTTTGATTGGTCGTAACGGTGAAGGTAAGTCTACTTTACTCAAACTCATTGAGGGAAGTTTATTGCCTGATCGTGGTGAAATTGCACTACAAAATGGCATCACCATTTCTATGCTTGCACAGGATGTCCCAATGGACTCGGGCAAGGTGGCTGACATCGTTGCCGATGGTGCAGGCGAAGCTGCAACTGTACTTAGAGCATACCATGAAGCGAGTGATGCTTGTGTACTTGGCGATATGGATGCTTGTGATCGTATGGGCGAGCTACAGCATAAGATGGATCAGCTTGATGGTTGGGCACTTGAAACCAAAGTCAATTCTATTTTAAGTAAAATGGGCTTAGACCCTGATGCCGATCTTGCCGATTTATCGGGAGGTCGTAAACGTCGTGTACTTCTTGCTCGTGCACTTTTGACGCAACCAGACGTATTACTGCTTGACGAACCAACCAACCATTTGGACGTTGAAAGTATCGAATGGTTAGAAAAATTCTTACTTGATCAAAACAATTTAACTTTACTTTTCATTTCGCATGACCGTTCATTTGTAGACAGCATTGCAACGCGTATTGTAGAGCTTGATCGTGGAACTTTACGAAGTTATGAAGGTAACTATTCACGTTACTTAGAACTCAAAGCTATGCAAATGGAAGCTGAAGAAAAGCAAAATGCTTTATTCGATAAAAAGCTTGCAGAAGAAGAAGTTTGGATTCGACAAGGCATTAAAGCACGTCGTACCCGTAATGAAGGTCGTGTACGTGATTTAAAAGCATTGCGTGAAGAATCTAAAGCGCGTCGTTCACAGCAAGGTAAAGTGAACATGGCAACCCAAGATGCCAATCGTTCAGGTAAAGTAGTCTTTGAAATTAATAACTTGAGTGTGACTTTTGGCGACAATGCACCGATTATCAAAGATTTCTCTGCATTGGTACTTCGTGGCGACCGTATTGGTTTGGTGGGTGACAATGGTGTGGGTAAAACAACCCTTATCAAAGCCATTCTAGGTGAGCAAGAACATACTGGTACAGTCAAAACAGGTACACAACTTGAAGTGGCGTATTTTGACCAATTGCGTAATGCGCTTGATCTTGAAAAATCAGTAAAAGATAACGTCTCTGAAGGTTCAGATTTTGTTGATGTAAATGGTGGCCGTCGCCATATTTACAGTTATTTGCAAGATTTCTTGTTCTCACCTGAGCGTGCTCGTACACCTGTAAAAGCATTGTCGGGTGGTGAACGTAACCGTATTTTATTGGCTAAATTATTGCTTAAACCATCAAACTTAATTGTGATGGATGAACCGACCAATGACTTAGATATGGTGACTTTAGAGTTACTTGAAGAAATGTTGGGCGGTTATAAAGGTACATTACTCCTCATCTCGCATGACCGTGCTTTCATGGACAATGTCGTAACATCGACTTGGGTCTTTGATGGTAAAGGCCATATTGACGAGTACATTGGTGGTTACCAAGACTATTTAGAACAGCGCCCTGACCAAACTGCAGTTGATCAAAAATCTGCTGTAAAAAAAGCCATTGCTAAAGCTGAAGCTGCTGCAACTCCTGTTGAAGCCCCTGCGAAAAAAGTAAAGTTGAGTTATAAAGATCAACGTGCTTTAGAACAACTTCCTGCTGAAATGGAAGCGCTTGAAAAAGAGCAAGCTAAAATTAATGCGCAACTAGCCGATGGTTCTTTGTTTGTATCTGACAATGATAAAGCCATGAAGATGTCTACACGTTTGGCTGAAATTGATGAGCAATTGCTTGAAAAAATGGAACGCTGGGAAGAATTGGAAGAAATGACCAAAGGTTAATTTTTCTTTATTTAAACCCTGCTATTTGAATGGAAAATGCTTTCGAGCATTTTCCATTTTATGAATATAAAAATAGTCACAATACATCCAATATGAATAGCCTCAAAAATTAGATAAAAAGATAAAAAATTTTCTTCGGGCATCTTTCACTGCATTTTTTAACATTTAATTTAACCAAAATAAAAAGTTAAATTTCAGCCAAGTTTCTAGTAATTTTATTGGCTCAACAGTGGGTATTGCTATTTGGTTTGTAATGTCTAAGGCTAGCTTTCTTCATATGTACTATACCAATTTAGAGTATTTATTTTTAGTATCGAATATTTTTATGACCACATCAAATTGTGTAATCTTTAAAGCTTCAGAATATACGTGTATTGCTTGTTTAGCTTCTTGATCGTTACCGTTTATGACATCGATCACCATACAATTGACGGTGCAATATTATGCATGATTAATTGGTTGCTTGATGGCTTTTTTCATTGAATATACTTTAATAAAACTGGCACACTGAAAAGAACAATCTGAATAAAAATGCAACTATTATCAAGCATTACATTAAAATGAACTTAAAAAAACAACCACATTACTATAGTCCTCATATTTACCTGATTTTATTCGCAATCTGATAATATTTTTCTACATTGACTCCATGATATTTTCACACAAATATTAGAATATGTCTTTATCGAATCCAGTTCGGATTTCGAAAAATGAAGAGCAAAGATCATGAAAAAATTAACATCTGGTTTATTAATTGCATTTACTACCGCTATTTTCGCAGGCTCTGCAATGGCTTCAACTCCAACACAACATGTCACTGAAAAAACATCGAGTGTACAAATGACCAAACAGCATGAGTCAGCAATACACAAACACGAAGGTCATAAAAACATGAAACATACATCAGTTGCCGCAAAAAGTTCAGAGGAAAAAACCTTAGCTAAAAAATAATGTCTAGATATTTTGCTTTCACAATACGCTTCGCCACAGTTACTCCAGATTTCTGCGGCGGCGTTTTATTTTTATATTTAGTGCTTTAATATCTTATTTAATATCTAATTTTTCGGTCGGTTTGGTTAACCACAAAGACATTTTTCTCAGTAAATTATCAAAAAATGATTGTTGCAACAGCCAACACGTCAATATAGACAAGACAATGCAGATACCAATTTCAGCATAAATATTCAAATTGAGTTTCAGATAACGGGCAATCAGAATCACGACAAAACCATGCAACAAATATACAGGCAAAGTATTTTTCCCTAATTTGACCCAACGTGAGCCCAATGTTTTGCTTAGGGCAAAAATAGCAAACACTCCTAATGTAGATATCAACATATAAAAACTACGAATCAAAGTTCCATCTACGGCACTGACTTTCAATTGTGCATAGCTATAACTACCATATAGCCAAGAGGATTTAACCTGCGCAAAATATACTAGACTTGCAATCATCAATAAAATGATCGAACCCAGAATCCATGCTTTATGAAACTGCTGGATTTTATGAATAAGCGTCTTTCCACACATCACCCCGATCATAAAAAATGGGAAAAATGTAAAAATCCTTCCTACCGAATATTGGTAGTTGTTCGAAGGACTTAATCCAACCAATAAGCATAAAATAATCGATATCGGTACAGCAAAATGTTTAAGCTTCATTAAAAAATGTGCCAAAACCGTCCATACAATCATGCCTTGTAAATACCATAGAATCCAATATGGTCGTTCAAAAATATGCCAATTAAGCTGAAATTTACCTGACCAAAGTGCATCGAATAATGGAAAAAGCAGTTGAAATGGAATATATAAGGCTATAAAAAAGATGATATTTTTAAACCATTTATTATCTTTATAAAATAAACCTGAAATAAAAATAAACGCGGGCATATGAACAAAATAAATCGTGCCCAGTAAGACATGATCAATCGGATTGCCCCACCCAATCATACGTTCTAAAAAATGCCCAAAGACCACTAAAAAGATCAGAACGGCTTTAGTTGTATCTAAATAGTGATCTCTCATACGTTGGCTTCTATTCAGTATTTGGATATTACAGCGTTGTTTATGAAATTATAAGCGGAATAAATCATTCATCACACATCTAAAACCGCCTGAAAAATATCACTTAAAAAAATACACCACGTAGTATTTTCAGCTTTAAAAAAGGATCATGCTACACTCAACATGTTTTCCCCTATTTAATCATTTTGATGCAATGAGTAAAAAGCACAACTACCAACCTGGGCAATTTTATTTGGCGTTCCTTCATCCTCGCTATTGGGGTATTTGGGTGGCGATTTTATGTTTGATGATGCTCGCAATTTTACCTTGGGCAATTCAGCATCGTTTAGCAAAAGCATTGGGCAGTTTTGCCTATGACAGACTAAAATCACGTCGTAAAACTACCATTCGAAATTTGGAAGTATGTTTTCCCGAATGGTCGCCTGAAGAAGTGCAAAAAAATGCACGTCTCGTTTTTATCGATATGATGATCGGGATTTTTGAAACCTTAAATGCGTGGTACTCACCTAAATGGTTTAAAAATCGAGTCACTGTTGAAGGTTTAGAGCATCTGCATAAAGCACAGGACGAAGGTAAAGGTGTGCTACTTTTAGGTACACATAGTACTTTGCTCGATGCAGGTGGTTATCTATGTACTCAATTTTTTGAGCTTGATGTGGTATATCGCCCACAAAACAATCCATTATTAGACATGCTGATTTACCGTTGCCGTAGCACAATTTATAAAAATCAAATTGACCATGACAATATGCGTGGTTTAATTCGTAATCTTAAAGATGGTAATGCTATTTGGTATAGCCCTGATCAAGATTTTGGTCTAAAACAAGGGGTTATGGCACCTTTTTTTGGTACGCCTGCTGCAACTGTCACGGCGCATCGTCGTTTGTTAAAAATGTCTCAAGCTGTTGCCATTCCACTATATTTTTATCGTTATGGCGATATTAAAAATCCACAATACAAAGTCATCCTTGAGCCCATTGTTGAGCCTTTACCGAGTGAAGATGAGTTAGATGATGCAACTCGAGTCAATAAAATTATTGAAAATCAACTTCGCATTGCCCCAACCCAATATATGTGGTTTCACCGTCGTTTTAAAACACGACCTGACGGCTATGACAAAATTTATTAACAATCGATCCAATGAACAACCATCCAAGCCAACACCTGTAAAGGAAAAGCCATGAAAGTAATGCAACTTCTACCTGAATTGAACAGTGGCGGTGTGGAACGTGGAACACTTGAAATTGCTCGTGCGCTCATTGCCGATGGTCATGAATCTATTGTCGTTTCAAATGGTGGACGCTTAGTTCCTGCACTTGAACAAGAAGGAACAACGCATTTAACCCTACCTATTCATAAAAAAGCTCTTTCGAGCTTGTGGCAAATTCGTCCATTACGAAAACTGATTCTTCAATATCAACCTGATGTGGTGCATGTGCGCTCTCGTGTACCTGCATGGCTCACACATTTTGCATTAAAGGGCATTCCTGTTGAGAAGCGCCCACATCTCATTAGTACCGTACATGGTTTTTATTCGATTAATCGTTATAGTCAAATTATGACTCAAGCTGAAAAAGTCATTGCTGTTTCAGATAGTGTGGTCAAATACATTACCGATCATTATAAAAATTGCCCACCTGAAGACATTGTACGCATCTTTCGAGGCATTGACCCTCAAGCATTTCCACATGGCTATCAACCACCCGCACAATGGTTCCATCAGACTTTTATCGATTTTCCTCAATTGGAAAATAAATTTTTAATTTGCTTACCGGGACGAATTACACGTCTCAAAGGACACGAAACACTAATCGCATTGGTTGAAAAACTACATCAGCAATATCCACAACTTCATGCAGTTGTCGTCGGTGGTGCTGATCCTAAAAAAGCTACATATTTAGATGAGCTTGAAAATACCATTCAAAGTAAAGGACTTCGAGATCAAATTACCTTTGTCGGTCATCGTTCAGATATTCGTGAATGGCTTGCGATGAGTGATCTAGTGTTATCACTTTCTAATCAAGCAGAAACCTTTGGCCGTACTGCACTCGAAGCTCTTTCTGTTGGTACACCTGTTGTAGGTTGGAAACGTGGTGGCGTTGCAGAAATTTTATCTCGTCTCTATCCACAAGGTTTAATTGATGTTGACGATCAAACCGCTCTATTTGAAGCAGTACAATTGCATATTGATAACCCTCAATACGTTGCTCCTGTTACCCAATTTAGCTTGAAAGATATGTGTGATCAGACCATTCAACTGTATAAACGTGTGGTTCAAGGTAACTAATTTCTATTTCTCGATACAAATTTTAATATCTGTTCAAATATAAATTAGGTACGCTTTTAATTGCCGATGATGTTGGAAATATCATATGGCGTATTTCAAGTAAATAAGTACTAAAATATAATGAAAAGCGTGATTTAAAATGGTGATTCGCCACCATTTTTATGCCTATTTTTTGCTCATCTTTTCTTTTATGATCAAAGCATCTATATCAGAAAATCTCTAAAACAAAGCAAAACCCGAGTTCTGCATCCTGCAAAACTCGGGTTCTATGAGGTTGTGCTTTCAAATCTTATTGTTATTTTACGATATCCATACCGTCATCATATCCATGATATCTACATTCAGCGTCATCTTCCATATGGGACTTTCCATTCCCGTCTCCCTTGCCGATGAATATAGATTAAGCTGATAGATATCCTTACACTATCCGCTATGGACTGAAATCGATGTAAGCATATGCGTACAAAATTCAAAATTTTCACGTTATTCCTGTCTAACAATTTTTCACAACAACCAATTCATTTATAATCTTTTGCAATTTCATCTGTGACCATCTTTTCTTCTTTTTCAGCCTTTTCAATACCTTCCTGAATTGCTTGCTGTGCTTCTTGTTCATCAGCATCGGTTTGTTCTAATTCTTCCTGAATTTTCTCAAATACTTTTCCTGTTTGTAAAATCACATGAATTGGAAAATGATCTGAACCAATAAAAGGTAATCGCTCCATTTTAACTAAAGCAAAATCATTACTGTGAAAAACATGATCGAGTGACCATCTTAAAAACCAATAATTGGCATGAAAAGTATTGACATATTTACGCCCAACTCGAGGATCAAGCAGACCACTAATACGCTGAAACAGTCGTGTTGTTCGCGACCAAGCAACATCATTTAAATCTCCCATAACAATACAGCTTTCATCACGGTCTTTGATTTGATCTCCCACAATAAGTAACTCAGCATCACGTAAAGTCGAATCTTTGGCTTCCGTTGGACTTGGTGGTTTTGGATGTAAGCAATATAAACTGACAGGCTGACCTGATGGCAAAATCACAGTACAGTGAATAGAGGGTATCTCTTCACTGAGAATAAATTTCACATCGATATCTATTAGTTTTAATTTGCTGTACAAATGCATACCGTACAAATTATCCAAAGGTATAGGTACACGGTAAGGATAATCTGATTCAATGGTCGATAAGGCATTTTGCCAAATCTGATCAGTTTCAAGAGTTAAAACTAAATCGGGTTTGTGCTTTGTAATTTGTTCAATGAGTAAATGATATTGGGTATTAGGTGTTAAGACATTCGATACAATCATTGAAATTTGTCGATTTACATCTAATTGTTCAGGACGTACTTGAGCAACTTGCTTCTTCCAAACAAACGTATAAGGCAATACCATTTTCAATTGGTAAGCCAAAGCCGCTATAAGTCCCAGTAAAACTATTTCTCGGATTAAATCCCAAGGTGCTTGCCAAAAAATTAAAACAATCAAAGTAAAAAAACCGACTGCTAATATCTGTAAGCGTGGAAAATCTGCACCTCGAAACCACCACTCATCTCTCGGAATAAGTGACCAAAAACTCAGCCAAATAACAATACCTGCGAGAATTTTAATTCCGATCATTTGTTGTCATCCTCATATTCTCATTTTTTTATTGATTCATAAATTTATATCAATTTTCCATGTAACATAAACAAGATATATTGCACAATATAGTTGCTGTTTTCATTGTGTTGCGCTTGCAGTTAAGCGCACTTTTGATACACTCGAAACCCCTTTAATTTTTTTATTAACGCACCGAGGCACAATGACATGAAAGTAGGTCTGGTCGGTTGGCGCGGGATGGTTGGTTCTGTCCTGATGCAACGTATGGTTGAAGAAAATGATTTTGCTCACTTCGAGCCATTTTATTTTTCTACCAGTAATGCAGGCGGTGAAGCCCCTGCATTTGGTGGTAAATCTGCTCCAGCACTTATGGAAGCGACAGACATTACCAGTCTGAAGCAAATGGATGTCATTATTACCTGCCAAGGTGGCGATTATACTTCTGAGGTTTTTCCAAAGCTAAAAGCTGAAGGTTGGAATGGCTATTGGATTGATGCTGCATCTACCTTACGGATGGATGATGAAGCAATCATCGTGCTTGACCCAGTCAACATGAATGTCATTAAAGATGGTTTGGTGAATGGCACTAAAACATTTGTTGGCGGTAACTGTACAGTTTCGTTGATGTTGATGGGCCTTGGTGGTCTATTCCAAAATAATTTAGTGGAATGGGCAACCTCGATGACATATCAAGCTGCTTCAGGCGCAGGCGCGCAGAATATGCGTGAATTGATCAACGGTATGGGTTATTTGTATAACAACACCAAAGATCTTTTAGATGATCCTAAATCACCCATTTTAGATATCGATTCTAAAATTGCAGCACTGCAACGTGGCGAAGGTTTCCCTTCTGCAAACTTTGGCGTGCCTTTAGCAGGTTCACTCATTCCTTATATCGACAAACAGCTTGAAAGCGGTCAGTCGAAAGAAGAATGGAAAGGTCAAGTTGAAACCAACAAGATCTTAGCAACATCACAAATCATTCCAATTGATGGTCACTGTGTGCGTATTGGTGCAATGCGTTGTCATTCTCAAGCATTAACATTAAAGCTGAAGAAAGATGTACCATTGAACGAAATCGAAGATATGTTACGCAATGCCAACTCGTGGGCGAAAGTTGTACCCAATACACGTGATGCCTCTATGACAGATTTAACACCCGTTGCAGTAACGGGTACTTTATCTGTTCCAGTTGGTCGTTTACGTAAGTTGAACATGGGTAAAGAATATCTGGGTGCATTCACTGTAGGTGACCAACTTCTTTGGGGTGCAGCAGAGCCACTTCGTCGTATGCTTCGTATCTTAATTGACTATAAAAATGCTTAAATCTTTTTGTATCTGATACGAAACGAAAAGCCGATCACATTAGATCGGCTTTTTTTATGTAACTAGATGGTAAATATTTTACATTTCCATAACAGCTAGGTATTGTATACTTTTGCTGATCCGAACTTCATCTGAGCAATGGATAGAGATGACTGTATATAACAAATTAAAAATCGCCATTTTAGCCATTATTTCATCGCAGACTTTTGCGATTACCATTGATCCCATTCAGGTTCAATCGGGTTCTGGGGATTTATTGTATGCGGAAATGAAATTCCGTCATTCTGACCCAAATGCGCGTATTGAAGTTGGGCTTGCTGAAGCAAATGACCTGATGACTATTGGCGTTGCACACCAACCGCCTGGACATTTAAACTTTTTCACTAGACGTACCGGTGATGGCAGTGGTGTCATTGTGATTACCTCATCACGTCCTGTGGTCGACTCTGAACTGAATATTTTGCTTAAAATTAAAGAAGGCTCAGCAACCCATATTCAACAGGTTAAAACAGTACTAAAGCGTAGTCGTCCTGTAGCAGAACCTATTTCCTCAGGAACTGAAAAAGCACTGATTCCTCAGATAATTGTCAGCGAAAAAGATATTCAATTGAATTTACCAAGTAGCTCACAATATCAGGCACTCAATACTGCACCTACATCTGTTTCAACATCTGTACAAAGTAATACTTCTGCTCAATTAAGTACGCCTGTTGCCATTAGTATTACGCCGTCACACATTACGCCATTGGTCACTCAAAAATCTGCGCCTCCTTTAATGAATTCAACAGCTGTTATAAATTCTGAAAAATCAAATGCAACTGTGTTTAATCCTCAAGTGACACCAACAATAATATCAACACCTCAAGCTACAGTTCAGCCTGAAACAAAAGTGGCTGTTGAACAAGTCTTACCTACTCCTGAGCAAAATCAAGCGACTCAAAAGAAAAATCCTCAGGTAGAAGAAAAAGCAAAAACTACAACGACCAATAAGCAATCAAGTCAGCAAACAGCATCAAATAAGACCAATACTGCAGACAAACATATTGTTCAAGCCAATGAGTCATTATGGAGAATCGCATCTCGTATTGCATCACAAAGCAATCAAAGCGTGCCTGAGGTGATGCGTCAGATCAAAGCCAATAATGAACATGCATTTATTCAAGGTGATATCAATCGTATTCGTCGTGGTGTTGCATTAAATCTATCAAATAGCGCCCAAACAGCGACAAAAAATACAAGCAAACAAAAAGCGATTACTCCACCAACAACACAGAAACAGTCGGGTAAAGCTAAATATCGTTTAGGGCAAGATGAAATGAGCCTTGTTGCTGATAACAGTCTTGATGCTACACATGGGAAATCGAAAAAAGATCATCAGCAAAATCAAACAAATGCGGAATTGTCTACAAAAGTTATGACATCCCGAGAAAAAACGGTTAAATTACAGAAGAATGTATCTGAGTTAGCACTAGCTTTACAGCAAAAAGATCAAAGAATTCAATTGCTGAATGCAAGGCTTGCGCAACTACAGCAACAATTGCAGCAACAGAATCGTAGTAAAAAGTCTGCACAGTAATTTATTAATATTTTAAATAGACTTACACATCTATTGTTTGGTTTTTTCTTGGCAGAAAATGCGATAAAAATGATGAATAGTGATGATGTTAGTTTCATGAATAAAGTTCATTGATCTCAATGAAGGGGTTAAAATATGTTGTATGTGATTCCTTTTGTAGTACTACTTTTAGTACTCATCGTGCTGAAAAAGCGCGAATCGGCAAATAAGGAACAAGCTCAAAAATCGAATAAAGCAAGTAGTAGAAAGTCGACCAAAAAAAATACTACACGCTCAACACAAACTCGGCAGACTCAATCCAAAGTCGTCGAAGATGCCGTTGTTATTCAAAAACAGACAACACCATTAAAAGCCGACTTCAAAAAAAATATTGAACGCTTAATTCAAGAAAAAAACTATTTTTCTGCTGAAGCAAAAATCAATCAAGCATTGAATCAAGATAACTCACAACATGAGTTGTATTTATATTTACTTGATGTTCATCAAGCACATAAAGATGATCTAGCTATTGATCAGTTGCTAAATCATATTCGCTCACTCGGCTTAGAAGATATTTCAGCACAAGCTAACGCTAAACAAAAAGCTTATGAAGAGCAAGTTAAAGAATCTTCATCAGATGGTATTGATTTTGATCTTCCAGCAAGTAAAGCTGAGCCAGCAACGCAAAATACACAATCTACTGCTGCTTTTGATGCGTTAGTCAGTCCAAATACAACAACGGCATCACCAAGTAATAGTTTTGACCTATTACAGTCAGAGCTCGATACTGAAAAATCAGCACCTGTACAACAAACTTCCGTTCCAACGCTTGATTTTTCACAAGAGCTCAAAGAACCTCAAGTACAAGAAACTCAAGCAGAGATTAAACCTCTAGATTTTAATTTCAGCTTAAATTCTGATACCCCAAGTGTGATTGAAGCGCCTGTTGAACCTGTCGCAAAAGCAGTAACATCTGATATTCAACCTTTAGAATTTAGTTTTGATATTGCACCAAAAACCGAAGAATCCCCTGTCATTGAAAAAGTGGCAACCGTTATTGATCCAACGGACAGTTCTCCTGAGTTTCAGCTTGATTTGCCTGAGCCAATTACGCACGATGCTGTAAAGCCTGCTTCAACAGAAAATATAGCTCCGCAAATTGACAGTAGCCTCGATTTTAACTTTGACATTGCAAAAGAAGTTCCGCAAGAAGTATCAACAACCGAACCAAGCCTAAGCCTTGATTTTGAACCAAGTGTTACTGAGCCTGTATTATCCGAACCAACAGAAGAAATCGTTGCAACTATACCAGTTTTTGATACTCAAAAAGCTGAGCTTGTACCTGAATCAATTCCTACAGTACAAGCAAGTAATGATCCACTCGTACAATCATTCCCTGAGCTATTATCTATCGATGATGCTCAACTCAATTTGGATTTGGCAGAAAAGTATATTGAACTCGGTGTCTATGACTCAGCACGTCAATTATTGAATGGCACTCAAGATTACACCCCTGCACAACGTGAACAGTCAGAAAATTTACTGAGTCGCATAGCTTCTTAAAAAAAATCGATTTAAGATAAAGCAGTCATTTATGACTGCTTTTTTTATGCTGATGAAGAATATGAATAAAATTGCCTTAATCTATATGGGTGGAACTTTTGGTTGTATTGGTGAACCACTAAGCCCGATGCCTGAATCGACCTTTATTCCGCAGCTACAACAGCTATTGCCCACAAAATATCAAACTATAGTAAGCTGCTTTCAAGCCGCCTCGATTAAAGACAGTAGTGCTTGTACGGCTCAAGATTGGTTGCAACTGATTCAGCAGATTCAAACCTTACAACTGCAAAATTTCCAACACTTTATTATCATTCATGGTACAGACACACTCAGTTATGCATCAGCAGTCTTGGCACAGTTTTTACAACAGTCATGCCACGTTATTCTTACAGGAAGCCAATTCCCACTTTTAAATATTGAAGGAACAGCTCTTCGTTCAAAGACGGATGCCTTAGATAATCTCAATACATCACTTGAAGCAATAACTCAAATTAAAGCAGGTGTCTATCTTTCTTTCCATCAACAAGTTTTTTATGCACAAACAGCCTTTAAAGTGCATACAACCGACTTAAATGCCTTCAATGGCATAACTATTCAGGAAGAGCACCAAGATTTCTCTAGTAAAGCTTTATTGCCTTTACACGTTGAAATGATGCATATCGAAAAAGCAAACATGCTCAATATCATCAATTGGATGATGTTACCAATTGAAAAAAATCAACTTAGCCAAAATTTAAAACAACTACTCAATCAAGTACCTGACTTCCTAATTATTCAAGCCTACGGTACAGGAAACCTAGCAGTAAATGATGAAATTATAAATTTATTTCAGCAATTACGTACACTCGGTTGTCAAACCATTCTCACTACACAAGTTCTACACGGCGGAATAGATCAACGCTATGCAATTAGCCAATGGATTAAAGAAACAGGCATTTTATTGAGTAATTCACATACTCAAGCCGATCTTTATGCCAAAATTCTGAAAATTTATTTACAATACCCCACTTCGGAACAATGGCATGACCATTGGCAATGATCATCCTGAATAGAGGTTTTTATGCAACGCTTTGCAATTGGAATTGAGTTTTGTGGTATGCGGTTTAAAGGTTGGCAAACTCAACAGGCGGGCGTGCGTAGCATTCAAGAAACCTTAGAAAAAGTACTTAGTACCATTGCCGATGAACCAATCATTTTACATGGTGCGGGTCGTACCGATGCAGGCGTACATGCCACCAATATGGTCGCTCACTTTGATACCAATGCTATTCGCCCACTAAAGGGTTGGTTGATGGGTGCAAATAGCCAACTTCCTAAAGATATTTCGATTCAATGGATTAAAGAAATGGATATGGATTTTCATGCCCGTTTCAAAGCCAAATCTCGTCGTTATCGTTATGTGGTTTATCAGTCACCAAGTCGCCCTGCACTACTCTATAAGCAAGTGACCCATGCCTATTATCCGCTCGATGTTGATAAAATGATTGTAGCTGCGCAAAAGTTTGAAGGTACGCATAACTTTGAAAGTTTCCGTGCAGCAGCCTGTCAATCCAATCAACCTGTACGTCATGTCAGCCATTGTCGATTGATTCGTCATGGCAACTATCTAGTGTTAGATATTCAGGCAGATGGCTTCTTACATCACATGGTGCGTAATATCATGGGCTGCTTATTAGAAGTGGGGCAAGGTCTATATGATGTTGATCATATTGATGAAATTTTTGCAGCAGAAGATCGTAAAGCGGCAGGTATTACTGCTCCACCCGATGGTCTATATTTCATTCAGGCACATTATCCTGAGCAATTTGAACTACCTCAACAGCCTTTAGGACCACATTGGTTGAATATGCCTGAGTAACTTCAGTATATTTTAAATGCTTAATGGGAAAATTATTCCCAATGGTTTATTAAATCTACCGAATTGTTCATTCATTTATTTTTCTCAAACAATAGCCCAATAAAAAAGCTCCGAATATTACAATTCGAAGCTTTTTTGAGTATCACAATTAGAAATATTAACGCTGTTTACGCTTTCTATACTCCACAGGCGTTTCATTCGTCCACCGCTTAAATGCTCGGTAAAACGTACTCGGCTCAGAGAAACCAGTTAAATATACAATGCGTTCAACACTTTCACTCGTATTCGCTAAGAGTTTTTTTGCAAGACGACAACGATAATCCGACAAAATCTGCTGAAAACTTGTGTTTGCCTCAGACAACTGAGTCCGTAAACGACGTGGCGTAATACTGAGCTGTGCAGCAACGGTTTCAAGTGTCGTCTCGCCACTTTCTAAAGTTGAACCAATCGCACGGCGCACTTCACCGACCAAATCATAACGTGCCAATTCTTGTAATTTCTCAATCGCAAGTTGTTCATGCAATTGCAGAAGTTCAGGTTCGGCTTGCCACAGCGGATAATCCAAAATGGAAGGATCGAAATATAAACGGGTTTCTTTCTGCCCTAAACTCACGGGGCATTCGTAGACTCGAAGATATTCTTCATCTGCTGCACCTTCACTAAAATTAAAATCGATATAGATCGGCTCAAAACGACCTTCAGTAATAAATTTAAAAAATCGAAGAATACCCGAAATCGCACATTCAGAAAAATGCCGATTAACAATATTTTCCGCCCAAGGTCGTACGCCATTGGTTAGATAACAACGACCGTCTTCCTGTACGAGCGTAGCATGAAAAGCATCACTAATCAGACGCTGATAGGCAAGTGCCCTTTTTAGCCCTTCACCGAAGTTTTCACTTGAAATAAATAAGTGCTCAATCACCTGCCCTCTATACAAAGGCAGATGCTCACCAAGATATAAACCAATGTCTGGGTTTTTACTGACTTCTTCAGCGGCTACCCAAAATGCATATTGTGCATTTAAGGGCGTTCGTGCATTTTGGTCGACTTGATTCAGTGCGACACCCGCTTTTGTTAAAATTTCTTCTGTTGGCAATCCCGCACGTCGGATCGCTTGATAGCCTAATCGTAAAACAACCGAAGCATCCGTTAGCTGACTCACGCAGTCCCCTTCCTTGTATCTTATTCATTATACTTAAATCAGAGATTTTTAGATTACAGTCGATTGACCAAACTGACAACAGTTATCGGTATTTTTTTGTAGAAATTGTTTCATGATCAGTTCGATTAATTAGGATGCATCTGGCACCTGTAAACCTCCATTTGTCTTGTTTTTTTCAAAAAAATTGCCTATAATTTGCCCCTTTCCAATTTGATCATCAGGTAGGCTATGGCCAATAAAGAGGAACTTATCGAGTTCGAAGGCGTTGTCACCGAAACGCTTCCTAATACTATGTTCCGTGTACGTTTAGAAAACGGTCACGAAGTAATCGCCCACATTTCAGGTAAAATGCGTAAACATTATATTCGTATTTTAACTGGCGATAGTGTTAAAGTCGAAATGACACCATACGACTTAACAAAAGGTCGTATTACTTATCGTGCACGCTAAGTCTTAGCAAGCGAAAAGCCACTTTATTAGAGTGGCTTTTTTCATTTACGCCTAGCGCCTATTTAAGCGTTAGATTTTCTACGCCTGTATAAAATCAATTAAAGTATTAGTTGCGCAGTACATTGGTCTTACATCCCACAGTATTACACTCGCGAATGCGCTCTATTAACCACGCATTACGTTCTTGAGTTTGCTCTAAATTACAATTTACAAATACTCTACGTTCCTCGTTATCTGAACATTGTTCATCACGCTCTCGAATCCAAGCCAATTGAGATTTTTTTAAAATACTTTTTTGTGATGTATTTAATTTCCCTTGTAATAATTTATAGTTTTTATTCAGCTCAGCATCAGCACTCGCAAAAATCTTATTTGTACAGTAAATGTCATCATAAGCATTCCGTGCATTTTCGCAGTTATCGGCAAATGCCATGTTTGAACCCATCAACATGAATACACCGAGTAACATTGACTGACCTAGACGCTGAACGGGAGCGTTCATTTTTATTAATGTTTCCATCATTCATTCTCACTTTTTTTATTTGCTGTACTTTGATGTAACCCCGCTACATCAGGATCAATTTTTTAAAAATCACTGAATATAACCAATAATCAGAATTTTCATCACATTTATATTTTAAGCAGAGTTTATATTCTATTATGTTGTTTATTGTGTATTCACTTGCTCTAGAAAAAGGTGGTGGTGTATGAATTGGAAAATATCAATAGCCTCGCTATGTAGTATGGCTCTTTTAACGGCTTGCCAAACTTCTCAGCCTACAAATTACATGCAATTGGACAAATATCTCAACAGCTTCATTGGTCAAGATAGCCAAAAAATTCAACAGCAAATTGATTTTAAATCTCTAGGATATCAAGCAAACCCCACACCCCAACTGACAGACTCAACGCTGACTTATATTATTCTTCGTCCCGTGAACATTCCCGTTACTGTCACTCCAACTGTCGGTGTTAATGCAGCAGGCGTTCCCGTAATTCGCAATGATCCTTCAAGCTCACCAACGTATGATATCAATTTCAACTGCAAAGTGATTTTCAATTTGAAGAACAATATCGCTCAGTCAATTGATTATTATGGTAAAGCATGTTGATTTAAGCATTTGAAATATCAAAATATCGCCATAAAAAACACAGCCAAAGCTGTGTTTTTTTATTCAATTGAAACTTCAGGTGAACTTAGTTCAATGCAGCAACAACTGCTTGACCCATTTCAATTGTACCGACTTTTTTCATCCCTTCTGACATGATATCGCCTGTACGTAAACCTTGATCTAAAACGCTACCTACTGCATCTTCAATCGCTTTTGCAGCAGCTTCTTCACGGAATGTGTAACGCAGCATCATGGCAACAGAAAGAATCGTTGCTAATGGATTGGCAATGTTTTGACCTGCGATGTCTGGTGCTGAACCATGACATGGCTCATACATCCCTTTACCATTTTCATCTAAAGATGCAGATGGCAACATACCAATTGAACCCGTTAACATTGCTGCCTCATCAGACAAAATATCACCGAACAAGTTACCTGTAACGATCACATCAAACTGTTTAGGCGCACGCACCAATTGCATTGCAGCATTATCAACATACATGTGTGAAAGATTGATTTCAGGATATTCTGCTTCTTTCATTGCCGTCACAGTTTGTTTCCAAAGCTCAGTCACTTCAAGGACATTGGCTTTGTCGACTGAACACACTTTACCACCACGTAAGTTCGCCATATCAAAGGCAACTTTTGCAATACGTTTGATTTCAGATTCTGAATAAACGTCAGTGTTAAAGCCCTGTTTTTCACCGTTTTCTAATTCACGGATACCACGAGGTTGACCAAAATAGATTCCACCTGTCAATTCACGAACAATCAGAATATCTAAACCTGCAACAATTTCAGGTTTTAAGCTTGATGCATCGGCAAGTTGTGGATACAGAATCGCAGGACGTAAGTTTGCAAATAAATTCAATTCACTACGAATTTTCAATAAACCACGTTCAGGACGAATTGAACGTTCAATAGCATCCCACTTTGGACCACCCACTGCACCCAATAAAATTGCATCGGCTTTTTTCGCCTGTTCTGCAGTTACTGCAGGATACGGTTCGCCATGTGCATCAATTGCCGCACCACCAAGTAAACCTTGTTCCCATGTCAATCCAAGGTTGAATTTATCATTTACAGTCGTTAAAACTTGTTCTGCTGCTTTAACAATTTCAGGGCCAATTCCATCGCCCGCTAAAATTAAAATTTGTTTTGACATGAGTGTTTCCATTTGAGGTTTCAGTATCAAATTTACTGAAGAAGTTTAAATTTTTTGTTCAATGTATTCACTCACTCCCGTCACCACATTATAAGGACGACAGAAACGGCGAATAACCCGAGTGTTTTGCAACAAATCTACGCACAATGGTGGTGGCGCAGATACATTCAATAAACTACCGCTATTTTGTTTACGGTCACGGTACATTTTGAATGTATATTTTTGATTGGCTTTAAACCGATGGATCACATGGAATACTTCAGCATGTTGCTGTGATATTGGGTAAAAGCGAATGACTAACTCATGTTGCTTCGCTGGAACGTACAAATAAAGTTGCTTCTTTAACTCTGTACTTTCCGTATATTTCACCCAGCCACGTTTTACAGCATCTGAATTAATCCGTTGTGTTTTTTCATTCACAACAATCAAATCATCCAAACGACCAAACTGACAGCTTTCAGCACCACTACAGTAAATCTGCACAGTATTTTGATTTACATCACTTTTACTGTCAGGGTGTCCTTTAACAGCGTCAAACATTTGACACGCACCTAGCACACTACTACCAAATACCATCAAAAGACTATAAGCTAAATTTTTGGTCATTGTTTCTGCCCAACCTCACTCAATGAGTGCATACATTGATTTCTTATGCACGTCATGTTAGCAAGAGTTCGGCATTCAAGCCATGTAAAATTAACCTTTGATTTCAGTAAAGACCCAAGGACGTGATTGCTTGGTTTTCGCCTCATAGGCTTTAATGTCATCTGACACTTGTAAAGTTAAACCAATGTCATCAAAACCATTTAACAAACAATGCTTACGAAATGGATCGACTTCAAATTTGAAGCTTTCGCCATTTGTAGTACGGACTTCTTGCGCTTCAAGATCAATTGTTAACTGATAACCTTCATTGGCATTACATTCTTTAATTAACTGATCGACAATTTCTTCAGACAAAATTACAGGCAACATGCCATTTTTAAAGCTGTTATTGAAGAAAATGTCTGCATAACTTGGCGCGATTACAGTACGAAACCCATATTCTTCCAATGCCCACGGCGCATGCTCACGGCTTGAACCACAACCGAAGTTTGCACGTGTAACAAGGATAGACGCACCTTGATAACGCGGTTGATTCAATACGAAATCTGGGTTTTTAGGACGTTTTGAGTTGTCTTGCCCTAAAAAGCCTTCATCTAAATAACGTAATTCATCAAATAAATTTTCTCCAAAACCTGTACGTTTGATTGATTTCAAAAACTGTTTTGGAATGATCAAGTCTGTATCGACATTGGCACGGTCTAATGGTGCAACGATACCTTGTTCAACGGTATATTTTTTCATGGTCAATCTCGTTATTTAAATCTCAGAGAAGATGACATTTGTTTAATCATCTCATTCATTTTATCTTTCTCTGATACAGGATAATCAAAGTGGACGACTATAGCCTCTCTATTTTTTACGACAATATGATCATAAAAAATGTTACCCGAAGAAGTATATCCACTGATGGTATAACTGTTCTGCTTCTTTCTTTGATAAGTAATGGAATTCTCTTTAGAATACTCTGATTTTAAAGATGCTAAATATTGCTGATCTGAGTCATAGAATACGCCTGGCGCATGTGTTCCATACGCCCGAATATCTGCTTTACTACCTACCAATTTGAAAATTCGTCCATCGCCATTAATAGATTCTGGATATTGAGTTTTCAATGATGATGGGTAATCAACACAAAACTGAAAACGTGGATTACAATATGTACTCGCATTTACCCATGTAGAACAACTCAATAAAGCGATACATAAAAATCCTATTTTCATATTGAGTAGTCTATTCAAAAGGTTCTCACATCAACAAAGTGACCTGAGATTGCTGCCGCAGCCGCCATTGCAGGACTCACCAAATGCGTACGACCACCATTCCCCTGACGGCCCTCAAAGTTACGGTTTGATGTCGATGCACAATGCTCACCCGGTTGTAATTTGTCAGCGTTCATTGCCAAACACATTGAACAACCTGGCTCACGCCATTCAAAACCTGCTTCGATTAAGATTTTGTCTAAACCTTCCGCTTCCGCTTGCGCTTTCACTAAACCAGAACCCGGAACCACCATCGCTTGTTTAATGGTAGATGCCACTTTTTTGCCTTGAGCAACTTCCGCAGCAGCACGGATATCTTCAATACGTGAGTTCGTACAAGAACCAATAAACACACGGTCTAATTGAATATCTGCCAATGCTTGACCTGCTTCTAAGCCCATATAGCTATAAGCACGCGTCCAATCATTGCGCTGTACGTCATCTTTGGCTTGTTCCAAAGTCGGAACCGCTTGAGTTACAGGAATCACCATCTCAGGCGAAGTTCCCCAAGATACTTGGGGTTCAATCTCTTCACCTTGTAATACTACAACGGTATCGAAATGTGCGCCTTCATCAGAAACCAAAGTATTCCAATATCCAACTGCGGCATCCCACTCTGTACCTGTTGGCGCATAAGGACGATCTTTCACATAGGCAATGGTTTTGTCATCGACAGCGACCATACCAACTCGTGCACCACCTTCAATTGCCATATTACATACGGTCATACGACCTTCAATTGACATATCACGGAATACTTGACCACCAAATTCAATCGCATGGCCTGTACCGCCTGCCGTGCCAATTTTTCCGATAATTGCCAATACAACGTCTTTCGATGTCACGCCTTGACCTAACTTACCGTCAACACGAACCAACATATTCTTCATTTTCTTTTGAACTAAGCATTGAGTTGCCAATACATGTTCAACTTCTGATGTGCCAATACCGTGTGCCAAACAACCAAATGCACCATGTGTCGCAGTATGTGAATCGCCACATACAACCGTCATACCTGGTAAAGTTAAACCTTGTTCAGGGCCAACAACGTGTGCAATACCCTGACGAATATCATTAATTTTAAATTCAACAATATTAAAGGTTTCACAGTTGTCATCCAAAGTTTGTACTTGGATACGTGAAGTATCATCTTCAATACCCGCAATACCTTGTTCACGCTCTTTTTTGGAGGTTGGAACGTTGTGGTCTGGTGTTGCTACATTTGCACTTAAACGCCACGGTTGACGATTGGCAAGTTGTAAACCTTCAAAAGCTTGTGGAGAAGTCACTTCATGCAATAAATGACGATCGATATAAAGTAATGCAGAGCCATCATCTCGTTGTTTTACTAGATGGTCATCCCATAATTTGTCATACAACGTCTTTGGAACTTGCGTTTTTGGTATTTGATTTTTTGCTTGTTGGTTTTCGCCTGCCATGTCGAAATGCTCCACTGGACTGGGTAAATTCTTTCATTAAACTGATTATAGCCTCGTTTTTACATAAATCTAATTTATCATTTTTATTAATTTAAAAACTTTTTGGAATTATTAAGTATCATAAATGAAGAGTTAAAAAAATGCATTTACAAAACCAATCACTATCAATCAAAAATTCTTTTTTACTTTATAGATGATAATGATTATTATTTAATTAAATCCAAATTAGATGATAATCCTTATGGCTCGTATTCAAAACTTTGTTCAAAACAATCAACGTATTTTCAAAAAAACATTAAGCTATTACATTATGCACATCACGGTAGCAATGCTCGTGGCATATATCATTACAGGTAATTTTTGGATGGCACTGACTTTAAGCCTAGTTGAACCCACAGTTCAAGCCGTTGCATTTTTCTTTCACGAAAAAGTATGGATTGCCAAAGATCGTAAAAATGCCATCAATCATTAATTTTTATGGATTATCAAATGGAAATCACATAAATAAAAATCGTCATCACCTACCATTAGGGATGGCTTTTCAATATTGACTAAATAATCTTCAATAAAAAAACTTTTCAAGAATATACTTTAAAGTCCAATGCCTTCATAAATAAAAATTATTTTTAATCACTACTTCCACAACTACTGCAACTGCTACACGGTGAAGATGAATCTGAATCAATTTGATGAGATTGATCAGAGTCTGTTGTTGAGGATGACGCTGTATTTGAAATATCTGAAAATGATGAAGTCGCCGATGAGCAAGATGAAATCGTACTACGTCCTTGTGAATGAATGTGTTGAAACAGTGTCGTAATAACTACCATATTAAATGTGATATCTCTCTCCCAAGCAGAAACTTGATCCGCTAAAAATAAACGTGGTATATCTTTTGGTTGCTGCTGATCGAGTCGAAACAATGAACAGCTCACCACCCACGTATTTAAAAGTTGTTGATTTTGGATGTTTTTCTGCATTCGATTGGGTGCTGTTTGATGTGGCTTATGTAACAACTCAAAACCAAGTATGTTCTGACACATTTGCATATAAAATTCAGGAAACTGTTCTAAAAGTAAATGCCACAATGCATCAACTGCATGTGAAGGCATTGCATAAGACTGATTTTTAATAATATGTAATGCCAAATAGTCTTTAAATGATTCTTCCACATAAGGCTGATTGATCACATGGAACTGGGGATATTTTTGACGAAATGCAATCCAAATATTATCTGGCAAGTTAAATTGATCTAACTTTTGTATTTTTTTCATCCGCTTAAATCGCCATATTCCCCAAATTAAAAATGCAATAAACCAATACACCAAAATGAAGCTCAAATACGGGAATAAATAACTGAGCAGGAGGATAGGAATTGCACTCATCATCGCGATTTTTACAAAATTTTGCCAATTTGTTTGATAGCCATAACGAAAAAATTGAGCATTCGAGTTGAACTGATATGAGGCTTTTTGTCTTTGCAAAGGTGAACTCATTTTTTATTTTTAGTGTTTTATTAAGTTAGCCTAAATCTCAAAATGACAGTTAAAAAAATTGTAAATATCTTCTGTACAGTCAATAAACCTGAATTTTTACTCACAAAATGTATGTTTTTTAAATTTTTACTTTGATTTATTCTTAAAAATTCTAAATAATAAAATTAGCATAAAAAATATTTATGGATGGTAGCAATGAACTTAGCAGCTTTCGAAGCATTTGTAAGAGTAATGGAAACTGGCTCCATTTCGATGGCAGCAGATCTTCTATTTATTACTCAACCCGCAGTGACAAAACGCATTCATAGCCTTGAAGATTATTTCGGAGTAAAGCTTTTTGAATCGGCAGGTCGTGGCGTACAAGCGACCCATGCAGCACACTCACTTTTGCCTAAAGTCAAAAATTGGCTCAATGAGCTCGGTGATATTCACCATACCCTAAGCCATGAACAAGGCGAAGTTCGAGGCAAATTAAAAATTGGAACGAGTCATCATATTGGTCTACATCATTTGCCTGCACATTTGAAAAAATATGTACAAAAATTTCCTGAAGTTAAACTTGATGTTCATTTTGTCGATTCAGAACAGGCACATGAACAAGTCCTTGCTGGTGATTTGGAGTTGGCATTTTTAACTTTACCGCCTCAAGGTGACGAGCGTTTAAAATATATTACTATTTGGGAAGATCCACTGATCTTTGTAGTTGCTCCGTTTCATCCCTTAGCACAAAAAAATAATTTAAAACTTGAAGATTTAATTGAATATCCAAGTTTATTGCCTGCAGCACAAACATATACGACACAAATCACCTTGACTGAGTTTGAACGCCAAGGCTTAAAACCAAAAATCACGATGAGCAACAATCCATTAGAGTCGATCAGAATGCTGGTTTCGATTGGTTTAGGATGGTCTGTACTTCCGAAAACATTATTGAATCAAGATTTAAAACAACTCGATATTCCGCTAGAAATGAACCGTCAATTGGGCATGGTATGGCATCCTTCAAGAACTCAATCACGTGCCGTTCAAGAGCTCATTGAAATGATGAAATAATCTGTGACCTCGAGCAGTTCTATTGAATTGCTCGAATCATTTTTTAGCCACCATAAAATATTCCAACTCCAATCAATAGAATAATCAGAACAAATAGCGACCAAGCAAGTACAGGATTTGTACCACCTTGTTCCTGAGCTTCTTCAATCCCCCTCACGGATGTTGTTAATTTTTTATCTACAAAATTTTTATATAATCCATTCCCACTCAATCCCAACGTCACAGCTACAGCAATTGAAATTGCACGATCAGTAGAGTCAGATATTTCTACAAAATCGGCAAAAATGCCGTAAATAATCATGAACGCAATATAGATAAAGCCATACGCATACATTTTTCGATAGAATAACCAGATTGGGCCAATCAAAAAGGCAGCGATATTGAAGCCACCTTTGGGTTTTAATGCTTCTAAATTTTGGAATTTTTCTTGGTAATAACTTTGATATTTCTTACCGATAAAAGCAGCATATAATTCATCTTTTTTTGACTGATGCGTTACGGACTCAGATTCTGAAAATGGTGGCGGGATAACAGGCTTTTCTAAATCCATTCATTATTCCTCTTGTTATTTATTGTCATTAAATAAAAGCAGAACAACATTTAATGTTGTTCTGCTAATTTAAAATTTAATTTTTATTTCACTGAATCTTCATGCAATGCTTCATTCAATTGGTCAACTACAATTGCCCAAGCACCATCAGATTTAATTTTTTCTGCTATAAATTGACGTTGTCCATCCGTCCAAAATTCTGCATCAATAATTAAAGTATGCGCATCTAACTGATGACTTTCAATAAAATTTTGAATGGCTTGTTCGCTTGAATCTAAACCCAATTGTTCAAATAAATTAGTCATACGTGGACGTACTTGGCTCATTGTTATTGCTCTCATCTGTTTATAAATTTATTTATTCAACATATCATTTTTAAACCTAATGTGAAGTACAAAATATTAATTTTTATAAAATTTTACAAAAGTACTCGAAATTTTATTCTTGTTTTCAAATAAAAAAACAGAACGAATGTTCTGTTTTTCACTTCTTTTAATAATGATTTGAATAATATTTCATTGCAACCTGATTAAATAGACCAATCTTGAATATCCCAACCTTGCTCTTTTGCAAGTATTTCAAGACGATCATCAGGATTAACCGCAATGGCATGATCTGCATATTCCAATAGAAAACGGTCATTGATTGAATCTGAATATGCCCATGATTCTGTTACATCACGAGCTTCAAGCCATTGATCTAAACGCGTCAATTTTCCTTTTTGATAACACGGCACATTAATCACTTTCCCAGTGTACTTGCCATCTTTTATTTCAGCATTCGTGGCAATAATCTCAGTGATCCCAAATTCACGGAAAATTGGTGCAGTAATAAAATCTGAAGTTGCAGTAATTCCCACCAACTGATGCCCTGTATCTTTATGCGCTTGAATGGCTTTAAAACCTTCTGGACGCATTTGTGCACGAATGACTTTTTTCATAAACAATTGATGTAATTCTGTTAAATATTCATTGTCATGTTGAGTCAAAAACTCAAAAACAAATTCATTATAAGCAATTGGATCCAGTTGACCTGCTTTGTAATCCTCATAAAACTTGTCATTCATGGCACGATGTCGAACCGCATCCACCAAGCCTTCATTGACCAAGAACTCTCCCCAAGAATGGTCAGAGTCGGTATTAAGTAAGGTGTGGTCTAGATCAAATAACGCCAGTTTCATGAAAATACCTGTTTAATCTGAAAATAAAGAAAAATTTTGTAAATCTATTTCCGCATGACGCAAGAAATTCGTTAAGATCATAGCAATTTTACAACATTATTACTTTGGCTTTGTCGCGTTGGATAAAAATGTGAGTGTCCCCATATACAAAGTCAGAAATATTATTAATTTTTAGGTGCCAAATGATCGATTCAGAAGGTTTCCGACCGAATGTCGGGATCATTTTGGCAAACGATAGTGGACAAGTTTTATGGGCAAAACGCATTGGTCACAATGCATGGCAATTTCCTCAAGGTGGAATCCAATTTGGAGAAACACCTGAGCAAGCGCTGTATAGAGAACTGCGGGAAGAGATTGGTCTCTTACCTGAGCAGGTCCAAATCATAGCCCAGACAGATGATTGGTTACACTATCGTTTGCCCCTTCGATACATTCGGTCTGATTCAGATCCGATTTGTATTGGACAAAAGCAAAAATGGTTTTTATTAAAACTCACAGCTTCAACGAAAAATATTCAGTTGAATTTGTCTGATCCGCCAGAGTTTGATCAATGGCAATGGGTAAGTTATTGGTATCCATTGGGTCAGGTGGTGAATTTTAAACGAGATGTTTATCGTAAAGCCATGATGGAGCTGTGTATGCATCTCCCAAAGCCTGAGTACGAAAACTCATCCAAAATGTGAATGATTTTTCAAAAAAGTGCTGTTATAACTACAGCACGATAATATTTTTATAAAATAATTGACTATTATTAAGGGAGTATACATTCATGTCTAACATGCAACTTGACACGTTAAGGCGTATTGTCCAAGAGATCAATTCGTCTGTCAGTTTGCATGAATCCCTTGAAATTATGGTCAATCAAGTATCTCAAGCCATGCATGTCGATGTATGTTCAATCTATTTACTCGATGAACGCAATCAACGCTATGTACTTATGGCAACCAAAGGTTTAAATCCAGAATCGGTTGGTAATGTTTCTCTTCAACTTGGTGAAGGGCTTGTCGGCTTAGTCGGTCAACGTGAAGAAATTGTCAACTTAGACAATGCATTCAAACATGAACGCTTTGCTTATTTTCCTGAAACGGGCGAAGAGGTCTATAACTCATTCCTTGGCGTACCTGTTATGTACCGTCGCAAAGTGATGGGTGTACTCGTCGTCCAAAACACTGAGCCTCAAGACTTTAGCGAAGCTGCTGAATCATTCCTTGTCACCTTATGCGCACAGCTTTCAGGCGTTATTGCACATGCACATGCTGTGGGTAATATTGATGTTTTCCGTAAGCCAAGCAATTCATCTAACTATAAAACCTTTCAGGGGTCATCGGGTGCGGGTGGTATTGCACTTGGTCGTGCCATCATTCTCTATCCACAAGCAGATTTGTCAGCAGTACCTGATCGTGATGCCGATGACATCAGCGAAGAACTTGCTCTGCTCGATCAGGCGATTGAATCTGTTCGTGTCGAAATTCGTTCGCTCGATGACAAAATGCAAGACTCTCTCATGGCAGAAGAGCGTGCGCTTTTTAGCGTATTCTTGCGTATGCTCGATGAAAATAGCTTACCTGCGGAAATCAAAGAACTCGTCCGTGATGGGAGTTGGGCTCAAGGTGCAGTCAAAGATGTAATTGAACGTCATGTTGCCCTCTTTGCTCAAATGGAAGATGACTATTTACGTGAACGAGTTTCTGACTTAAAAGATCTGGGACGTCGTATCCTTGCTGCATTACAAGAAGGTGATACCAGCCACAAAGAAATCACCTCTGAAAGTATTCTCATTGGTGAAGAAATTAGTACTGCTGCATTGGTTGAACTTCCAGTCGATAAAATAGCAGCAATTGTTACTTCTGAAGGTGCCGCCAACTCACATATGGTGATTGTGGCACGTGCGCTTGGTATTCCAACCGTTGTTGGTGTAACTGAACTTCCGATCAATACGCTTGACGATGTTGAAATGATTGTCGATGCCTATCAAGGGCGAGTATTCATTAATCCACCTCGTCGTTTGCGCACACGCTACAAAGAAATTCAAAAAGAAGAAGAACAAATTGCCAAAGATTTAAAGCAGTACGAAACTAAAGATTCAATCACCCCTGATGGCGTTGAGGTCAAACTTTATGTCAACACAGGCTTGATGATTGATGTGGTACGTGGTGTACAACGTGGTGCAAAAGGCGTTGGGCTATATCGTTCTGAAATTCCATTTATGCTTCGTGATCGCTTTCCGGGTGAAGAAGAACAACGAGCAATTTACCGTCAACAGCTAAGCCACTTTGCCAACAAACCTGTGATTATGCGCACCCTCGATATTGGTGCGGATAAAGACTTACCTTATTTTGAAATTGAAGAAGAAAACTCAGCACTTGGATGGCGTGGTATTCGCTTTACACTTGATCATCCTGAGATTTTTTCTTCACAAATTCGTGCCATGCTCAAAGCCAGTATTGGTCTGAATAATTTACATATTTTACTGCCAATGGTCACGAGCGTCAGTGAAGTTGAAGAAGCACTTTACTTACTTGAACGTGATTGGATGGCAGTTCAAGAAGAAGAACAGGTCAAAATTAATAAGCCTAAAATTGGCATTATGGTTGAAGTACCAAGTGTACTTTTACAAATTGGTGAATTTGCCGAATTGGTTGATTTTTTCTCTGTCGGTTCAAACGATTTAATTCAATATTTGTTGGCAGTTGACCGTAACAACTCTCGTGTTTCGAGTGTTTACTCGCACTTCCATCCTTCGGTATTACGGGCTTTAACTCGCTTAGTCGAAGAGTGTCATAAATATGATAAACCAATTAGTATCTGTGGCGAGATGGCGGGTGATCCCCTGTCTGCGATTTTACTGATGGCGATGGGCTTCAATACCCTATCAATGAGTTCGAGTAATATTCTACGAGTACGTAAAGCGATTTGTCATGTACCGATGACCGATGCCCAAAAACTACTTGAAGAAGTGGTCAAAATGAATAATCCACTGATGGTGAAAAGTTGGATGGAATATTACTTCCGTCATCACGGTCTTGCAGATATGGTAAAATCAAATCGAATGATAAATATTTAATTTTTATATGGAAAATATAATTTAAGCCAAACGATGATTAGAAAATAGCGTGTATAAAAAAGGGAGATAATCTTGCGAATATCTCCCTTTTTTATGTTTTGTATAACCTCGTTTTGTATTTTTCTTTCGATCTACAAACACTTGGCTTTTATTTACATCAAACATATGTTTTGCCACAAAGTTATGAATTACAACTTCGGGCATAGCTTTTTTCTTTGCCATTTTACTCACCATTTTTCAGTTCAAACATCATCAAGACGTTGAACATATAATGGGCTTTTTTGTAGAAAATACAAGTTAATTTCAAATGTAAAATGTCATCTATCAGACAGCTAAATCAATAATTCTTTATACAATAAACTCAATGCTAAAAAGCTCATCATCAATGCAAGACTTTTCAATAAAATTTTTTGCACTTTTATATTTTTGAGTACTTGTTTCAGACGAAATGAACAGAAAATATAAAGTCCACCGACTAATATTAAAGTCAGTATCGTTACAATCGTCAATAATATACTTTTATCCTTAATTGAAACTGAGCTAAAAATAGCAGGGACTAATGCTAAATAGAATGAAATTGTTTTTGGATTACTCAATGTAATCAACAATCCATCTCTATAAGCTGTGATTGCTTGGTCTGTATTGAATGCCAAGGAAACTTCTAGTAAATCCCCTTTAAAGCGCCAAAATTGAGAAGATAAATATAATAAATAAAGACTAGAGAATATCACCAAATAAAAAGCAAAACTTGGACTCAATTGATTTAAATAACCCAATAAAAAAATAGAAACAGTTAAATACAGAATATCGCCTGTGATCAGCCCCGAAAGCATAACCACACCTGCTCGATATCCTTGCGACAGTGTCTTAAACATTAAGCCTGTCATACCAGGACCTGGAAGAATTGCAGCTAAGAATAAGGTCATGAAGTAAATTAGAAATTGATGAATATGTTCCATTTGTTACGATCTATCTAAAAATAATAAGACTATTTTTAGATAAATGAGCAGGTAAAACCGATCTATTTATTCCAAATTTTATTCAAAGAAGGGTATAAATAACCTATAAATTTCAGAAAATCGGAAAGTTTATGACTTTTTCAAAAATTGATAAGACTGATGCAAAAATATTAAAGCTACTACAATATGATTCTCGTATGAGCAATTCAGAACTTTCTGAAAAAATTGGCATGTCAGCATCACCTTGTTGGCGTCGAGTAAAACAACTCGAAAATACTCAAGTGATTAAAGGTTATGGTGTATTACTCGATCGGAAAAAAATTGGCTTGGGGGTGATGGTTTTTATTCGTGTTTCAATTGATAGCCATAGTGAAAAAGAAGCTAAAAAATTTGAAGAGGAAGTGAGCGCCTTAGAGCATGTTGTCGCTTGTTATAGTATTGGTGGAGATGCCGATTTTTTACTTCAAGTCGTATCGCCTGATTTAGATACCTATGCAGAGTTTTCTATGTCTATTATTCGTCGTCTACCGGGGATTAAAGAAATGCAAAGTATGTTTGTCTTAAAAGAATTAAAGCCCTTTTTAGGTTATCCGATCAATCCTTAACTCATACAAATGAGCAATAAAAAAAGCTCAAACCAAAATTTGAGCTTCATTAATCTTTTAAACAGCCAACGCCCGATATAAAATACTTTCAATATCAATGACTTTGGCATCAATCATACCCACCACTTGCCCATGAAATTCGCTATAACGCGTGGCAATAAAGGCATTGGCAACAAAATCTGGGGCATAACGTTTCAGCAAAACTGATTGCGCAAGAATAGTTAAACGACTGACTAAACTCCGTCCCATAAACTGTAAATCATCGGGAGATTGTTGGAAGAGCCTGAATAAATTTTGTAGTTCATTTTGCAAAGTTTGATCTGTACTTGCCGTTTGAGCCAAGTCTTGAAATAGAACTTCAATCGACTCACGATCTCGTGCAATTGCCCGAAGTACATCAAGACACATCACATTACCCGAACCTTCCCAAATGGTATTGACTGGTGCTTCTTTAAAAATCCGAGCCATGATGCCATTATCGACATAACCATTGCCACCAAAGACTTCCATCATTTCCCCTGTCAATTCAACAGCACGTTTGCAAATCCAAAACTTAGATGCAGGCGTCATGATGCGCTTCCATGCAAGCGACAAAGCATCATCACTTTCATAGCAATGTGCTAGGTGGAAACTGAGTTGCATGGCAGCTTCTGTTTCTAAAGCCAAATCGGTCAAAACTGCTTGCATCAAAGGCTGTTCTGCCAAATGTTTACCAAAGGCTTTACGCTGACGAGTATAAGCAAGACATTGCACCAATGCTTGACGCAGTATGGCACTTGAACCGACTGAACAAGTGAGCCGAGTATAATTCGCCATTTCAATAATGGTCGGAATGCCACGCCCTGCCTCACCAATCATGATGCCCCACGCCTCTTTAAATTCAACTTCCGAGCTTGAGTTACTACGATTTCCAACTTTTTCTTTTAAGCGTTGAATGTGAATATTGTTCTTGGTGCCATCTTCCAACCAACGAGGTACAAAGAAACACGCCAAACCATCTTGTTCAGTTTTCGCCACCACCAAATGTGCATCACACATCGGTGCAGAGAAAAACCATTTATGTCCTGTGAGTAAGTAGGCTTTGCCCCGACCTGACTCAGCGACAGGAATCGCCATCGTTTCATTGGCACGAACATCTGAACCGCCCTGCTTTTCAGTCATCCCCATGCCCATCCAAATCGATTTCTTTTCAGCAATAGGAATGTCACGTTCATCATATTCAGTCGATAATAGCTTTTTGCCTATTTTTGCCCACAACTCAGGCTCATTTTGAATCAGTGGAATACTACCTAAAGTCATAGAATTTGGGCATAAATTGCCACATTCAACTTGTCCACTGAGAAAAAATCGTGCTGCCCAATCGACCCATTTTGAGGTGGATTGTGAATGCTTAAATGGATAAGCATGGGTGTCAAATTGTCGATTTAATCCCATCCATTTATGCCATGCAGGATGAAATTCTAGAAAATCTATACGACGTCCTCGTGCATCGAAATTATGTAAAATTGGTGTGTGTTTATTGGCTAAATCTGCATATTGGTAATATTCTGTTGAACCGACAATCTGTGCAAACTCAGTCAGTTTTTTCTGATCTTGACTACCGTAGCGTTGTAATATTTCTTGTAGCACCTGATCTGTAGTAAACAAATTGTAGTTTTGCAGTTCATCAAATTGGTTGCTGATTTGATGGGTCATCCATGCATTCATTTTTTGTATTTCCTATACACTTTTGTCTAGATTAAATTATGTATCTCACCAAAAATTTACCACATTTCACATATATAAAAATATCAATAATTTCAAAGCAAAATTTACATTTAAAAAAACAAAAAACCGCCCGAGGGCGGTTTTTTTAAGATTTAAATCAATTACTTCACATCAAAGCGGTCTGCGTTCATCACTTTTGTCCAAGCAGCAATAAAGTCTTTTACAAACTTTTCTTTATTGTCATCTTGTGCATACACTTCTGCATATGAGCGAAGAATTGAGTTAGAACCAAATACTAAATCCACACGTGTAGCTGTAAATTTAGTTTCACCTGAAGCACGGTCAACAATGTTGTATGAGTTCTTACCTGTTGGTTTCCAATTAAACTTCATGTCTGTTAAGTTCACGAAGAAATCATTGCTGAGTACGCCAACATTGTCAGTCAATACACCATGTTTCGAGTCACCATAATTTGCGCCTAGAACGCGTAAACCGCCAATTAGAACCGTCATTTCAGGTGCTGTTAAACCGAGTAGTTGCGCACGGTCTAACAATAATTCCTCAGGTTGAACCACATAGTCTGCTTTAACAAAGTTACGGAAACCATCTGCTTTCGGTTCGAAATCTTCAAATGAGTAGACATCGGTTTGTTCTTGAGTTGCATCGCCACGACCCGCAATAAACGTGACATTGGCATTTACACCTACCGCTTTCGCTGCTTGCTCAACTGCCGCTGAACCACCTAAAACAATCAAATCTGCAATGCTGACTTTTTTCGCAAGACCTATTTGAATTTCTTCAAGTTTCGTAATCACTTTGGCTAAACGAACAGGTTCGTTACCTTCCCAATCTTTTTGTGGTGCAAGGCGAATACGTGCACCATTTGCACCACCACGGTAGTCCGAACCACGGAAAGTCCGTGCGCTGTCCCATGCTGTTGCAATCAATTCAGCCGAAGTTAAACCGCTATTTAATAGTTTAGCCTTTAATTCAGCCACTTCAGCATCAGACAACGTGTAGTCTACTGTTGGAATTGGGTCTTGCCAGATCAAATCTTCACTCGGTACATCTGCACCCAAATAACGTGATTTTGGCCCCATGTCACGGTGCGTCAATTTAAACCATGCACGTGCAAAAACATCAGCCAATTTATCAGGATTATTGTAGAAATCTTCAGCAATTTTACGGTATTCAGGATCAACTTTCAGTGCCATATCGGCATCTGTCATCATTGGATTACGACGTACATTGGGGTTATGTGCATCAACAGGTTTATCTTCTTCCTTAATGTTGATCGGTTCCCATTGTTTTGCACCCGCAGGACTCAATGTTTTTTCCCATTCATACGTAAATAGTAGGTATAAAAATTCATTGTCCCATTTAGTCGGATGCGTTGTCCAAGCGCCTTCTAAACCACTCACCATGGTATTGCCTGCATTGCCTGTACCTTCAGAGTTATGCCAACCTAAACCTTGGAACTCTACATCTGCACTTTCAACATCTGCACCTAAGTTTTCTGCTTTACCATTACCGTGCGCTTTACCTACCGTATGACCACCAATGGTCAAAGCTACAGTTTCTTCGTCATCCATTCCCATACGGTCGAATGTTACACGCATATCTTGTGCGGTACGTAGTGGATCTTGTACACCATCCACACCTTCAGGATTGACATAAATTAAACCCATTTGCACTGCAGCAAGCGGATTTTCTAATGAGGAACGATCTTTATCATCTTTATAACGATTTTCTGTAGGAGCAAGCCATTGTCGTTCTTCCCCCCAATAAATATCTTTTTCAGGATGCCAAATATCTAAACGACCACCGCCGAAACCAAACGTTTTTAAACCTGCGTCTTCATACGCAACCGTTCCAGCCAAAACAACTAAATCCCCCCAAGAAATTTTATTACCATACTTACGTTTGATTGGCCAAAGTAGTCGACGACCTTTATCGGTATTAACATTATCAGGCCAACTGTTTAGTGGAGCGAAGCGTTGATTACCTGTATTTGCACCACCACGACCATCTTGCTTTCGATAAGAGCCGGCCAAATGCCAAGCAGTACGTACAAACATACCAATATAGCTACCATAATCGGATGGCCACCAATCTTGACTGCTGTTAATAAGTTCACGAAGGTCTTGTTTAATTGCTTCTAAATCGAGTGAATTAAAGGCTTCTGCATAATTGAAATTTGGATCAAGTGGATTCGTTTTTGTATCGTGTTGAGAGAGGATATCGAGATTAAGGGCGTTGGGCCACCAATCTGTATTGTTGGTGCTGGCTACGTTAGTTTGTCCACCTTGTTGATGAAATGGGCAACCCGAAGCTGGCGTATTCTTATCCATATTTATTCTCCATATACAAGTCAAAAAAGATCAAAAAAATGTGTAGGATTACTGCTTTACTTTTATTAACATACCCTCTTTCTCTACAAAGCTACAGCAAAATTAACGAATAAAAACAATCGGATTATTCAATTTAAAATATTAAAAATAAATGACTTTTTATTTTTCATAAAGTTAAGTCACACCTGTATATCAATATATTTAATCCGGCACTTTATTTTAATTTATTGCTTATAGTGATCTACTTTTACGGAAAAACCGATACTCATCTTGAAGTATAAAAATGAGAAAATATGTACTTTTAATAATCAATATTTCCGTATGCTCAAATCTAAATTAAGTTTTTGTCGTAGAGAGAAAGCATGCGATATAATATTGATAGCATCACACAACAACACGATATTATTTTATTTGATGCTATTTGTGTGATTTGTAATGGTTGGGTGAAGTTCCTCATTCAGCATGATCAGCATAAAAAATTCAAATTGGCATCTGTACAATCGCCACTTGGTGAAGCCATTTTAAAACACTACGGTATGTCAACTGAACATTACTCAACCATGATGGATATTTGATGCCTCGTCCATTACGAGATTTTCTATATCTACGTATTACTCTCAATCGTTATCAATTATTTGGTACAACCGATCAATGCTTATTGCCTTCTGCTGAAAATAAACAACACTTTTTAGAGTCGGTGGTGCTTATCAATGGAGAAATCACTACGTAATATTTTATGGACAATTCACATTACTTTGGCTGTGTTATGGGTGTATCAAGGATTGATTCCCAAAGTTTTATACAAAGCACAAGATGAACAATACATTTGGTAGCAACAAGGCTTTGATGAGCTTATATCATTAATATTAATGCAATTTTCAGGCTATATCGAAATTATATTTGGAATGCTTTTTCTCGTTTTTAAACAAAGTAAGATACTGCATTTTTTGAATATACTTAGGATGCTCGGACTCAGCTTATTGATTGCAATCATTGACATGCGTTATTTTCAAAATGCTTTTAACCCCTTTGTAATGAATATGGCGATGGCTTCATTATCCATTATTGCATTCCAATTACTTCAAGCAAAAAACCCTAAACTCTAAAAAACAGAACTATTCACATACTTGCTCTCATTTTGTACGAAAATAAATATTTCCCTTAAATTTATAACGGTTAAATATTATCTTTAAAGCACAGGAATTTACGATCACTTTAAAGATATAAAATTTTCATTCGCCGCCCATTTTTGACTTTTGAATATCCCAACTACACTACCATTTTTCGCCCTTCCCTTAGGCAATAAAATGGATTTGCCATTTTTGAAAAATGAGTCATGGCTTGATGTAAATCATGTTCAGGTTGTTCTCTGCTTTCATCGGTCAACTGAAAAGTCCGATAATGAATCGCCAATGATCGCTTGGCTTGTAAATCTAAATGTGCTTGAAATGCATCTTGAGGATTCATATGCATATATTTCATCAAAGCACGAGGCTCATACGCACCAATGGGTAATAATGCAATGCGAGGTGTACCGAGTCGTTTTTGAATTTCTTTAAAATGTGCCGAATACCCTGTATCACCAGCGAAGAAACAATGCCCATGTGGTGATAACACTGAAAAACCACCCCAAAGTGCGATATTTTGATCACGTAAACCGCGTCCCGAACCATGCTGTGCAGGTGTATACACAATTTTAAGATTTTTAAATAATGCGGTTTGCCACCAATCCATTTCAATCACATGAAACTCTTCAGGCAAATAATTACGGTTACCTAAACCTGTATAAATAGGCATAGAGAACTTGTTATTCAACCAACGAAGCGAAGCCAAATCCATATGGTCATAATGGTTATGACTTAGTAAAACTGCATGAATTTCAGGTAATTGTTCTAAGGCGATTCCCGCAGGAATAACACGTTTTGGACCACGCCCTTGTTTGGGACTCACATATTCTGCCCAAACAGGATCGGTTAAAAAATTATAGCGACCAATTTGCAACAATACCGTGGCATGACTAACAAACCAAATTTGCCAATCATGATCTTCAGCATTTGGGCGATTTTGTGGCAAAGCCCGTTTAGTTGCATAGAAATCTGTCGCTTCTTGTTTAGAGTTAACATTCCACGTTGAAGACTTTCGAGTACCAAGCCATTTCAATAAATTCCAACGATTCAACTCGTCAGGGCGGCGTAATTCATTTAAAAAACGCTCACCATTATGATGATTTGATGCGAGTACTTGAAATTTTGGTCTATACCAACTATGTGACAAACAGTTTTCTGTTTTCAACATATAGGTTAAAGATTTTCCTGTATGCACATCCAATTCTTGCGATTGTTGTACTTCACTCTTTTCCACAATGGATTCCACTTCAATATCTTTCGACATGATTACTTTAAACGCCTTTTCATTTTTCTTTGTCAAATGCCTATTATCTTAAAGATTACCATTTATTACATGTCATCGTATAATCTAACCATCAACTGTCGTTGTTCTAACACTTATTCAATCCTTTCAATTTTCAATTCGGAAGCAAAATTTAAGTGATTGAAATACAACCAAACAATTCATACATAATTTATTGTTTATACTGTACGAATAGATTTTTACAACTAACTTTTAGAACAAGAACATAGCAGACCTTTAACATAAATGCTTCACCTATCCTGCGGTATATACAAATTTGCATCATTCACGCAAACAATTGTAAAACTAACAAAAAATGCCTGATATATAGTTTTTTTGTCAGAATATGACATTTTTTAACGAATGACTTAGCAAGTTATTCGTTCAAATTGATTTCACCCCTACTTTCCTATCATATTAGCCAAATAGAGCATTCTTTTTATTTATTTTTTGTTTATTTTCACAATTGAGTGAACCATTTATGAAACCGGATTTCACACAGATTCTCAGTACAAATTCTGATGATCATCCAAAATTATTAAAAATATGGGAATCCGCTGTCAGAGCAACACATCAATTCCTAAGTGAACAGCATATTTTTCAAATCCGTGATCTGATTATTCAGCACCATTATTTTGATCACGTGCAACTCTATCATATAGAATTCGATGGAAAAATCGTTGGTTTTATGGGTCTAGCATATGAAAAAATTGAAATGCTTTTCGTTGAACCTAAATATTTCAAACAAGGTATTGGTTCAACCTTATTAGACCACGCTTTATCACTTGGTATGACGGAAGTTGATGTAAATGAGCAAAATTATGGCGCTTTAGCTTTTTATCAAACTCGATGTTTCCAACAAATTGCTCGTTCCGAGTTAGATGCTGAAGGTAATCCCTTTCCAATTTTACATTTAAAGCTAAAGTAAAGAACACCCTCCTGATCTATCAAGGCAAAAATCAAATAATTATATTAATGAACATTTTTTATTTTACGATTTAATATTCACTAGAGTATAAATATTTTTAATGAGAGCCTAATGCTTATATTGGGCTCTTTATATTTCAATCCAACCTAATACTCAAATATCACCAATAAAGTGACTCAACTCGCTTCCTTCAAACCTTCTTAATTTAAGAAAAAAGTACACTACAAGGTATCTTTATCATAAATTTAATTGACCTAAGAACAACTTAAAATACAGTAATAACGATTTTTTATTTATCATCCATCGTTTAAATCTATCTTATTTTTTTATTCTGTTTTACAAGTTTAAAAATATAATGCTTACGAAAAAAAGAGGATCCTAAGATCCTCTTCCTTTATATATTTTTTTAGTGATTAAAAGAAAAGCTGATTGTTTTTCAACAACTGATCTAGTGTGATATCAACATCTTTTAATGTTAAGAACTCAGTAGAATTATACTTCGTACCCGCAGCCCCATCACGATCGACAGACAATACCGTATCTTTACCACCTGTCGTATTATCAACCTGTTTAACCGAAATAAAGTTACCAATAGTCGCATTAGTGACACCTTTGTTTTCAGACAGCATTTGCATGATATTAATGGTGTCTTTACCACCTGTCGCATCATCAACACCAAAACCAACCCAAGTATCATGACCATTGTTCATATTCGCAGGATCTGACTCATGAACACTACCAGACAGAATTTTATAAATCACTGTATCTTGACCACCATTTGTTGTATCAAAATGATCATCAAACTCTGTGCTCGTATAGGTGCTATCTACATTTGCTGCTGGTGGTACAACAGTGATATTAAAGTCTTTCGAATAACCTGATGTCACCGCTACTCTATCTGGACCTTCATACGTTACTGCATAACTAATGGTATGTGCACCATCTGCTAAGTTTAGCTTAATATATGAACTATCACCCGCTATAACTGTGATTGGATTTGGATCATCAACACCATCAACTCTCAGATAATAGGTTGCCTTTGAACCGGCTTTAGGTTCAAGTTGCAATATCACCTCATTTGTCTGACTGATACCACCATTATCAACTATGGTATAGCTATTATTAGTGCCCTTCGCATCCACATAATCGAAAGCTTGGTTCAAGATCGGCAATGTGTTTTCAACATGATAAGCTAAATTCGCATTACCCGCATAATCTTGGTAACTACCCGCTGGTATATTCAAGGTATATGAACCTTTAAAGGAAGCAGGAATCTCCGCTGAGACTTTATTCCCATCCATCGTCCATTTCACATCCTCAATTGGCTTACCATTGATGTCCACAATATAAATACTGTCATTCGTCGTCGCACCAGATGTTGTACCATAGAAACGGACCGTATCGAGTTTGACACGCAGATCCACACCTGTAGCTTCACCAACGTTGAAATGCAACGAATTTTGTTCAAATTCAGCTTTGTAGTCACGGAAAGTACTTGCATCAATAATATTATTATCGTATTTCACAATAATAAGATCTTCAAGATTTGAAGGATCATCCGTATTTGCTCGAACATTCCCGACCTTATCAGTTTGTTCAACATAATAAGCGTCTAAAGCACCTTTATCAGCCCCCCCAATCACAACCTTATAATCCGAGTATGTCCAATTACCATTCACATCAACAACGGTTGAACCGATAGCTGAGCCAGTCAAATAGTTAAAGATCGTTAGGACTGCACCAGGTTCACCAGTACCCACAAAAACTGGAGCTAAATCATTCGATGCATATATTGGTTTATTGATACTTCCAAGATCCCAACGTATAACCTCTGACTCATCCTTTGGATCATTACTATGCGGAATCAGAATATTGCCTTCCAAACCACCAGTAACGTTATCTAAGATTTGAGTAATGGCTGGTCGACCAAGGCCATCTGTAGTTTCAGTTGTACTATTCTGATTACCAGCAACATCTTCAGAGATGGCTTTAACAACCTCACCATCTTTCAGATTACCAGGGTTCGTCACAGACCATTTACCATCTTTACCAGCAGTCACTGTCACAGATGTACCATCAGGGAACGTTACAGTTACTTTCGAGTCTGCTTCAGCTTTACCCGTAATTGGTGGATTTGTTTGACCTGGAATATTCAGATTAATCGGATCGATATCAATTAGTGAAATACCATCCACTTTTTCATTCGCATTTGCTGTGTTTCCTGCTTTATCAACAGATATCACAGTAACCACATCACCATCCTTCAAATTGCCAGGGTTCGGTACTGTCCAAGTGCCATCTTTAGCCACTGTTACTGTTGCTGTCATGCCACCTGAGAATGTTACAGTAACAGTTGCATCTACCTCGCCTGTACCAGTAATCGGATCTTTTGGATCATCAATATCTTTCTGAGTAATCGGATCGATATTCACTGTATTTACACCGTCAACTTCTTCTTTCGCTGTACCTTCGTTGCCTGCTGGGTCTTTCGCCGTTGCAGTCACTTCTTGACCATTCGTTAAGTTGCCTGGGTTCGGTACGGTCCAATCACCTTTTGAGTCTGCAACAGTGGTTACTGTCGTGCCATCTGGGAATTTAACTGTAACGTCTGCACCTGGCTCAGTTGCACCCGTGATCGGATCTTTTGGATTGATCGGGGTGATGTCGATTGTCGGCGCAATACCATCTACTGGTTCTTTCGCTGTACCTTCGTTGCCTGCTGGGTCTTTCGCCGTTGCAGTCACTTCTTGACCATTCG
>NZ_VXCQ01000018.1:0-55516 GCF_052850415.1 Acinetobacter sp. 1207_04 | reverse complement strand
TAAGTAGAATACGATTGATCATAAAATCGGAACAGATGTTAATTGCGGCAGTCTTTGTAAGTTTTTACCTGCAAAAAAGCAGATCGACTGATCTGCTTTTTATTTATTCTTTAAATATGAGATTAATGCACCATTGAAATTTTTTCTAAGAAAAACTTCGTGCGTTCGTGGCGTTCTTCAGGTTTATTAAAAAAGTCATCTGTTGCACAATCTTCTAAAATTTTTCCTTGATCCATGAATATTACGCGACTTGAAACTTTTCGTGCAAAGCCCATTTCATGAGTTACGCACATCATGGTCATTCCTTCTTTTGCCAGTTGAGTCATGACCTCTAAGACTTCACCGACCATTTCCGGGTCAAGTGCAGAGGTTGGCTCATCAAATAGCATACAGACAGGATCCATACACAGTCCGCGTGCAATAGCGACACGTTGTTGTTGACCACCTGAAAGTTGACCTGGAAATTTATCTTTGTGGGCAATTAGCCCGACACGATCAAGATATTCAAGTGCTTTTTTCTGTGCTTCTTCTTTAGGGCGATTGAGGACTTTTACTTGTGCAATCATAAGATTATCAAGTACGGTCATATGTGGAAAGAGTTCGAAGTGTTGAAAAACCATGCCTACACGTGAGCGAAATTGGGCTAAATTGGTATGAGGATCTTTCAGTGTTGTACCATCAACAACAATATTGCCTTGTTGGAATGGTTCTAGTGCATTGACTGTTTTAATCAGAGTTGATTTACCTGAACCTGAAGGTCCACAAACAACGACAACTTCGCCTTTTTCAATGGATGTAGTGCAGTCGGTTAAAACCTGAAAATCTCCATACCATTTTGAGATTTGTTGTATTTCTATCATTGGCATATTGATTCTCCTATTAGCGAATAATTGCGATTTTTTGATGTAAATGCTTCACGAGGCGTGATAGCGCAAAGGATATACAGAAATAGACAATCGCAACAATGAGATAGAATGTCGCTTTAGTTTCTGAACCGTAAGTATTGGCGAGTGTATTTGCATTGCCTAAAAAGTCAGGTGCGCTAATCACATAAACCAATGAAACATCTTGGAAAAGAACAATAGATTGGGTCAAAATGACTGGTAACATATTACGAAATGCCTGTGGCAAAACGACATTTGACATGGTTTGGCCATAAGTAAAGCCGAGGGCATAACCTGCATTAACCTGACCTTTGGAAACAGATTGAATACCTGAACGGACAATCTCTGAGAAAAAAGCCGCTTCAAAAATGGCAAAAGTAACGACACTTGAAAACAATGGGCCATAATAAATATCCGATTGAAAATCGAAAAATTTAGGTAATAGAAAATAGAAGATAAAAATAACTTGAATTAATGGTACGCCACGAAAGAAATCGACATAAAATTTTGCAAAGTTGCTCGCAATTTTATTATTCGAGAGACGCATCATTGCTAGTGGTGTACCAATTAAAATCCCGCCAATGATAGAAAGTATCGTTACGGTTGCTGTAAATTTGAAACCTGCAATCAGTGTATCTATGACGTCCTGATTTTGTAAAATACTAAAATCCATGATTATTTACCTCCCGAACCAAGTCCAGGTACGGACATTCGTTTTTCAATCCATGCCATAAAGTATTTAATACAGTAGGTGATGACTAAATAAACGGGTGTTGAGAGAATCAGAATGACAATATCCTGAGAAGTTTCTTCTCGCATAGTTTTAGTATAAGCAAAGAAGTTTAAGATGCTTAGCGCATAGAGAATGGCTGAGTTTTTAAAGACATTCATTGCTTCAGAAGTTAGCGTTGGCCAAACGATACGATAGGCAACAGGCAAAATTACATAGCGGTAGCTTTGGCTTTGGCTAAAACCCATCGCATAGGCTGCATTTTTTTGTCCATGTGATACGGTATTGATCCCTGCACGAACTTGTTCTGCAACTCGTGCAGCCGTATACAGTCCTAGTGCAAAAACACCGATCACGGCAGGTTTATCATTTAAAATATTTTGCCACCAACCACCATTGACCATTTCTCCACTACCTGTACTGAGGCTAAGTGGAAGGAGCTCGGGAAAAACGAATGCCCAAAAAAATAATTGCACAATCAATGGGATATTTCGAAACAACTCGACATAACATGTACCAATAAAAGCTAATCCTTTATTGGGTAATGTGCGGAGAATGCCAATGAGTGAGCCAAGTGTGAATGCGATGATAAAGGCAATCAGTGCTGTCCAAATCATGGTCCAAACACCTGAACCTAGGAGTTGTAGCCAAGTCGGGGCTTCAGCAACAGGGGAGTAACTTTCACCACCGATAACTTTACAGATGGATTCAGCCCAAGCGGCTTTATCCATTGCATATTCGTTGGAAGGAAGACAATATGCTGTCCAATTGAGTGAGCCAACAGACATGTGTGCTCCTTATAATTGTATTTTTATAAAATAATGAGAGGTCAAAACAGGTTAATGTTTTGACCTACCGATGATTGTTCTCATATAGTGCAAAAAATATAAAATGCGATTTATTTGCACATTAGATCAATCAATTAATTCCGGCATCTGTTGGTTTTGCCATGAGAGCTTTATAAGATGAACTCATAGGCATATTCATATTGACATTTTTTGGTGCAATTGGTGATAAGAACCATTTTTTGTATAGTGCAGCCATTTGACCATTTTTCCACATGCCTGTAACGACACGGTCAGCAATCGCTTTATATGCAGGATCGTCTTTTGGAATCATGATGCCGTATGGTTCAGAAGATAATACAGGGCCGACAATTTTAAATTCTTTTGGATTTGAAGATTTGGCAATGAGTCCTGCAAGAATGTTGTCATCCATCACAAAGGCTGCAGCACGACCTGAGGCAACCATTGCAAATGAGTCAGAATGGTCTTTCCCATAGACATTATTGACATTTACTTTTTGACCTTTCTCACCCATTTTGATGTATTTGTCAGAGGTTGTTCCTTGTGTCGTCACAACGGCTTTACCATTTAAGTCAGCAATGGTTTTAATCGGAGAATTTGCTTTTACAGCCATGCGAACTTCAGTCGCATAGTAGTTGGTTGAGAAACCAACTTGTTGCTGACGTGAAATAGAATTTGTTGTCGTACCACATTCCATATCAATGTTACCCGCTAACATTTCAGGAATACGGGTCGATGACGTTACTGGTTTGTATTCGACTTTTAAATTTGGAAGCTTTAAAGATTTTTTGAGTTCATTCGCAAAGTTATTACAAATATCAATAGCATAGCCCATTGGTTTTCCACCAACCACATATGAAATAGGATCGGAAGATTCACGATATCCTATAATAACTTTGCCTGATTGTTTAATCTTTGAAATGGTATCTGCTGCTTGAACTTGTGAAAATGCTCCACCCGCGATAAGAACGCCTAATGCGGTGGTTAAAATTTTTGTCGAATACTGCTTCATTTTCATGTCTCCATCATTATTTAGTTTTGGCAAATTGTGATTAGCTTATATTTTAAATTAAGCATAATTTATGCCAATGTGCCTATTGTAGAAATATGATCCATCATCTATTTCTTATAGTTTCTATTTTTATACTCGAATTTTGAATATGTAAAGGTTAAAAAGTAATATATTTACTTTTTAGTTGTGTGATTTAGATCTCAAAATTTTGGTAGGATATTTTTATTCTCGAAATGAAAAATAACAAGAGGGTTTTATATTTATTTGAGAACATAGGCTCTTTAGTAACATTTATTAATGTGATGATGATTTAATTTTTTAAATAACTCGATATACATATTTTTATAAAAAAAGTGAATTAAGATGTAAAAATATGAATTGTTATGCTATAAAAAATAAAATAGGCATATTTTTTGCATAACAATTAATTTAAAGGCGCTTTTATGAAGTTATCGATTGGTTTAAAAGTTGCGAATTCATTGTCGTTGACACCACAATTGCAACAAGCCATTCGTTTGCTTCAACTTTCAAGTTTAGAATTAGAGCAAGAAATTCAGATTCAACTCGATAGCAATCCATTATTGGAAAAACTGGAAGAAGAAAATCATTCCATGGAAAGTTTGGATACGATTAAAGAAGAGCAACAAGAAAAAGAACTATCAGAATCTTTAAATGCGGATCATCTACCAGATGAATTACCTGTCGATACGGATTGGGATGATGTTTATACTCATCAATCAAGTGCGATGGAGCGACCTGAATTTGAAGAGCGAGAGGACAATCGTCAGGGCGATGTTTCATTAAAGTCACACATGCTTGAACAGATTAATTTATTGCATTTTTCGCCAGTTGATCGCTTAATTGCTTATTGTATTGTGGATGCTCTAGATGAAAAAGGCTATTTAGATGCTGAAATTGAAGAAATTATAGCTTCAGTACAACATTTACTTGAGCAAATGGATTATGACGTTGAAGAAGACGAAGTTATTGCAGTATTAAAACTGATTCAACGGCTTGATCCGATTGGTATTGGTTCACGAAATTTGGCTGAATGTTTAATGGTACAAGTTGAGTCATTATCAGAGCTTGAGCCATTTCGAAATGAGGCGATATTGCTACTCAAACATTATGGACTTTTGGTTACTAACGACTTAAATAAATTGATTAAACAAACAGGCTTAAATGCGGAAATATTACGTTCAGCAATAGATTTACTGAAGACTTTAAAGCCTTATCCAGGTATGGAATTTGAAAATAAAGATTCAGATTATCAAATTCCCGATGTAGTTGTGATGAAAAAAGATGGGCATTGGCATGTGCAGTTGAATCCTGATGTTATGCCTAAACTTCGGATCAATCCATATTATTCAGGCATGATTCGTCGAGCAGATCAAAGTGATGATAATCAATATTTGCGTAATCAGATGCTTGAAGCTAAAAACTTTATTAAAAGTGTTGATGAGCGACATAAAACTTTACTTAAAGTTGCAACATGTATTGTGAAACATCAGCGTGATTTTTTAGAAATTGGTGCGGAAGGCATGAAGCCTTTAATTTTACGAGATGTAGCAGATGAAGTTGAATTACATGAGTCAACAATTTCTCGAGTAACGACCAATAAATTTTTACTTACACCGCGTGGATTATTTGAATTAAAATATTTCTTTTCAAGTCACGTGAGTACAACGGTTGGAGGTGAGGCATCATCAACAGCCATTCGCGCCAAAATTAAAAAATTGATTGCCGATGAAAATCCGCGTAAGCCATTGTCTGATAATATTATCGCTAACTTATTGAAAGAGGATGGAATTGATGTTGCTCGGCGTACTGTTGCCAAGTATAGAGAGTCGTTACATATTCCATCATCATCAGACAGAAAAGTCTTGATCTAAAATTTAAAATGTGAGTATTCTAAAGGCTCATTATGACGAATTCACGACATAATGAGCCTTTTTTGTTTTTTGGAGTAACTGAAATGATTACATGATGTCGATATAGAATTGAGCATAATTTTTGCAATGTTTCTATCATGGAATTGTTTTGGTTAAGACATTTCAGAGCCTAATAGGGAGAGGGATCGCTTTATGCAAATGACAATTCGTGGACATCATTTAAGTATTACGCCTGCTATTGAAAATACAATTCGAGAAAAATTTGCTCAAATGACCAAGCATCTTGATCAGGTCAATAGTGTGCAGGTGAAATTAAGTAAAGATCATCAGTTGGATAAGCTTTCAAGAAAAGGTAGTGGTAATCATATTGCTGAAGCTATCGTTAGATTGCCTGGAGTAGAGTTGTTTGCTCAGGCTTCAGCCGATGATATGTATAGTTCAATTACACAGTTGACAGAAAAATTAAAAAGACAATTACAGCGACATCGAGATATTCAGGGACAGGCGCAAAGTAATTTTCAACCATTTATAGAAGAAGATCTGCAATTAATTTAAAATATTTTAAATTCACTAAAATAAAAAGAGGCAAAAGAGCTTCTTTTTATATTTATATGATTATAATCGTTTTTTTAAAATAAAATGAATGAAAAGAGTCAATTATGTTTGTTGATGGGGTCGTGAAAAATTATAATACTGAACGAGGATTTGGTTTTATTTCAGTTGATGGTCAAAAAAAAGAAGTATTTTTTCATATTACAGATTGCCCAAACCGTGATATTGAGCCTAAACAAGGCGAGCGGTTTAAGTTTCGTATTGTTGATGATCAAGGGAAATCTAAAGCACAAAATATTGTTCGCTTAGATATTCAGAGTGAAGCTGAAAGACATACGCCACAGAGTCGTGCGAATGCCCGAAAGAATATTACACAGCGTAGAAATAACAAGAAATCAAGTTCAGGTAGTGGTTTAGGAATGACTGTAATCGGATTGTTGGTCATTGTTGGGCTTATTTATATGCTATATGGGAAATATCAGCGTGTTCAGTTAGCAAATCAGCCTGTTGCTACTATTCAGCAAATTGCAGAACCTACCAATTTAAATCCAAACAATTATCGTTGCGATGGGCGGGTACATTGTTCTCAGATGAATTCACGAGAAGAAGCACGTTGGTTTGTACGAAATTGTCCTGGCACAAAAATGGATGGCAATCATGATGGTGAGCCATGTGAAAATGATTCACGTTGGTAAATCTGGATTTATTGATTTGAATTACTCTGGTCTGCATTTTTATTGATAAATAATGTACTGAATGATGAATTTTAAGTAGAACTTATAGTAAAATACTCGGTTTTTACACTGTCAGTCCCATAATGAGGTCTTTGCAATGAATAGTGAACAGCTCACTGAAATTTTAAAAGCGGCTTTTCCTGATGCAGAAGTTGCTGTCAGTGGACAAGCAGGTAAATTTGATCTTCGTATTGTCGATGATCAATTTGAAGGAAAACGTCCTGTTCCTCGTCAACAAGCTGTTTATGCACCGCTTAACTCATATATTGCGAGTGGTGAAGTACATGCGGTAACTATTCGTGCAATGACTAAAGAAGAATGGCGCAAAGCCAGTATGTTTGGAGCTTAAGCGTCAATGGATAAATTTGTCATTCAAGGCGGTGCAAAAATTGACGGTGAAGTTCGTATTTCTGGTGCGAAAAATGCCGCTCTACCTTTATTGGCTGCAATGATTCTTGCAGATAGCCCAATTACCCTTAAAAACGTTCCAGATCTTAAAGATGTTCGAACGCTTGTTAAATTGATTGGTGGTCTAGGTATCACCATGAGTTATGAGGGCGATACTGTTGTTGCAGATACCTCTACACTCGATAATCAGTTTGCACCTTATGAATTAGTAAAAACTATGCGTGCCTCTATTTTGGTGCTTGGTCCATTGTTGGCGCGCTATGGTAGTGCAAAAGTATCATTGCCAGGTGGTTGTGCCATTGGTTCACGTCCAGTCGATCAGCATTTAAAAGCTTTAGAAGCATTAGGTGCAGAAATTGAGGTTGAAGCAGGTTATGTCCTTGCTAAAGTCGATGGTCGCTTAAAAGGTGGTGAAGTCATCTTTGATATGGTGACTGTAGGCGGTACAGAAAATATTTTAACTGCGGCTGTTTTGGCGGATGGTGTAACGACAATTCGTAATGCAGCACGTGAACCTGAAATTACTGATCTTGCGCAAATGCTCATTAAAATGGGTGCGAAAATTGAAGGTTTAGACACAGACACCTTGGTTGTGACTGGTGTTGAGAGCCTACATGGCTGTGAATATTCAGTGGTTGCAGATCGTATCGAAACAGGTTCGTATTTAGCTGCGGCTGCAATTACAGGCGGAAAAGTTAAAACTACACATACAGATCCAAACCTACTTGAAGCTGTTTTAGATAAGTTTGAAGAAATGGGTGCAGAAGTTACTCGTGGTGATGATTGGATCGAACTTGATATGATGGGTAAACGTCCAAAAGCCGTGAGTTTTCAAACTTTACCACATCCAGAATTCCCAACAGATATGCAAGCACAGCTTATGGCAGTGAATGCCATTGGTCGTGGTTTTGCGACAATTTCTGAAACGATTTTTGAAAATCGTTTTATGCACGTTCCTGAGTTAGCGCGTATGGGTGCAAACATTCAGGTTGATGGTAATGATGCGATTGTGACGGGTGTGGAAAAACTATCTGCTGCACCTGTTATGGCAACAGATTTACGTGCTTCATTCTCCTTAGTTTTGGCTGCTTTGGTGGCTGACGGGGAAACAACCATTGACCGTATTTATCATATCGATCGTGGTTATGAAGATATTGAAGCGAAATTACAGGGCTTAGGTGTCCAAATTCAGCGAGTGAGCGAGACAAGTTAATGAGCGATATGAGAAACGATGATCCAAATTTTGACGTAATGGGCAATTTTGATCATGGTTTAACGTTGGCATTGAGCAAAGGGCGCATTCTAAAAGAAACGTTACCTTTGCTTGAAACGGCTGGAATTAACTTATTGGAAGATCCAGATAAATCTCGTAAGTTAATTTTTCCAACCACACACAAACATGTACGTATTCTGATATTACGTGCCTCTGATGTACCGACCTATGTTGAAAATGGTGCAGCAGATATTGGTGTTGCGGGTAAAGATGTCTTGATGGAACATGGCGCGCAAAATGTCTATGAACCATTAGATTTAAAAATTGCTGTGTGTAAGTTAATGACAGCAGGTAAAGTTGGCATGGTTCGTCCGAAAGGTCGTCTGAAAATTGCCACTAAATATGTCAATTTAACACGTCAATATTATGCAAGCCTAGGTGAGCAAGTTGATGTAATTAAACTTTACGGTTCAATGGAATTAGCGCCATTGGTCGGTTTGGGTGATTACATTGTTGATGTGGTAGATACTGGAAATACGCTTCGTGCCAATGGTCTTGAGCCATTAGAAGAAATTTGCCAAGTATCTTCACGTTTGATTGTCAATAAAGCGAGCTTTAAACGTAAGCAAACTTTGTTGAACCCGATTCTTGCACAGCTTGAAAAAGCGGTTGCAGAGCGTGAAGCGAAGAAATTAGCTACATAAAATTTGCAGATTAAATCACCGCCTTAGGGCGGTTTTTTATGGTCTGAATTTTAATCCTACAATGAAAATTGATTGATTAATGTAAGAGAAAGCTTGAATCCATTTAAAATGAAATAGCAGAGATAGAATCATTTGAAATCATTAACCTGACTTTTCAATGAAAATGAGCGTAATTTTCCATCAACTAATAGAGAAATGCCTGAATGAACTTGCCCACAAGATAGACAAAACAAGGTAAACTCAATCTTTACAAATTAACCTTGTGGGTAAATTGATGCGCCGTTTATCGACTCAAGAGCAGAACTTTAAGCAAGTTTTTGCTGACTTGTTGGCTTTTGAAACCGTGAGTGATCCTGAGCTGTTAAAAACAGTAGACCAAATTATTGCAGACGTACGCCAATATGGCGATGCACATGTATTGAAACTCACCCAACAGTTCGATCGACATCCAGCACATCAATTCTCAGATTTAGAACTGACACAAGAGCAACTTAAAACAGCGTTTGATGGGTTAAGTACAGAAGTACGTGAAGCCTTGGAAATGGCAGCCAACCGTATTCGTACATTTCACCAAGCGCAAAAACAAGACGGTTGGTCTTATGTTGATGAGTTGGGTAATACTTTAGGTCAAAAAGTGACACCACTTGACCGTGTTGGTATTTATGTACCAGGGGGGTTAGCATCGTATCCATCTTCAGTATTGATGAATGCGGTTCCCGCACATGTTGCAGGCGTGCAAGAAATTATTATGGTTGTTCCTGCACCGAATGGTGATTTAAATCCATTGGTATTGGCAGCAGCATATTTGGCAGGCGTACATCGTGTATTTACTATTGGTGGTGCGCAAGCTGTTGCAGCCTTGGCTTATGGAACTGAAACCATTCCACAAGTCGACAAAATCACAGGGCCTGGGAATCGTTTTGTTGCAGCAGCAAAACGTGCAGTGTTTGGTCAAGTCGGTATTGATATGATTGCAGGACCTTCTGAAATTTTGGTTTATGCAGAAGGTAAAAATAATGCGCAATGGTTAGCAATGGACTTATTGTCACAAGCTGAACATGACACTGTTGCACAAGCAGTATTTATTACACCCGATGAACAGCTGTTAAATGAAGTTGCGGAAGCAATTGAAGCACATTTAGCAGAATTACCAAAAGCAGAAATTGCACGTACTTCTATTGCAAACCGCGGTGCATTGGTTTTGGTGAAAAATCGTCAAGAAGCGATTGATTTAATTAATCAAGTTGCACCTGAGCATTTAGAGCTTTGCTTAGATGAAGCAGAACAAATGTCTGAAAGCATTCGTCATGCAGGTGCAATTTTCATGGGACGTTATACGCCAGAAGCAATTGGTGATTATTGTGCAGGCCCTAACCATGTTTTACCAACATCGGGTACAGCACGATTCTCTTCGCCACTTGGCGTTTATGATTTCCAAAAGCGTTCGAGCTTGATCATGTGTTCTGAGCAGGGTGTGAAACCGCTTGCGAAAACTGCCGATATTCTTGCACAGCAGGAAAATCTGGATGCACATGCGAGATCGGCAAGATATCGTTATCAGTAATTAAAAAGTATTTAAGCCTCTCCTTAACCTTCTCCTGAATGGAGAAGGAACTTTTATAATATGAAAGAATCCTCTCTTCCGCCATATTCGGCTCAGGGAGAGGTTAGGAGAGGGGCAATAAGAGAAAATAAAATGTCAAATATTACCCCCGAAAAAATGCGTTTTTGGAGCCCTGATGTACGTGAATTAGATCCGTACGTACCTGGCGAACAACCGAAAATTCAAAATATTTTAAAACTAAATACCAATGAAAATCCGTATCCGCCATCACCAAATGTTGTAGCTGCGGTACAAGCTGTTTTGGAAAATTCAGCAGATGCTTTGCGTCTATATCCTGACCCTGATGCGACAGCTTTGAAACAAGCGATAGCTAAACAGCAGAATGTCGATGTGGAAAATGTTTTTGTTGGTAATGGTTCAGATGAAGTATTAGCACACATTTTTAAAGCATTTTTTGTGCAAGAAAAACCGATTCTATATCCAGATATTACCTATAGCTTTTATCCTGTTTATAGTCAGTTTTTTGGCATTGCAGAAAAAACCAAAATTTTGCCGTTAAATGATGATTTTGAAATAGAAGTTAATGACTATAAACAGCCGAATGGCGGGATTATCATTACCAACCCAAATGCACCGACCAGTATTGCACTTGGTTTATCTGCAATTGAAGAAGTGTTACAAGCCAATTCTGATTCGGTAGTTTTAATTGATGAAGCTTATGTAGATTTTGGTGCGGAATCCGCTGTTAGTTTAGTTGAAAAATACGATAATTTGGTCGTATGTCAAACAATGTCTAAATCACGCTCATTGGCAGGTTTGCGTGTCGGTTTCGCTATTGCACAACCGCATTTAATTGCGGCACTTGAAGCGGTAAAGAATAGTTTTAATTCCTACCCTATAGATCGTTTTGCCATTGCTGCTGCTGTCGCTTCATTTGAAGATCAAGCCTATTTTGAAGCGCAAAATAAGAAAGTGATCGAAAGTCGTGACAAATTAACAGTTCAATTGACTGAGCTTGGATTTAAAGTTTTACCGTCTAAAGCTAATTTTATTTTTGTAACATTGCCATCACATGATGCAGGTGAATTGGCGAGTCAATTACGTGAACAAGGTATTATTGTACGCTACTTCAATAAACCACGAATCAATCAATTTTTGCGTATTACCATTGGCACAGATGAGCAAAATCAACGTTTGGTGGATACCTTGAAAACGATATTTTGATCTAATCTCCCCTAACGCTGAGCCATTATTGGCGCAAGGGAGAAGAGCAGGGATAAAAAGCGAATCTTAGGATTCGCTTTTTTTATCTGAAGATTCAGGTTGATACCATGTATTGAGTAAATCCAATATGGCAGAAACTTTATCAAAACATTCTTGATACTCAGCTTCACCATCGGAGGCAATGGTGATTCCACCACCAGCCCAAACTGAAAGTTCATCTTGATACTTTTGGACAGAGCGAATTAAAATATTCCAACTACCTGTACCATCAAAATTAAAATAACCCATTGAACCGCAATATGCACCACGAGGAGCGCCTTCAAGTTCTTCAATAATTTCCATCGCACGAATTTTAGGTGCTCCGGTAATTGATCCTCCTGGTAGTGCAGACAACAGCACATCAACAGGATGAATATCTGATTTTAATGTTGCAGTGACTTCACTGACCATGTGATGAACTTGATTAAAACTTTCAATTTCAAAGAGTTTTGGTGTTTTTACCGTGCCTGTTTCAGCATAAATACTGAGATCATTTCTCAGTAAATCTACAATCATCACGTTTTCAGCTTGATCTTTTTTCGATGACTTTAATATTTGTTTAGATTGCTTATCTAAAATTGGATCAACATAGCGAGGCATTGTGCCTTTGATCGGTTTAGTAACAATTTTTCTTTCACTTTCAAAGTCAATAAATAATTCAGGTGAACAACTGAGCAATTCAAAATCATCAATTTTGAGATAACCTGCATAAGGTGCATTGGTGAGTTTCCACAAGTCTTGTGCTGTATCAATCAAATTTCCTATTGTTTTTGCGGTAAATTCTTGTGTTAGATTAATTTGATAGCAATCCCCCGCTTGAATGTACTCTTGAACTTGCTCAAAAGCATGTAGATATTGTGTCTTATCCCAACGTGCTTGACAGGGTGTCATCATTGAAAATAAAGAGCTTGATGTTGGTTTTTGAAAAATTAAAAAATTGATTTGATTGAAAATTTCTTCTGCATTTTCTTCTGTGCTATAAAAAATCCATTTTTTATTTTCTAAGCGTAAAAACGTGAGATATTGACCTAAAAAAAACGTAGGTTGTTGTCGATGTTGATTGTGTATTTGTTGATTTGCAGCAAAATTATAATCAAAAAAACCGATATAACCACCGTTAAAACCATCAAAATTTTGTGAATTTTTCGTCAGATCAATATCAATAAAAGATTTAAGATCTTGCAATGCAGTTTGCGTATATTCTGATTGATGATCGCGAACATAATGTAGGGCTTTAAAATTACTTTTTTTAATACAATAAGATACGGGTGAAAATGCAATTACAGGCATATTGTTGTTTGCTAAATAGACACAGCCTGTGAGTGATGAAAGGCGTTGTAAGATGAATGCAACATCTAGATCATCGAATGGGCATAAAAGATTAAAAAAGGAAGAGCTTGGCATTACATTCAAAATATCAGAGTTTCTATAATTTTATCTTACTTTCACGATGTAGTCACAGTAATTGCCGTTTGTCGGTTAGTTACTGATTTTGATGAACAGCAGTTGAACAAAAAACAACATGGAGTTAATTTAAAAAGGCAAAACGGATTACTCAAGGATTGATGCTTCTGTTGTAAAAAAATAAAAACAACATGGAGCGGCGGAGAGTGGTTAAAAATGAAAAAAAATGCTCTTGGGAGAGTACACATGAAATTATTTACTAAACTTGCTTTAGTTTCTGCAGTAGCTGTAAGTTCAAATGCAATGGCTATGCAAGCTATGGATGATGCTGCATTGAGCGCAACAACAGGTCAAGATGGTATTTCTATCGGTATTGGTATCTCTAAGGTAGATATTGCTAAAGTTCACGTTTTTGATGGTGATGGTTTGGCTGCTGCTGGTGCTGCTGGTGCTCCAGGTTTTGGTGGTACTGCTACAACAGGTGCAATCACTTTAAATAATGTTGTTCTTAGTGCACCTCATACTTCTGCGGGTGCTTTAGATACTACTCGTATGTTGGCTTCTGGAAACTTAGCTGATTTGACTATTGATACTGATGGTGGTGCAGGAGAACCATTCTTAAACGTTGCTGCTGCAGTGTCTGGTCTTGATATTGAGTTAGGTAAAATTGAAGTTAATGATGCAGCTGGTACTGCGGGTGCATATACTGTTGGTACAGCTAGTGCTGAAATTCTAAGTGGTTTAAGCCTGAAAACAGGTAAAATGAACGCTGTTATCCAATTGGGTAACACACCGCAAGGCGCAATGATTAAGCTTGCTGGTTCTATGACTGGTGGTCTTGAAATTAAAGATCTAGCGATTAAAGATGCATCAACTGGTGGTGGTGGTTACATCGTATTGGGTGGTATCAAAATTAAAGATACAGTTGGTAATGATTTAGCATTAGATGCTGATGTGGCTGTAACTAAACAAGGTCTTGCAATTACTGCAATGAAGGGCTCTACAGATATTTATATCACTAAAGTAGTATTAGGTGGCGGTACTGGTTTTGTTCCTAAATCAGGTGCTGTAGCTGCTACGCCTGGTACTGGTGTAGGTTCTGGTTCAATTGGTGATGTTGCGATTTCTGGCATGAAAGTATTTAATGGCGCTGCTATGACTGATCCAGGTGCTAAGATTACAATCTCTGGTCACTAAGTTTTGTTTATAGTCTAGATAAATTAAAAAAGCGCGTGAGTCCACGCGCTTTTTTTTACTTAAAAATACGATAATGATGAAGTAGTCAAAAAATTAGCTGTATTTTTTTGGAAAAGAAGGTATCTTCTAGTCACAGGGACGTAGAGTGTTTACTCTAAAAATAAAATCAACACTTTAGGCAAATTGAATGCCGATACTAGAATAGTTAAAATTATGTTAGAGATTACTTTAGGTTCGGCATTAATTTATTATTTTGCCAGCCATGCACTAGACATCAAAGAAAAGCCTGCTCAAGCTGTTTATTACACAGAACTTGCAGACTCAAGGGATAAGGCTTTTTCAAAATATCATCGTGAAGCCGTAGAAATTAAACCTGCGCTTGAAAATCAATTTCGTGGCATCGTTCGTCAGGCTTATGACTATAGTTGTGGTTCAGCGGCATTAACTACTTTACTCAATGGTTATGTTGGAACGAATTTGACCGAACAGCAAACGATGGAAGGTTTGCTCAAATTTGGTGAGTATGAACGAATTGTTGAACGTCGAAGCTTTTCATTGCTCGATATGAAACGATTTGTCACGGCTGTTGGATTGCAGAGTAATGGCTATAAAGGTGAGTTTTCCGATTTAGTTAATCAAAAACAACCTGCTATTGTACCTATTTCCTATGCTGGATTTAAACATTTCGTTGTTTTTAAAGCTTATAAGGATGGTCGAGTGTATGTTGCCGATCCTGCCCTCGGTAACATCAGTTTCGATCAAGAGCGATTCAAAGAAATTTGGGAAAATAATACATTATTTATTATTAATGTCGAAGAAGGGCAACGTAAAGATATGCTTGCCCTACAAGATGCAGATCTAAGACATGTTGATGATGCAACAATCAATCGTTATGCGTTGGTTGATGCGCAATTTTCAACGGATTATATGAATAAAATTGCAGATAAAGCATCAACCATGCGAAGAGTCATTGACCAAGATAAGAACTCAGAGACGTATGGTCAGCCAATTACAACCTATATGCGACTCTATTATAAACGTAAATAAAAGATCGATTAAAAATTAGATAATCAAATTCTTTGGTAGGGAATAAAATGAATAATCAATGGATGAAAAGAACACTGCTAGCGATAAGCATTCAATTGGTCATGGGTGGTGCTTATGCAGCCAATGAGGAAAATGCTGTCGATGCAGTTGCAGAAGAAGCAACGGATGTTGCTAGCGAAGCTGTTGTGGATACGGTTAGTGATGTAAAAACAGCAACACAAGACGCTGTTGCACCAGTTGCAGATAAAGTCACCATCAATAAAGATGAAACACCTTCACTTAAACCTGTAGAGGGTAGTCAGGCTGCAAATGCATTACAAAAACAAGAAGGTGATGCAACACAAGAAACCAACCTTCAAGAAGTTTTTACCTCAAATGAGCGTCAATACTCTTTAATTAAAAAGGGTGAAATTTCAACATTTTATGATTTAGATTATTCTTATTACCGTGATACACAAATTAATGCGGCAATGAATGAGGGTAGTTTATATCAATTACGTGTGGATGAAGATGCAAGTCATACCATTACCAATACATTTTCATTTCAATATGGTGTACTTGATAATTTAACGTTTAGTGCGTCTGTACCCTTGATTGCTAAATCAGACAAAATGAAAGATGCCACAACAGCAGGTTTGGGCGATATTAATTTTGGCGCACGTTGGGAGCCATTTCCACTTAAAAATGATCGCTTACCTTTAATCTTATTTGGTAGCTTATCGACTAAAACAGGTGACAGCCCTTATGAGATTAATCCAATAACGGATCTATCAACAGGTAAAGGTTATTATTCAGCAGGTATAGGTGCAAGTACACGTAAGTATATTGATCCTGTCGTTTTATTTGCTTCAGCATCTGCAAATTATGGTTTTAAAGAAACAGGTTTAAATCAAGTTCGTGGTGGTCCAGGTAGCGATACAGTCCGTATCCTAGATGAATTCGAACCAGGGATTACAGCAGGTTTCTCATTTGGTTTTGCATACTCATTTAACTATGACGTATCCATGACAATGTCATATCAACAATCCTTTAACACCAACACATCATTTACTTATACCAATGGCGAATCATACGACAGTGCAGACCAAACGAGCTCAATGTTTTCTATTGCATTGGGTGTACGTGTAAGTCCTGAAACAATTGTCAATGGAACACTTGGCATTGGCTTGACAGAAGATTCTCCTGATGTGTCATTGGGGTTATCATTCCCACTTGATATTCTTGGATTTGGTAAGAAAAAAGCAAGCTAATAGGGGTTTGGTATGAAAAACATACGCTTACGCCCGTTGGTTTCTGCAATTTTATTAACGGGATGCACGACACAAGCTTTTGCACATTTGGGCTTAAACTTGTCTGTTGATGTTCGATCTTTAACTATGGGGAATGCAGTTACTGCAGACCCTCCAGGCATTAGTGCCATTCATTTTAACCCAGCAGCTCTAACTAAACTGAAAGGTTTGCAGACGGATGTACAGGGGCTAATTGCAAATTTTGATGTGCAACGTGAATTTTCAGCACCCGCAGGCTATAACGTTTTTGGTTTTTCTGATGACCCATTAATTTGTAATGATAGTCCAGATAATCCATCAAGCTTGTGTACAGATTTCAAAGATTCTGTTCATGGTGATGTAGAATATGCAAGCTTATATATTCCAATTTTGAAGAAGGTTGTAGATTTAGGTGCGGGTTGGCCAGTAATGGCGCCAACGGGTGGTGTGTCATATAATCCACCTGGCTCTAAATTGACTTATGCAACAGCAGCTTATGCACCAATGGTTGCCGGTTTTGGTTCTGAAAATGGTAATCCTGGTAATTTTATGGGGCAGCAGGTTGCCATTGAGCGTATTACTTATTTATCGCCATCTATTGCTTATCAGGTCAGTGATGAGCTTTCGATAGGTGCATCTATTGGGATGTCATACAATGCAATTGCATTGAAAACAGACTTACGTTTCCCCAATGAAATGATTGGCGTACTACGGATGGTAGATGAATCTGTTTGTGCACCATTTAGAAATGATTCCAATGAAATTATTAACTTACTTTTGTTCGGTTTATGTAATGCCGATGAGGGCATGAATCCATTTGGTAAGTTTGGACAAATGGAAGTCCAAATGGAGCAAAGTCTCAGCCCAAGTTATAATTTAGGGTTAATGTGGGAACCAACGGACGAGTTCGGTTTTGGTATGGTTTATCAAAGTTCTGCAAAAATGCGGATGAAAGGTAAATACTTTATTGATAATGCCAATGCACCACGAGAATTAATCAAAGGTCTTAATCAGTCAGCAACAGGGCAAATTCTTGCAGCTATTTTAGGTTTTCCAGGCTATGTTCCGCCAACAGAGTCGGGTTTAATTGCAATGGATCTTGAATATCCTGCGCATTTTCAAACTGGGATAAAATATAAAATTTTACCTGATTTACAAGTGAATTTTGACTTGGGTTGGACAGATTTTAAAGCATGGGAAAAATTCAAATTTGAATTTGATCGACAAATTTCGGCATTAAAAATTGCGAAACTTTTGTCTAATGATGTTACTGATACATCTTTAGCTTTACCACTTGGCTTCCAATCACCATGGAGTTGGGGCGTTGGTCTAGAATATTCAGCAACAGATCGTTTGAAATTACGTGCAGGTTATGAACCTCGTGCTAGTGCGATTCCAGATGATAAGCGTAATACGATGGTTCCAATTAACAATGCGCAATTGTTTGGTTTGGGCTTAGGGTATCGTTTTGATGAAGATACAGATATTGATCTATCTTTAGCTTTTTTACGTAGCCGAGATAATATTCCAGCCAATACGAGTAGTATGTCCAACCAAACTGGCGTAGGTAATCTGTTATTGAATCCTTATGCAGGTATGGATGTAAAAACCAATACAAAAGTTACAATTTTGGGTCTGAACTATAGAACGAGATGGTAATGGCATTGATGTTAAAAAAAATATTTAGACATACACCTTTGGCATTACTCCTGTTAACAGGAGTTTGTGCCACGGCTGTAGGTGCAGGGTTTTATACCATTATTGGACCTGATGGACGTCCAATGGTGGTTCCTGAGCGAACATCGAAAAAAAAATCAGATGTTCCTCAAATAACAAAAACACCTGAAAAAGTAATATCTGAAAAAATCCAAAATGCGAATGTTCAGTCAAAAGATGTTCATCAAGTACAACGCAATATTTCAAACCTTCCGCAAAAAGCGCAATCTGTCGTTGAACAAACTCAAAATATCGACAAGTCAGCATCAACTCAGCAACAGGCTTTAAATAAAGAAAACTCCGCTAAAAAAGTTGATCAGGTCGCAGTTGCCAAAGTAGCTGTTGTTCCAACGACTCAAAAAGCTGAAGTATTTGAAAAAGTAGATGCAACTCGTAAAGAGCCACAGCCAATCGTGACTGAAAAAATAAATACTCCTATATCAGTAAATCAGTCAGATCAGCCATCTACGACTTCATCGACACAGGTTATACACAGTGATGTAAAACAGACGTCTTTATTGGTAAATAAGCAAGCTGAAACACAATTTACTCAAACTCAACAAGCGTTAAAAGTAGATGAAAAAATTCAATCACAAGACGATCAAAAGCCGAATAACTTTGTTGAAATTGATGGTGTTCAGTATGTAAATAATGAATATTTAGAAGAACGTGAATTTAATTTGGAAGGTAAAAAGCGTTTTTATATCATGCCTGAAGCAGGTTCATCAGGTGCGGGTCATCATGTTGAAACTGTAGAGAGAGAAAAAGGTCTTGGTCATTCATTGATTGAAAAAATTCAGAAACAGAAGCCTGAAATTGCTAAGACAATTGCCTTATCGCCAACGTATTATCGTTTGCCTAAAACAGAAGTTGTTGAGTCGCTACAAAAAGCTTGTTTTACGGATAAAAAAGTTACAAAGGCAAAGATATTAGATTTAAAAAATAAGGATATCGGATTTTGGCCTGTTGCGCCAATCAAAGATGATTTTGCTTATGAAGTGGTCAAGCTTGATCAACAGGTCGAAAATGTTTTATTGACCTCTTATGCTTCGTCACAAAAATCGCCAAGTTATTATTGGCCTTTAGTGGTCTTTTTAGATCAAAAAGGTTGCGTGGTTGAAGGCGTTAGTGGTTTTAAAAATCAAAATCTTGACGAAAACAATATGCAACATGCTGCAATGGAAGGTATTCTGAAAAAGCCAGAAACGGCATCATATATGTTTATGACGCCACTTTCTGCAGCAGTGGATGCTGAAAATATGCAATTAACAAATCAGGGACAAATTAAGCTTAGCGTTATTCGCTAAGTGATGAGAAGAGAATGATGAATAAAAAATATATTTTACCTTTTACATTAACAGGTTTAGTTTCTGCACTGGCTGCATGTGGCGGTGGTGGTGAAAGCGCAACAATTTTTGAAGATCCCAACAAAGGTGTGGTTACGACCACGAATGGTTGTAGTGATTCATCTGAAAAATGTTTAGCATTCTATGTTGATTATCCTGTTGAAGGCTTGAACTTTGACTGTAGTACAGATACTAAAAACCATTTTATTACAGAAATGGATGGTGGTTTGGCGTCGGGTGGTTGTGCTGTCGGTGATAAAGCGAGTTTTTATATTCAAGGTACGCAAACGTCACGTAAAATTTCTTTAGGTGTGGTTGATCTTACAAAAATACGTCCACTGAAAGTGACAGGACAGCCCGCAGCAATTGGGCTGATTGATATTGCTACAGCAATGACTGGTAAAGCACCAACACAAATGAATATGAATGATGATACATTCAAAGTCATGGTTGGATTGGTTCGTGTTATGCAAGCGGTTGGAACCGCTCAGGATGCAAGTGTTGAAGGTGATGTTCAACCCATCGAACTGACCAATGAATTGAAGAATAATCTAAGTAAAATTGCATCGGATGTTGATGTAAAAAATTTCCTTGATGGCAGTTATGTCAATATTTTACAACCATGGTTGAATATTGGAGCGATTGATCAACAAGCTGCTGAAAAAGTCGCAGTACAATTAATCAATTTATCTGATGTGGGGCTATATACTGCAAATTTCCTTGCAATTAAACAAGGTAGTGTCGATCTAGGTGGCTTCTTTGGTACAACTACATCTGGAAGTGGTATTGAATCTATTGCAAATCTCTACGCACTGACTAATCGTCAAGGTTTTTCTACAGGTTATGCTGTGCAATGGATGGGTAAGCCTGTAACAACGGGTGAAAATATTATTAGCACGATTGGTCGAATTAATTTATTGACACAGAGTGTACCAAATAAATTAAATGCTCAAGGTACAAGCAATTGGATTAATTCATTTACGAAAAAAATTGGAACACCATTTGTTTTACAGTCACCATCGAATATTGCGGATCGACTTGAAATTTATCAAGGTGCCTTACTAAATGGTATGACTATTCCTGGTACTGAGTTTATGTACAAGCAAATTACAGGGGATACTAAAGCACCGACGGATAATTCAGTCTATGGTCGTTGGAGACAATCTGCTGGCAATGAACAATTGACAGGTTCAATTGATATATATAAAACTAATCCTGCAACCTATCTTGATAAACAGGTTTTTAGCACGATTAATAATGTGAAATCAGGTGAAAAGTATATATTCCCATTGTATGCAAATCTGACTTTTAAGTTTAGCGATTCGTCAGTTTCTGATGTTAAATTGGGTATTGTTGTTGATGAAAATGGTGATATTCGAACCAATATTGGACGTAATGCAACAGTAAATGATATGTCATCGGCTGAATGTGTGAGTGTTGATGATTCAACTTATAAAGACACTAATGGTGTACAGCAATATCGTGTGGGTACAACAGGGGCTGCAAACTTTGGCGTTAGTGATAAATCATTGACCATTCGTATGATTTTAGCAAATCCTGCATTTGGTAATATTGATGGTGCATTGATAGGTTTAAATGAAAGTCTGATGTTCTTGCCACAGGATAGTTCAGGAAAAATAACATCTTATAGCTCTGGTGGTGTGCGCTTAAATCTACAAAATTTAATTGTAGGTAATGTGTCAGCAGGTATTAATATTACAGGTTGGGATGGCGCAGCTGCGACTAATGCTGAGTGGGGGAATTTGTTAGCGATGTCGCAGGTTGTTTATAACTCAGTCAAAGATAACGAAAAGAAGGTAACTGCTGAACAAAAAGAGTTAGCAAAACGTACGAGTGGTATTATTACCATTGATTTACCATCTTGTTATACTGTGAAGACTAAATAATAAATTTTAATTATTATAAAAAACCATCCTTTGGGATGGTTTTTTATTTGCTTGATTGAGTCAATATGAAAATGTGTTTATAAAAAGTCTCAATAACATTTAATTAATTCAATTAGCCCGTATGATCTAAACGAGAACCTAAAGTTTCTAAATGCATTGGAAAGCTTCCCGTTTTTTGATCTGCAAAATAATGGCGTAAAGTGCGTTCTACACTTGGAAATGCCAAGTCACCCCATGGAATTTCGTGTTCTTCAAATAAGCGACTTTCAATGGTTTCATCACCTGCACCAAATTGACCATCAATGAGTGTAGATTTGAATAGTACATAAATTTGTCCTATTCGTGGAATGTCATACATACAGTATAATTCACCGATGCTGACTTCGGCTTCGGCTTCTTCACGGGTTTCACGTGCTGCACCCTGTGCCATCGTTTCTTGTAATTCCATATAACCTGCGGGCAATGTCCACAGTCCATAGCGCGGCTCAATGGCACGGCGACACAGTAGAACTTTGTTGTCCCAAAGAACAAGTGAACCACAAATGACTTTAGGATTGACATAATGGATTGTTGCGCAGTGTGTACATACCTTTCGAATTTTTTGATCACCTAAAGGAATTTTTTCTATTGTTTTATGACCGCATGTTGTGCAAAAACTCATAAGCTTCATGAACCAAAGATGATGACTCAGCATAGCGTAAAAATGCTTATTTCGCATCATTTATAGCCGAATACATGAAATTTCATATATGATATTAAAAGAATAAGAAAATGGCGATGAGGGAAAGAATGCAGGATGCTTTACTGACACAAGTTTTACAGCAAAGACTCCGTTTTGCTAAACGAACACACCCCGCAAAAGCTGCTGTTCTAATTGCCATTACAGATGAAGCTGATCCTAAGGTATTGCTGACACGCCGCTCAGTTTATCTTAATAATCATGCAGGTGAAGTTTCTTTTCCCGGTGGAAAACGTGATCCCTCCGATACCAGTAATATTGTGGTTGCACTGCGTGAAGCATGGGAAGAAACAGCCTTAAATCCTTTTGATGTCAAGTTGTTGGGCGATTTACCCATGGAACTTGCTAAGAGTGGTATGACGGTTAAACCCGTTGTGGGATTGATTCCTGCAAATGTCCAACTGATTGCTCAGCCGACTGAAATTGATCGCATTTTTTATGCACCTTTACAAAAATTAATGGATGCAAAGCCCATTCCGTATGAGGTACGTTTGGCACATCAATCGGTTTATTTTCCAAGCTTAAGAATTGAAAATGAGATCATTTGGGGGTTAACGGCTCGTATTCTTATTTCATTGTTTCAATATGGGCTTAATCATCAAAAAAATTGGCCATTTTTACTGAATTCACCAAGTTTTCAATCTAAAATTTTAAATAAAAAATAGCACGATATTTTGATTTATCTAAGTGTGGTTTAAATTATCAATATAGCAAAAGGGCACAATGGAAGAGTACGGTGAATGAAAAAATCGTATTGATACAGGAACGTATTCGAGGCATAAAGTTATGATGTATACCTATAAAGGACATTCACCAAAAGCACTTCATCAACCATGGGATGGTTGGGTCGCAGACAATGCGACCGTTATTGGTCAGGTGGAAATGGGGCAAAAAGTAAATATTTGGTTTGGCGCAGTGATTCGTGGTGATAATTCCGTAATTCGCATTGGTGACTTTAGTAATGTGCAAGAAAATGCTGTATTGCATACCGATGCAGGTATTGAGCTAAATATAGGAGCTTATGTCACCATTGGACATCAAGCGATGCTACACGGCTGTACTATTGGTGAAAACAGCTTGATTGGTATCAATGCTGTCGTACTGAATAACGCAGTAATTGGAAAAAACTGTATTATTGGCGCCAATGCGTTGGTACCTGAAAGAATGGTGATTCCTGACAATTCACTTGTGGTCGGTTCGCCTGCAAAAGTGATTCGTACTTTAGATGATCAAGCAGAAGTTCGTTTGAAACTAAGCGCAATGCATTATGCAGAACATTTTAAAGACTTTGTTAATTTAGAAAAATTTGAATTTTAAATAGAATCAAGCTCAGCAAAAAATGACCTAAAACAGCGTAAATCAAAAAGCCGATGGTGTGGAATACACAGATCGGCTTTTTTATCTTTGTGTTTAATCGGCTAAACAAGGAATATTTTGAGAAATTCTCGCAGGATTAAAATGAGTGGAGTATCATGGACGGCATTTTCAAAGTGAAGTAGGGTTGTGCATGAAATTGCTGGCACTGGAAACTGCTAATGAGCAGTGTTCTGTTTCAATAGTCGATGAAGATCAGACACTTTATTTTCAGTGTGATCCACGAGCAAAGGCACAAACTCAGACGATTTTACCGTTAATTGAGCAAGGTTTGCAGGAAACACAAACAGAACTTACCGATTTAACTGCGATTGCATTTAGTCGTGGGCCAGGTTCTTTTAGTGGTGTGCGCATTAATGCGGCAGTGACACAAGCATTGGCATGGGCAAATGATTTGCCTGTAATACCTGTTTCAACATTGCAAGCATTGGCGCAAGCTGCATATCGTGAACTTGGTTTACGTGAAGTGACTGCGGTACTTGATGCGCGCATGCAAGAAGTCTATATGGCGAGTTATCAGCTTGATGATCAAAACATTATGCAAGCCATCGATGAAGAACAAATGCTGGATTATGTTCAAGGTGCAACGTATCAAAAATTTACAATAATCGGTTCAGGTTCAGCTTTAATTAAGGCTGATTTGGAATCATACCCGCAGATTACTGCCCATGCGGATGATATTGCGACAATTGCACGTGCATTGGCAAAAAAACAGCAATGGTTAAGTGCTGAAATGGCATTGCCAGTCTATTTACGTGATAACGCATGGAAAAAAATTGCAGATCAAGGCAAACCATAATTTTATAGAATATTTGGAATAGTACATGGATCTTTTACTGCTGCTGAAAGCGGCAATCATGGGTATCGTAGAAGGCATTACCGAGTTTTTGCCTATTTCGAGTACAGGACATTTAATCCTTGCATCGGAATTGATGAATTTTTGGACCAAAGAAAAGAGTGATGTTTTTGTGATTGCGATCCAAATGGGTGCAATTGCGGCAGTGATTTATGAATATTGGGCACGTCTTTGGGGTGCGGCAACAGGTATTGTCACAGGTGAAGAAAAAGGTCGTCGTTTGGGTATAGGCTTAATATTGGCTTCAATTCCAATTGTGATTATCGGATTGACTTTGGGGCAGACAGTAAAAGCATTATTATTCAATGATATCGCCATTGCGATTGGTTTGATTGTTGGTGGTTTGATTATTATATGGGTGGAGAAAAATCCACCCGTTGTTCGTGCACAAGAAGTTGATGATTTAACCATTAAAGATGCAGTTTGGATTGGTTTAATTCAAGTATTGTCTTTAATTCCAGGTACATCACGTTCAGGCGCAACGATTATTGGTGCGATGATGTTGGGCGTATCACGTAAGGCAGCGACAGAATTTTCGTTCTTCTTAGGTATTCCTGTAATCGTGGGAGCAGGTTTACTTGATCTATATCAAAGTTATCATGTATTCCAAGGTGCGACTGATTGGGCGGTGATTGCCGTTGGTTTATTGGTTTCATTTATTTCGGCACTTATTCTTATTCGTGTACTTGTGGCTTATGTGGCAAAACGTGATTTTATGATTTTTGCATGGTATCGCATTGCATCAGGTTTAGTAATTTTATTGTTTGCATTCACAGGTTGGAAATTATGGTAAGCGAGCTTCGCTTATACACTGAAACACAATATTTAGAGAAAGCACAGACATATCAGTCTGTGCTTTCTTTACGTGGTGTGGATGTAAATATTGAGTTAGTTGAAAAACTTAATGCCCGTTTTTTACGGTTGAATCCTGAAATGGCATTGTGTGCAGATGACGCAGGTTTATGGCTCAGTGCCAATGGCATGAAAATGCAACCCGACTGGAAAGCAGAAATTCCACGTTTAAAACGTGCAAGCCTTAAATCTGAAATGATTGCACGTGCGTGTAATTTATCTGAAAAGCCATCGCTAATTGATGCTACGGCAGGGCTAGGGCATGATAGTTTGCTCATGGCAGTACTTGGTGCGCAGGTTACACTGATTGAACGGCATCCGATTTTATTTACCCTACTTGAAGATGCGCAAGCACAATCACGCCATGATCCCTTTTTAGGTCTAGTGGTTGATCGTATTCAGTTGGTTTTCTCAGATTCAGCCGCTTATTTACAACAGTTAGCTGAGCAGAAAAAAATGGTCGATGTGACTTATCTCGATCCGATGTTTCCGCAACGTGATCAAAATTTACAAGCCGTCAAAAAACAGGCACAAGTAAAAAAGCAAATGCAACTACTGCATATGCTTTTACCTGAAGATGGTGAAATGGATTTGGGTGATTATCTTTTAGTCTTAGCACGGAAAATATCCAAGCGTGTTGTGGTAAAAAGACCGAGACTTGCAATTTTTCTTGATGATCAATCACCCGACCATCAATGGCAGGGCGATGCATGTCGTTTTGATGCCTATTTCAATAAACAAGTTATTGAGTAATTTGGTAATTGTTTCAATATTTATGTAAGAACTGATATATAGTTATTCAAGTGTTGCATAAAACTTAAGCAAAATATTCAATCAGAAGTATTTTTAGGTCACTGTAATCGTGATCTACCCAAACTAGAACTGACATGATCGATTTAAAACCTTCAATAAATTTTTGGCATGATTTTAAAAGCAATCAGTGGGCGGGATTGTGGCTATTTCTCGGATCAAGAAAATCATTACAAATAGTACATCCCTCAATTTTACAACTTATTTTTTGGGGAATATTAGGGGGCTGTGCCAATACGCTGTTTAGTTGGTTGGTCACGGGCGGGGTCGGTGATTTCAACAAACAAGGTTTAGTTAGTTATGCGTTATGGCCATTTATTGCCTTAATTGTTGGGATATTTTTATCACAGCGAACCAATAATACACGATTAATGTTAGTTCCAGCCTTGCTGTGGCTCGTTCTTGACACGCATATTATGCTGTTCCAATGCTTAATTCAGTATTTGGGTAATCTCGATTATTTACCCGACATTGTTTATAACTACATTCCATTTTTATTTGTTCTGCTTTTTGTTTGGCAAAGTTTAGCAGTGGTTTGGGTTATTTCACGTGAATTACATTGGCCTTGGTGGGAACGTGCCCTGATTATGATTGGGACGGTCATTACACTGTCTGTTTGGCAAGTTTCAATTAAAGAACAACCGATTTGGAAAGTGGAAGACGTTCCACCGAGTTTATCTGAAGATGCCTTTTATGCACAAAGTCGCTTACTCAATAAGTCCTTGGAGCAAGTTCAATTTGGTGAGTTTGCACAAACGCATTGGTATTTTTTAGGTGTTGCAGGTGCGAGTTATCAAGATGTTTTCCGTTTTGAAATAGATCGAATTAAAGAGCAGTTTGATACTCGTTTTGGGACATTTGGACGTTCAGTTGAATTGGTTAATAATCCTGAGACACGCACAGAAACCCCAATTGCGTCTAAAACGAGTATGGAACTTGCGCTACGCCGTATTGGGCAGCAAATGAACCATGAAAGTGATGTGTTATTTTTATATATGACATCACATGGTTTACCGAATCAGTTTGAAATGGAAAATGAGCCTATTGATTTGGATGATATTGATCCGAAATGGCTACGTGAAACACTCGATAAATCGGGTATTCGTTGGAAAGTGATTGTGATTTCAGCCTGTTATTCGGGGAGTTTTATTCCTGCATTACAATCGCCTGATACTTTAATTATTACAGCCTCAGCCGCAGATCGGGCATCTTTTGGTTGTTCTAACGAAGCAGATTATACTTATTTTGGTCGAGCATTCTTTGATCAGGCTATGCGTGAAAAAAATACCTTACACAGTGCATTTAATCAAGCGGCTGAAACGGTTGCAAAATGGGAAAGTAACCAAGGCTTTGAACCTTCAGAACCACAATGGGTCATTGGGAAAAATATGGAATTGATGTTGCCACAACTTGAACAGCATCTATTTCCACAAGGTATACAAAATACGCAGGCAGATGGAAATATCCAACCTCATGCTTTAGAGCTTGATGTGAAACATACACCCAAATCAAATTGACCTGTGCCATTTGACACAGTGTGAGTAAAGGACAATAGAATGGAATTGCTTCAGAAAAATAAATGCTTTGAAGGCGAACAACAGATTTTTCAATTTGCATCTAAGACTTTAAATGGAACAAGCAAATTTTCAGTCTTTTTACCTGAACCAGCACTGCGTGGGCAAAAATGTCCTGCACTTTTCTATTTGGCTGGTTTGACTTGTACGGAAGAAACCTTTGCGATTAAAGCCCACGCACAGCGTATGGCAGCACAACTCGGTTTAATTCTCATTTCACCAGATACCTCACCACGAGGAGATAATGTCGAGCAAGGTGATTCTTGGGACATTGGTCAAGGTGCAGGCTTTTATATTAATGCGACACAAGCGCCGTGGGCGACACATTTTCAAATGGAAAATTTTGTTGCTGATGAATTATATACACAAGTCATTGAGAAATTTCCAATTCGTACGGATGCAATTGGCATTATGGGGCACAGTATGGGAGGTCATGGTGCATTGACCCTTGCTTGGAAGTATCCTGAAAAATTTAAATCGGTATCAGCATTTGCACCCATTTGTGCGCCGTGTGATTGTCCTTGGGGTGAAAAAGCATTTTTAACATATTTGGGTGATGACAGAGAATTATGGAAAGCGCATGATGCTACGCAGTTGGTTTTAGAAAAAGGTACATTATTGAGTGAAGTACTCATTGACCAAGGTCTAGCAGATCAATTTTATAGTCAATTGAATCCTGAAAAATATCAGCAAGCGTGTCTGAAAGTTGGGCAAAAGTTAACGCTACGTCAACATGCAGATTATGATCATGGTTACTATTTTATTCAGACCTTTATGGATGAACATTTACAGTTTCATGCCTTACAGTTACAAAAATAAAACTTAGATTTGTTATGTATAACGTTGAATTGTCTATAGGGGTGATTCAACACGGTTTTATTTATTATTGTAAAAATATACACTTATTTGATGAGAAACCACATTGATATCTTGTATATTTGTGAATATGTCATACCTTTTTTAGCATTGAATCGATTGAACTCCCAAATTTAAAAAAAAGAGAAAATAATGCAAGAACAATATGATTCTACATTTACAAATCAATTGCCTCCTGACCTTCCTGTACCGCATACATTGGACTCACGTCCTGAATACCTCGGTAGAATTTATCGCTTTAAATTCCATGGTGAAGCGATGGAATATTTTGGTATTTGGATTGTGAATATTCTATTGACTATTGCAAGTTTTGGCTTTTATGCACCATGGGCAAAAGTCAGACGATTGCGTTATTTCTATGGTAATACTGAGTTCTTTGAACGTTTTTTTGACTTTACGGGATTACCCACCAAAATATTAATTGGTCGGTTAATTGCACTGGGTATTTGGGGTGCATTTACTTTGGCTGGTTATTTGGAAATGACCATTGCAGCCTTTGGTGTCGTCATTATTTATTTGGCTTTGCCATGGTTGTTACGTGCAACTATTCGTTTTACCTCTCGAAATAGTAAGTATGCGAACAGCCGTTTTTATTTTGATGGTACTACGGGCGAAGCCTATAAGCAGTTTTTCTTAGGTGCATTGATTGTTGTTTGTACCTTAGGTTTATTTACACCAGTGATGATCTATTTTTATAAACGCTATGTGCTCAATCATCTGTATGCAGGACAATTGAAATTCCGTCTAAATAACAGTTGGACAGATTATATGAGTGCAGTGTATTTACCTGTTGCACTTTTTGTTGGGGTGCTGATGCTCTGTGGAATTTCCATTGGTATTTTTGCTGCAATTGGCTTAGATTTTTTAACGGCTTATACCGCGGGATTATTGGGATTAAGTTATCTCTTTGGTTGGGTTTTTATTGTGCCATTAATTCAGGCACGTATATTTATCACTACATGGAATAATACAACACTTGGTAATAGTCAATTTAAAACTGATTGTAATCAGTGGCGTTATGCGTGGATTGTAGTCAGTAATTGGTTTATGAAAATTATTACAGTTGGCCTGATGTCTGCATGGGCTGCCATTCGCTTATATAAATATCAATTGGAATCGATTAGTTTACATTTAGAAGATGATCCTGATCGTATGATGAATATGGCACAGGCAGATCACAGTGCAATTGCCGAAGAAATCAGTGATATTTTTGACCTTGATATTTCATTATAAATACGGAGATAGAAAATATGAGTACAGATTATATGAACTCCATTTCCGTGGTTTTTTATGATGGTGTTGTGTCTAAACCACATCAGGCACAATTGTCTGCAGTTGATATGAACTCGATTTTGATCAGTTATCGTGAACAAAATGATCTGCGTAAAAAGACTTTTAAATTACAACAAATGAATTTTATTGGTGCTTTAGGAAAAAAGTGTCCCGTCATAGAGTTGAATAATGATGCCCGTATTGAATTTCAAACGATAGATATTCCTGAATGGGTACCGATTCCACAAAAAGAATTTCAACAAAAAATTTGGAAGCTTGAACGTACCCCTGCATTGATTTTATTTAGTGTAGTTTTTGTGGTGGCATTGGGCTTTTCAACATTGAAATGGGGGATTCCATTTGCCTCTAAAGTGGTGGCTTTTCAATTACCTGCAAATACTTTGCAGGATATTGGTCAGAAAGCCGAAGACTATATTGTGAATGATTGGACAGGTCCGAGCAAATTGGTACAAGGTCAACAAGCGCAGATCAAACAAGAGTATTTATCTAAGATTGCCGAGGGTCGTCCTGCAAAAATTATTTTTCGAGACGGTGGGCGAATTGGTGCCAATGCACTTGCTCTGCCCAATAATACGATTATTGTGACTGATCAATTGGTAGAAATGGCACATAGTGATCAGGAAATTTTAGGTGTACTCGCACATGAGCAAGGGCATTTAGTCGAACGTCATAGTTTACAACAAGCCTTATCAAGTTTAGGTTTTTCAATTCTGTTGGTTGCTGTAACAGGTGATAGTGGTGATTTAATGACTTCATTGCCAGTGGCGATTTTAGGTGCAAAATACTCTCGTCAGTTTGAACAGCAAGCCGATTTATATGCTTTAAAATTGATGGATAAAAAGCATATTGAGGTTTCCCATTTTGCAAATTTCTTGCAACGTATGGAAGATGAAGAACTTGCAGCAGAACAAAAAAGTGATCAAAAGGCAGGGAAGACCGCAAATAAAGATCAGCAAGCCGCATCTACAGCACAGGCAACATCACAAGATCATTCAAATATAGTAACGGTATTGGAAGCCTTGTCTTCACATCCCGCAACGGCAGAACGTGTGCAGATGGTCAGAGATTTTGAAAAGCAACAGAAACTCGAAAAACCCTAACAGAGAAATTAAAGCTATAAAAAAATGGATTTTCACTTAGATTTGAAAAGTCCAATTCGCTTTGAGCGAGTACAGTCGAGGTCTGCTATAATGACCACATTCAAGTCCTTTAAGCTAGGTTCCATCATGTCCAAGCCATATTTAATCGCACCTTCTATTTTATCTGCTGACTTTGCTCGTTTGGGTGAAGAAGTAGAAAATGTATTAGAATCGGGTGCAGATGTTGTTCATTTTGATGTGATGGATAACCACTATGTACCGAACTTAACCTTTGGTGCAGGTGTATGTAAGGCGCTAAAAAAATATGGTATTAAAGCACCGATTGATGTGCATTTAATGGTGTCACCCGTAGATCGTATGATTGGTGACTTCCTTGAAGCGGGTGCAGACATCATTACTTTCCATCCTGAAGCGACTGATCATATTGATCGCTCATTACAATTGATTAAGGATGGTGGTGCTAAGGCAGGTTTAGTTTTTAACCCTGCAACGCCTCTGCATTATCTTGATTATGTTTTAGATAAAGTTGATCAAGTATTATTGATGAGTGTCAACCCTGGTTTTGGTGGTCAAAAATTCATTCCAATGACTTTGGAAAAATTACGCCAAGCACGTAAAATTATTGATGCTTCAGGTCGTGATATTCGTTTAGAAGTTGATGGTGGTGTGACACCAGCGAATATTCGTGAAATTGCAGAAGCAGGTGCAGATATGTTTGTTGCAGGTTCTGCAATTTTTAGTAAACCAGATTATAAAGCTGTCATTGATGAAATGCGTGCAGAATTGGCAAAAGTAGGTTCACTAAGCGTCTAATATTTCCAATATTAAGTTATGTGAATTGTGGATAACCATGATGATAACTTTATGGATAACTGTGTTGATAAGCTTGTAGATAAAGTGCGTATAGTTTAATCGATATTTAATCAAGTGCTTGCAATATCGCCTATATCTGTTCAAAAAGAGTTCAAAAGAGCTCTTTTTTTATGGGAATACTATAGGATTAAGTCGTTTAATTATTCAGCTTTGATTGATAATTGATCGGTATAAGAAAGAATCAATTTTTGAAAAACAACTCAACAGAAATATATTTGCTTGAAATTCAATTAAAAGTTATCCTTAAAGTAGAAATTGGTTCTAACAAAGGTTGGATTGTGTTCACACAGCTTTGCAAACATCTTTGGTTTGTATGCGTTATGGCTTTTGCTGTAGCGTGGAGCAGTGTGTCTGTTGCATCGGTTAAGAGCATGCAAGTTAGTATGCAGATGCAACATCAACAAAGTATTAATCAACCCCATGTAAGTCCAAATATGCAAAATATGTCAGTGCAGGAGATGAAAAATCACTGCATAGAAATATTACAGCAAGGTCAAAGTGTAGTTGATCAGGTGCAAAGCCTGAACGATTGTCATGCACAGTTGATACAAAATAAACATGCACAGCATGCTGAATGCCAAGATTGTGCATTGTTTGCGTGTCAGTCTTCGATTGTTTGGTTCAATAGTGATATTCCCAAACTTATCACGCCTAATGATCTAGAAAAGAATAGTTCGCTACAAGTACATTATCAAGTACAGCACCTTGTTGGTCATTGGCAAGAAATTCTACGTCCTCCTAAAACCTAATCTATTTTTTCGAAAACTTCTAAATACAAAACTATTTTCAAAAAATTAGGTTGAGTTATGTCTATAAAATTTAATCAAGGTCTGCTTGCAGGCATTTGTATTGTATCGTCTTCATGGGTATTTGCCGCCGTGAAGGAATATCACCTTAACATCGACGAAGCTATTGTTAATGTGACAGGAAAACCTGTCAAACGTATCACGGTCAATGGTCAATTTCCTGCCCCTTTACTTGAGTTTGAAGAAGGTGATGATGCTGTTATTCATGTGCATAATAATTTAAAAACTCAGGATTCTTCAATCCATTGGCATGGATTACTTTTGCCTGGAATTATGGATGGTGTACCTGGTTTTAATGGCTTTAATGGCATTAAACCAAAAGGTGATTTCGTTTATAAATTTAAAGTCCGTCAAAGCGGAACTTATTGGTATCACGCCCATTCTAAGGGGCAAGAACAGGATGGTTTATATGGCTCTTTTGTGATTTATCCAAAAGGTAAACAGCCATTGGCAACACATGAAAAAGCTGAACGTGATTATGTAGTGATGCTGTCAGATTTTCATGAAAAAACCAGTGATCAAATTCAAAAAGATTTGAAAATTTCCGCAGAATATTATCAAGATCAACGTGAAACACTCAGCGATGTATGGAAGCAAGTACAGCGTGATGGGGTAAAAGCAACGTGGTCTGATCGGAAAATGTGGAATCAAATGCGTATGCTGAAAACTGATATGTCCGATGTCACAGGCTATACGTTCCTCATCAATGGGAAAACACCTGAGCAAAATTGGACAGGCATGTTTAAGCCGAATGAGAAAGTGCGTTTGCGTTTTGTGAATGCTTCAGCAATGTCTTTTTATGATGTCAGTATTCCCAATTTAAAAATGACGGTTGTGGCGGCAGATGGTCAGCCTGTGAAACCAGTTGCAGTGGATGAATTCCGTATTGGTACTGCGGAAACTTATGATGTAATTGTTGAGCCAAAAATAGGACATTATCAGATTGAAGCGGAGTCTATTGATCGTTCAGGTTATGCGATTGGTACACTTCACAATGAATTGACTCCTGTGACACATGGCATACACATGCCTGCACCTCGTCCACGTTCACTTTTGACTATGGAGGATATGGGGCATGGTAGTGGTGATATGCAAGGCATGGATCACTCAAAGATGAATCATGCTGATATGCAAGGCATGGATCACTCAAAGATGAATCATGATGATATGCAAGGTATGAATCATTCAGAGATGGATCACAGTCAGCACAGCACATCAGTACCACAAAAAAATGATCAAGTGGTTTACGGTTGGGCAAATGCATCAACACCTGCAGGTAATAAAGCCTTGCAATACGCCGATTTAAAATCGCTTGAACCACAAAAAGATACACGTGAAGCAACAAGTGAGTTGGTCGTGCGTTTGGGTGGCACGATGGAGCGTTATATTTGGACGATTAATGGGAAAAAATTTAGTGACGCTGAACCATTGAAAGTGAAATATGGCGAGCGTATCCGTATCAAATTTATCAATGACAGTATGATGGCGCATCCGATGCATTTGCATGGCATGTTTATGCAGTTGGAAAATGGTCAATCGCCTGTGGATATGCCGAATAAACACACTTTGATTGTGCCACCAGGTAAAACAGTGACTGCGTTATTGACTGCGGATGAGTTGGGCGAATGGGCGATTCATTGTCATCTGTTATACCACATGAGTGCTGGTATGATGAATAAACTCATTGTCGCAAATGTTAGCGATGGACAAGTGTCTACAACGCTAATTCAAGGTGTAGCCAATAACGCTCAAAACAAAGTTCAAAACACAGCGACAACTGAGCAAAAAGGAGCTGAACATGCGCACCACTAATTTTGTATTAAAAGCAATTTTTTCGGTTGCAGTATTGAGTTTAAGTACTTTGAGTTTGGCACATGAAGGTCATCAGCCATCTACAACAGAAGGAAAAAATACTTCAAGAATGAGTCAAATGGATCATTCACAACATTCTGCGCAAGAACATGAAAAACATGTACAGATGACCCATTCCGAACACATGAATCATCTGCAAGTACAATCTGAAAATACTCAGCAGAAAGATTCAACTGAAAAATCTCAGAATAAAAATGTAAAGAAAGGAGATCAGCATGCACATCATTAATCTTTTTTCTAAAAGTGTTTTAGCGACATCTTTGTTGATGGTGAGTGCTTTGAGTTTTGCACATAATGGCGAGGATCATAGTGCAAAATCGACTACGCCAGCTATGCCGATGGATCATTCACAAATGAACCATGCTGAGATGAAACAAGAATCTATGGATCATAGTCAGATGAATCATTCACAGCATCAGACAACTTCGGTAGTCAATCCGAACGAACCTGTACAGGATGGAGGTAGTCATCAAAATTCCCATCAAAATCATCACCGTAAAGAACATGGTGCGCAGATTTATACAGTCACGACCGTAGATAATAAATGGTTGATGAATGAAGACGGCGTTGGTGCGTTAAAGTCAGAGTTTGAAACTCGTATTGGCACTGATGAAAATAAGATTTTTATTAAGTTTCATGCAGATAAAGAAGAATCACATGAAGCACATTATGATGCTAAATTTTTATATAGCCGTATGATCTCAGACTTTTGGGATGCACAAATTGGCGCGCGTTATCGAAGTGAAAAAGTTGAATTAAATCATCATCAAAAAGATACTGAAGAAAATGTAGATGCTGTGATTGGTTTACATGGCATGGCACCGTATTTCTTTGAAACCGATGCATATTTTTATGCAGGTGAAGATAACTATGCGACATTTAGTTTAGAAACTGAACGTGATTTACTGATTACACAAAAGTTGATTATTCAGCCTTATTTAGAACTTAATGTGATTTTTAGTGATGATTCTAAATATGCTCAAAAATCAGGGTTGAGTAATGCAACCGCAGGGCTAGAAACCCGCTATGAAATTAGCAAGAAAATCATGCCGTATATCGACATTGCTTATGAATATTCGAAGGGCAATGATGAAACACCGTGGCAAGTTAAATCTGATTCTGAAAAAGGTTGGCTCTATGGTGCGGGTATTCGCTTTAAATTTTAAGATATAAGCACTGATAATTGTTGTGAAAATAGGGTTTTAAGGTTCTTGTCTTAAATCCCTATTTTTTACAGGTGTATTTTTAGTCAAAAAATGTAAATCATGATCAATGGAATTTCGAAATTGATTATACTGATCAAATTACAAGGAGGAACGACCTCCCTCATTTTTGAGTTTTCATCTAAAACTTGATCTTTTGAGAAAAAATCGTCAGGACGACCTGACTCTAATATAAATTTGGAGCAGGCATCATGGCTTGGATTTTTCTGATCTTTGCGGGCATTTTTGAAATTGTTTGGGCATATAGTATGAAAATGTCCGAAGGTTTTACTAAACTCACACCAAGTATTATTACCTTATTTTTTATGATTTTAAGCTTTGGTCTGTTGGCCTATGCAATGCGTACTTTGCCACTTGGGACAGCATATACCATTTGGACGGGCATCGGGGCGATCGGTTCATTCCTCGTTGGTATTTTTATTTTAGGTGAGCCTGCAACGGCTATGCGTATGTTTGCAGCAATATTGATTGTTTCAGGCTTGGTTTTAATGAAAGTATCGTCAAGTTAATGGTTGGATTTTGAGCACTATGTTTTTAAAATGTAGTGCTTTTTTATTTTGAATATGATTGATTTTTAAATTAAGGAAAGTGTTATGGCTTGGGCTTTATTGATTGTTGCAGGGGTTTTAGAAGTCATTTGGGCATATTTTATGAAAGTGTCCGATGGCTTTTCTAAACTTGTCCCAAGCGTATTGACCATTATTTTTATGATTGCAAGTTTTGCCTTGTTGTCTTATGCCATGAAAACTTTGCCACTCGGTACGGCATATACCGTTTGGACAGGAATTGGGGCAATTGGCTCTTTTGCAGTGGGAATTTTCTTTTTAGGCGAGCCTGCTTCAGCAATGCGTATGCTTGCAGCTGTGTTGATTATTTCAGGTTTGGTGTTGATGAAACTTTCTTCGAGTTAAGTTAATCTGTACGTTCATCCAAAGTAGGAGTAGAGCAATGCAACTTTTTTTTATGGAAATAGATTCACCTGTAGGCGTGTTAAAACTTGTTGCAAATGACATTTCGCTTATTGCGGTGCTTTGGGAAAATGAAACTCCAAATCGGGTGCGCTTGGCAGAGTTGGTTGAAAATAAACAGCATCCCATTTTGCTAGAAACGAAAAAACAATTGAGTGAGTATTTTGAAGGGCAGAGAAAGATTTTTGATTTACCACTCGATTTCGAAGGTACAGAATTTCAACAAAAAGTTTGGCAAGCTCTACTTACCATTCCATTTGGTGAAACACGTAGTTATAAAGATATTGCAGAACAGATTGGCAATGTGAAAGCCGTTCGTGCAGTCGGTGCTGCTAATGGTAAGAATCCGATTTCGATTATTGCGCCGTGTCACCGTGTGGTTGGTGCAAATGGTAAATTGGTTGGCTTTGCAGGTGGATTAGAGAATAAGGATATTCTTCTAAAAATTGAGAATATGGTTTAAAGTATTTGAACTATAAAATATATTTGAATTAATAATATGGTCTCTAGAAAACGAAGTGAACGCGCTTTACAAGTTTGGCAAATTTTAATTTCAGCAGCCAATAATCGTCAAACTCTTACTTATAAAATGGTAGCAAATTATTTAGAATTTCGTGGAGCTGGTATTTTATCGCAAATTTTAGGTCGTATTATGCATTATTGTGAGCGTGAAAATTTACCACCTTTAACATGTATAGTTGTGAACCAAGAAACAGGTGAGCCTGGGAATGGGTTAACAACCATTGATAATTTAATGAAAGATCGTGAGAATGTTTATAATTTGAATTGGTTCGCATTAATGCCACCGACTTTAGAAGAGTTGAGTCAAAATTAATTGATTATCATTTGTAATTTGAATTGCGGATAGGCTTAAATTTTCAATTAAATTAATTTTTATTTATTAAAAAATATAAATAATATTTTGATTTTTTAAGGGGAATTCAAGATAAATACTTCACAAATTTTAGCGCCACTATTGTTGCAACTTTGGTGGTTTATTCCTTTATTTTTAGTTATTGGAGCAATCAAAGCATTTAAACCATTTTTAAAAGGTAAATTTGGTGAGTTTGCTGTGAGTACGCATGTAAAACTCTATTTAGACAAAGAAAAATATATCTTACTCAATGATTGTACTTTACCTGATGAGGAAAATTTGACGACTCAAATTGATCATATTTTATTAAGTCCATACGGAATATTTGTGATCGAAACCAAAAATTATAAAGGTTGGATTTTTGGTAGTGAACGCCAAAAAACATGGACACAAAAAATTTATAAAAAAAGTTATAAATTTCAAAATCCACTGCATCAAAATTATAAACATGAAAAAGTATTGGCTAAGGTTTTAGCAGATATTATCGATCCTATATTGATTCATTCGGTCGTTGTCTTTATGCCTGATTGTGAGTTTAAAACTGAAATGCCAAAAAATGTATTTCAAGGTGCAGTATGGACAGACTATGTGAAAGCTTTTAAAGATGAAACGATTTCCTCAACGAAGCTGAAACAGATTCAATTACACATTGAAAAAGAAATTCTAGAAAAATCATGGAAAACCAACCGTCAGCATGTACAGAATTTGAAAAATAAATCTGTAAATCCATCATAAAAAATGCCCTAAATGATTAGGGCATTGGTTTAAAATCGTTTTGGAATTTTCTGACCACCCTCAATCGGGCTATCCGCATTTTTTAACACACCAAATAACCATGTTTCAGCGTGATTGACTGCGACATTTAAAGCATCACCCATCGCTAAGCGTCCTGCAATAAAGCTTGCTAAAGAACAACCTGAACCATGATATTCACCATCAAGGCGTGGACATTTTGTTTCAGAAATCAATTCACCATTGATATACAAAGCATTACGAATATATTCAGGTGTATCTTCATGTCCACCTTTGACCAAAACGGCTTTTGCACCCATTGTAAAGAGTTTAGCGGTAGCTTTTTCTAAATCATTTTCACCTGTTAAAGCACGAAGCTCAACGGTATTTGGCGTGATCACGGTTGCGTGTGGAATTAGCTCGACAAAGGCTTTGACCAAAGTTTCTTGATTGCCCAATGAACCGCCACTATTGGCGACTAAAACAGGATCAAGTACATATAAGTAATCGGGATGTTCACGTAAAAACTCAGCAAGTGTAGCAATATTATCTGTTGTGCCAAGCATGCCTGATTTAATCGCTTTAATTGGTAAATCATTGACCACGGCATTGGCTTGCGCAAGCAATAATTCTTTAGACGTTGCTTCAAAACCAAAGACTTGTTGTGAGTTTTGTATGGTTAATGCTGTACAAGCAATAGCAGCATGTGCACCACTTTGACCAATCGCTTCAATATCTGCTTGTAAACCCGCACCACCTGAAGGATCAAGACCCGAAAAACACAGTACAGTTGGACGCACCTGATTATCCTTAAATCACAAATTTACGCTAGTATAGGCAACTTTTCGGGAACTCTCGATAGCTAAATAGAGGTAGATTGTGATTAAAAATATTTTGATTGATTTAGATGGCACATTAACCGATCCTAAAGTAGGTATTACCACATCTGCACGTTATGGCTTAGCAAAAGTTGGACACCCAATTGCAGATAGTGAAAATATTGACTGGATTATTGGACCACCACTCAAAGCATCACTTGCCAAGATTTTAAAGGTTGATGTTCATGCGGATTTAGCCGAACAAGCATTACTTGGTTATCGTGAGCGTTTTTCGGTGACAGGCTTATTTGAAAATCATCTATTTGCTGATGTTACTTCGACATTACAAGAGCTGAGAAAACAAGGTTATAAACTGTTTTTAGCGACGGCTAAACCTGAAGTTTATGCACGTCAAATTTTACAACATTTCGAATTGTTGCAATATTTTGATTATCCTTACGGCAGTGAGTTGACAGGTGAGCGTACCAATAAAGGCGATTTGATCGGTTATATTCTAGAACAAGAAAAATTAGAACCTACTGAATGTTTAATGGTGGGTGACCGTGAGCATGATATTTTTGGTGCGCGCCGTTTTGGTATTGAAACTATTGCAGTAGAATATGGTTATGGCTCAAAACAAGAGTTGGATGAAGCACAACCTAAAGCTCGGATTCAAACTTTTGCTGAATTACTCAATGTAATTTGAGTGGAGTAGTTATTACTTACTGATGTCACTCATAATATAAGTACTATTTCTTATAAACTTATTTGGCAGAGTCGTGCATCAAAAGTTTAACCGTAGGGATTAGTCCTCGGCTACAGGTACTTTTGTTTTGGCAAAAGTACCTAAAACCATTGCTATCTGCAGAAATCATTCACTTCCGTCAACTAATTCCAATCATCGCAGAAACATTTTTATCTAAAGTAGTCCTGCCTCGGACAAATGCGGATGCGCCTACCACGTATCCATATTCTTCAAGTGGTAAAATATGATTTTAATATTACGATCTAACATTAGTTAGCTATTTACTATTACGATCATTTTAATCTCGTACAACCCATCTTTGAGAAAGAGGGGTTGTTTTTGAATTAAATACCCAATAGATTCTTAATATCATGCGTAATATTGGCAAGATTTGCTTGGTTATGAGGAATGGTCATACTTTTAAAACCATCACCACGAAATTTACGATCCACTTCTAAAAGCACATGTGTTTGATGTTGTTCAGCGACAAATGAAACTTCAATTTCATTAATACCACTAAAAATTCCTTGTGGTTTAAATTCTAATTCTTGATAGCAACCAATTGTGGATTGAAAATTATTGCCACGTAACTGACCTTTTTCCGTGTCTACGGTTGCAAGTTGATAGCCACATTGTTGCATCGCTTGAATGAAAGCCTGTTGTGTGGGTGTTGGTGAAATTTGTAAAAAATCTTTATCAGTCGCATCGAATCCCCAGTCGACATCTAAATGCGTATGTAGCCAAACACGGCTTTTATTCTGACGACATTGTATTTCTGTAATCGGCGTTTCAAAAGGGAGCTGAATTGAAAATGGAAAATTATGTGATTGATTAGTTTGAAGCTCAAATGCACCACTAATATGCCACTGGGCAATATTAAGTGCAGTATTATGCTCAGAATCATTCGATTCAACTTCGGCAGTCGTCATCAACTGTAAATAGATACCATTGATGTTTTTATTCGATGAACCACCTCTAAATAGCACCTCACCTAAAAGATTTTGTCCTGCTTGTACATGAGAGTTATGTAGGCGAGTATCGACCTGAATGCCTTGAATTCCGAGGCTAGACATAATTCTGTTGAACATGATGTGTTTCCCAATGTTGATGGCTCTCAATATATATGCAGATTCAAATGTTAAAATAGAGCTATGTCAATGTTATCATTGTGAAATAATTTATTAAAAATTAAAAAATATGACTAAAATTATCATTCGTCATTTTTAATTGTTGTTCATATTTCATGGAGTAAAACCAATTAAAGCGGTCTAAAAATTTAAATTAGAAAAACTACCTCACATCCAAATATAAAGATTCCTTGATTTCCTCCATCACAATATAACTATGAGATGAGGCAGAAGAAGGGAGTTTTTTTAATAAATCACCTAAAAGTCGACGATAAGCACTCATTTCCTTTAAACGTGCTTTGACCAAATAATCAAAATCACCTGAAATTAAATGGCACTCTTGTACCTCAGGAATTTCCATTAAGTCTTTAGCGACCTGTTCAAAGACATCCCCAGATTTTGCAGATAGGCTAATTTCTAAAAAAACCAATAAATTTCGATCTAAATGTTTAGGATTGAGCCGTGCGTGATAACCCATGATGATGCCTTCACGTTCTAAGCGTTTAACGCGTTCTGAACATGGTGTTGTCGATAAACTGACACGGGATGCCAACTCGCTAATTGCAATCCGACCTTCATTTTGTAGAATATCTAAAATCATCCGATCTATACGGTCTAACTTACGCATCAAGAAAATCCTTTTTTTCTTTAATTAGCACGATAAAAAATTAAAACACCTAAATTATAACCTTAAAAATAGTGAAATAAACTATTGAGGCAAAAATATACTAGTTAAATAAACTAGTAAATGTGTAAAGGATGAGACATGCGTGTAATTGTATTAGGTAGTGGTGTAATTGGTGTCGCAAGTGCATATTACCTCGCGCAGCAAGGAGCACAAGTTACAGTTTTAGACCGCCAAGCTGGGCCTGCAGAAGAAACAAGTTTTGGTAATGCAGGTCAAATTTCTCCTGGATACTCGACACCGTGGGCTGCGCCAGGGATTCCATTCAAGGCTGTAAAATGGATGTTCCAACATCATGCACCGCTTGCAATCAATATGGATGGTAGCATGTGGCAGTTACAGTGGATGGCACAAATGCTGAAAAACTGTAATGCACAAAGTTATGCGATCAACAAGGAACGTATGACTCGCGTTGCAGAATATAGCCGTGATTGTTTAAGAGAACTTCGTAAAGAAACAGGTATCCAATACGAAAACCGTTCAAAAGGTACTTTGCAAGTTTTCCGTAACGAAGCGCAGTTAGACATGGTGCAACGAGATATTGCGGTATTGAAAGAATGTGGCGTTCCACACGAATTATTATTGAAAGATGATTTAGCCAAAGTAGAACCTGCTTTGGAATATGCGAAAGATAAATTGGTCGGTGGTTTACATTTACCGAATGATGAAACGGGCGATTGTTACTTATTTACCAATGCTTTAGCAAATTTAGCGAAAGATTTAGGTGTTGAATTTAAGTTTAACCAAAACGTTGAAAAACTTGTGGTTGAAGGCGATGAAATTAAAGGCGTGGTGGTCAATGGTGAAGTGCTGACAGCCGATCGTTATGTATTAGCATTTGGTAGTTATTCTCGTGATTTCTTAAAACCACTTGAATTAAACTTGCCTGTTTACCCTGTAAAAGGTTACTCGCTTACGATTCCTATTGTTGATGCAAATTTTGCACCGCAATCTACGGTACTTGATGAAACTTACAAAATTGCCATTACGCGTTTTGATCAACGTATCCGTGTTGGTGGCATGGCTGAATTGAGTGGATTTAACCACGGTTTAAATAAAGATCGTCGTGGCACTTTAGAAATGGTGACACAAGACTTATTCCCAGGTGGTGATTTGGCTCAAGCCTCTTTTTGGACAGGTTTACGTCCAATGACACCAGATAGTACGCCGATTATTGGTGCGACCAAGTTTAAAAACTTATTCCTCAATACAGGTCACGGAACTTTGGGTTGGACGATGGCATGTGGTTCGGGCAAGTTAATCAGTGATTTGGTTCTTAATCATAAAACGGACATTAGCACTGAAGGTCTATCTATTCAGCGTTATCCGTATGCTGCTTAACTTTGTTAAGCATCTCTCCCTAGCCCTCACTTGAGCTGAATTTTAAACTAGTACTTTGAAATTCGCTCAAGAGAGGGAATATTGATTAGAGAATCAGTGGGATAAGGCTTTGTGAATAAGGCCTAATCTATTTAAAAGTTAGGACATTGACCAATATTCAAGGACGAAACAATGCCAAGACCTATTCAGGCGGTTATCCATTTAGATGCATTACAGCACAATTTAAATATTGCACGACAAGCGACGCCACAGAGTAAAGTCTTTGCTGTGGTGAAAGCCAATGCTTATGGGCATGGCATCGAACGTGTTTATGATGCCTTTAAAACGGCGGATGGATTTGCGCTGCTGGATATCGCTGAAGCCATTCGTGTTCGAGATTTAGGTTGGACAGGTCCAATTTTACTTCTAGAAGGCTTTTTTTCAGCCGAAGATCTGGTGGATTGTGAACAATATCGATTGAGTTTTAGTATTCACAATGAACAACAAGTAGAATGGCTTGAGCAATTTCAAGCGAAAAATAAAACTCAATTTGACGTTTTTCTCAAAATGAATACAGGGATGAACCGTTTAGGTTTCCAGCCTGAGATATATCGAAATATTTGGCAAAGATTAAAGCAATCTGAGGCCGTAAAATCGATTACCCACATGATGCATTTTTCAGATGCTGATGGTGACCGTCTAGGTCAAGAGGGTATTCAATATCAACACACAGTATTTGAACAAACCATTCAAGGTTTGGATGGCGAGTGTTCAATTTCAAACAGCGCAGCTATTCTCCGTCATTCTAAAAAGTTACATTCAGACTATGTTCGTAGCGGCATTATGCTGTATGGTAGCTCTCCCGATTTTCCGACGCATAGCATTCAAGATTGGAATCTAAAACCGACGATGAGTTTGCGTAGTGAAATTATCGCTATTCAAGAAATACAAACCAACGATACTGTTGGTTATGGTTCAAAATTTACTGCAACACGCACAATGAAAGTTGGAATTGTTGCCTGTGGTTATGCCGATGGTTATCAACGTATTTCACACAATGCACCTGTGCTCGTAAATTCGATCCGTACACAAACGATTGGTCGTGTCAGCATGGATATGTTGGCGGTTGATCTTACAGATATTGAAGATGTACAGATTGGGGCTGAAGTTGTACTTTGGGGAAAATCCTCAACAGGAGCAGTTCTGTCTATAGATGAGGTTGCTGAAAGCTCGGGTACGGTTGGATATGAGTTGATGTGCGGTATAACAACTCGTGTTCCATTTAAAATTTTGGAATAACAGTGATTTAAATATCAATTGTCATTCAAAAGATATAGATACTTTGGAAATAGTATCTTCTATAAACAACGATTTAAAGGAAATATTGATGTCAAATCAAACACATTCAGATATTCAAAATATTAACCCAACGCATGTAATGAGTGCGGCAACTGTCTTTAATAAAGTGGTGTATTTATCGGGTCAAGTGCCTAAAAATACTGATGCTGATATTACGGGACAGACTCAAGATATTCTAGCAACGATCGATCAGTTACTTGCGGAAGCGAATACGGATAAATCACGTTTATTGTCTGCGAATATTTATATTAAGAATCTTTCTGATTTTCAAACATTCAATACGGTATGGATTGATTGGATCAAAGACAGCGTGCCACCTGCACGTGCCACCATTCAAGCTGATTTAGTTAATCCAGATTGGCTGATCGAAATTGCAGTGACTGCTGCACAGCGCTAAACAGTAAAAGGTTAACGTGTAAAACCAACGAACCTTGTGTAAAGCAGAAGGTTCGTTTTGTTTGATTGAACCATAGAACGAGGATGTTCTTACGCCACAAGCGGGTTGAATCTCCCAAAGTTGTCAAAAAGGATATTTTAATGACAAATATAAGTCATCAAGAGGACGAACAATCGTCGCCACATGAGCTTCAGCGAAAACTATCCAATCGTCATTTACAGTTAATTGCGATTGGCGGTGCGATTGGTACAGGTCTATTTATGGGATCTGGAAAAACCATTTCTCTAGCAGGGCCATCAATCTTAATCATTTATATGATTATTGGTGCAATGTTCTTTTTCCTCATGCGTGCATTGGGGGAGATTTTACTTTCAAATTTACATTACAAATCCTTTATTGATATGGCACATGACCTTATTGGGCCAGGTGCTGGTTATTATATTGGGTGGTCATATTGGCTTGGTTGGATCCTTGTAGGTATCGCCGATCTTGCTGCAATTATCAATTATCTTAATTTTTGGCTACCCGAAGGAATGGCATTTACCCCAATGGGGCAAGCGCTAATAAGTGCAGGATGTGTATTGCTTGTTCTCGGGATTAATTTACTCACGGTCAAATTATTTGGTGAGATCGAGTTTTGGTTTGCCCTGATTAAAATTTTAGCCATCGTTGGTTTGATTTTAATTGGTGGCTATATGGTGATGACTCATTTTGTCGCACCAAGTGGTTCCGTTGCAAGCTTTAGCAATGTTTGGACAAATGGTGGCATGTTTCCAAAAGGAGGAATGGGCTTTTTAGCAGGTTTCCAAATTGCACTGTTTGCTTTTGTCGGCGTTGAACTGATTGGAACGATGGCTGCAGAAACTAAAGATCCTGAAAAGAACTTACCTAAAGCAGTTAATGCGATTCCAACACGAATTATTTTATTCTATGTTTTGGCATTATTTATTGTGATGTCAGTAACGCCTTGGACAGAGATTCCTGCTGATCAAAGCCCATTTGTGACGCTGTTTATGCATGCAGGTATTGGTGGTGCAGCGCTGATTATGAATTTAGTTGTACTTTCTTCAGTAATGTCTTCAATGAACAGTGGCGTGTTTTCAACAAGTCGTATGTTGTTTGGTTTGGCAAAAGAAGGTCAAGCACCTGAAAAGTTGGCAGAATTATCGAGTCGTGCCGTTCCAGCAAAAGGTTTAATTTTCTCTTGTGGATTTATCATGGCAGGTGCTGCCTTACAGTACTTCGTACCGAATACTGTGGAAGCATTTACCTTGGCAAGCTCGCTTTGTGTGATTTTATTTATTAGTATTTGGGGACTTATTATGGTGTGTTATTTACGCTATCGTAAGTTACGTCCTCAATTACATGAAAGCTCTAATTTCAAAATGCCAGGTGGTATTTGGATGTCTTATACTGTCCTGATCTTTCTTGCTTCAATGCTTGTTGTATTGAGTCTAGAAGCAGACACATTTAGAGCATTGCTCATTAGTCCTTTATGGATCATTATTTTAACAACAACCTATTATTTCGTATATAAACCACGAATGGCTAACCGGAAGAAATAAAAACTATTAAGCCTAGGCAATAGTGAGTTATTTTGCAGGAGATATGTTTTCATATCTCCTGTTTTTTTACAAAATGTTCAAAATATAGTTTTGAAATTAAAATAAAAATAGCTTTCAATATCAGGCTGGAAAAACAGAATACTAATATGCGAAATTATAAGATCGATGTTTTACGTGGTATTTCAATTCTTTTGGTACTTATTCACCATTTTAATATTCCGTACAAATTGCATGACACTTTTTTAGGTGTGCACGTTTTCGGAGAAAGCCTAAGTACGTTGATTGCCCGCAATGGCAACTATGGCGTAACGATATTTTTTGTCATTTCAGGCTTTCTCATTACCCAACATACTTTACAACGAAGTCGTTTACTTGCCGATATCAAGCTCAAAGACTTCTATATTCGCCGTATTGCTCGCATTATGCCTTGTTTAGTTTTACTGATAGCAATGGTCACTATACTAGGTGCTATGGGTTTAAAACCCTTTATCAATCAAGCACCAAATGATATTGAAGTATCTTATGGCTTAACGATTTTTGCAGCCTTCACCTTTTGGATGAATATCCTGATCATTGAAAATGGCTGGGTGAATTACGCACTTGGCGTATTGTGGTCGTTATCGGTTGAAGAGATTTTTTATCTTGCTTTTCCAGTTTTGTGTGTATTACTTGGACGAGGCAAAGGCTTCATTCTATTCTTATTTGTCATTATTTGTTATGCACCATATTTCAGATCTTTACATTTTAGTGAAGAAAGTGGGGCGTATTTATATCATTATTTTTCAAGTTTTGATGGAATTGCAATTGGTTGTTTAACGGCTTTAATTGTGCAGAATTTTAAAATTAATTCATCAGCTATAAAAGTCATCGTTCCAGTCGTTTCAGTGTTAATGATTGGACTGTATTTATATGCACCTATCAAAGAAGTCAGCACATGGGGAATCAGTGCGTTTGCATTATTTTCTGCAATTTTAATTTTTTGTTTTGCGCAAAATCCACAAGTGCATGGACAATCATTCATTACAAAAATCATGGTGTGGATTGGTCAGCGCAGTTATGAAATGTATTTATTTCATCTGATTATTTTGGGTTTGATGAAAGTTTTTTACTTTCCAAAAGAAACGTTGCCTATTGAAAAATTGATACTTTTACCAATTTATTTTATTGCGGTGTTTGTCTTGAGTTGGGCGATTGAAAAGTATTATTCAACACCGTTAAATCGAGTGATTAGGAAGAAATTTATTAGGTATTGAAAGTAATGAATTGAGTCATGTTATAGTTAGTAGTAATTGTAAATCAACAAGGTGTCAATTTTCCTAATGATTTTACTCCTTGATATTGATGGAGTTTTGGAGACGTCTCCCTCTTGGAAACAACCAGAATTCTTAGAAGACAAATTCTATAAATTTAATGAGAACTCTCGTAAAAACTTTATTGAAGTTATTAACAAAATTAATCCTGAAATCATTTTGACAACTACTCACAGAATTAATTACAACTTAACGGAATGGAATAAAATATTTGAATTGAGGGGGATAAATGTTAGTAAGATATCTAAAATAAATAACGCAAAAAAAGCAACCGACATTAAGAAGAGAAATGTTGAAATTGAAGAATGGTTTTTAAATAATAGAACTGCTGAATTTTTAATTCTTGACGATGATAAAATTTTAAACGAACTAACCGATAACTTAAAAAATCGTTGGATACAAATAGACCCTATGCTTGGAATCACCGAATCAATAAGAGACCAAATATTGGAAAGAATAAACAATTGAAACTAAAGTTTTATTTTGTACATTAATAAATAAAAAACCTCCTAAATGGAGGTTTTTTATTTATAGATCAAAACGTCGGTTTAACCACCACCAAAATCACTACTGCAAATAAAATCAGTGTTGGCATTTCATTGAAAAAGCGCCAAAATTTATGTGACTTGTAGTGTGCATTGCCAATCAACTTTTGACGGTAGTAACCACATACAAAATGATAAATCACCAATAGCCCAACTAGACCTACTTTGAGATAAAACCAAGTTGCTTCATGATAATGCCGTGTTGGATCACCCCAATCGACAAGGAAGTGCGCTGTAATGAGTGTTGCGATCATTGCAGGCATCATAATGCCACGATACAGCTTACGTTCCATGACTTCAAAGCGTTGATGACTAATAGTATCATCACTCATAGCATGGTAGACATAAAGACGAGGAAGATAGAATAGGGCAGCAAACCAACAAACAACTGCAATAATATGAAGTGCTTTTACCCAAAGGAAAGCATCTGAAGGAGCATCCATCTATTTACCCTTAAAAGGGCAGTGTGTGGAAAGTTGATCATTCACCATCAATGTTGATGAATGATCAAAATTTCTGAACTTAGCCTGCCCATTTTTTGAAAATAAGGCATGCGTTTACACCGCCAAAACCGAAACTGTTACTCATTACAGTATTCAATTTTGCGTCACGTTTTTCAAGTACGATGTCATAACCTTTTGCACCTTCATCAAGTTCAGTTACGTTGATGTTTGGCGCAATGAAGTCATTTTGCATCATTAAAATAGAATAAATCGCTTCTTGAACACCTGCAGCACCTAGGCTGTGACCTGTCATAGACTTAGTTGAGCTAAATGCAGGCACTTGACCTTCACCAAATGCACGTTCCATTGCTTTAAGCTCAGTGATGTCACCTGCAGGCGTTGATGTACCATGCGTATTTACATAGTCAATTTGATCAACACCATGCTGTTTTGCTTCTTCTAAAGCCATAAGGATACAACGTGTTGCGCCTTCACCTGATGGTGCAACCATGTCAGCACCATCTGAGTTAGCAGCATAGCCTACCACTTCAGCTAAAATATTTGCACCACGTGCTTGTGCATGCTCAAGTGATTCAAGAACAACAAAACCACCACCGCCAGCAATCACGAAACCATCACGGTCAGCAGAGTAAGGACGTGAAGCTGTTTCAGGTGTTTCGTTATATTTAGAACATAACGCACCCATAGCATCAAACAATAAGCTTTGTGACCAATGATCTTCTTCACCACCACCAGCAAGCATTAAATCTTGCTTGCCGAGTTGAATCAGATTGTATGCATAACCAATGGCATCGGCAGACGTTGCACAAGCACTGGTAATTGAATGTGCGACACCTTGTAATTTGAATGCGACACCGACATTTGCTGTAATAGTATTGGACATATTACGTGGGACGAAGAATGGACCAACTTTACGTGCGCCTTTGGTATTGAGTAACTCATTCATCTCAATAACAGATGCTGTTGAACCACCACCTGAACCACCTGCAATACCGTAACGAGGATTGCCACCAATTTGCTCAGCAGTTAAGCCAGCATGTTCAACGGCTGCCAAAGCAGAGTTGTAAGCATACATGGCACATACGCCCATAAAGCGTTTGAGTTTACGGTCAATGCCATCAAAATTTTGTTCAGCGGCTGCGCTTACATGACTTTTAAAATTAAGTTCTTCGTAAGTTGAATTATGACGTGTTCCTGAAATACCGTTTTCTAAAGAATTTTGAACAGCTTCTAATGTATTACCGATACATGAGTTGATACCCATACCCGTGATCACAACACGTTTCATCTACAGTTCCCTTTATGGTGATGGTGCAGTATCTGACTGACATAGATCCGTTATATAGAAAATATATTGCTTGACTATTGATCGGCAGATACTAATTTGAAATTATGCTCATCATAACAGAAAGAATTTTGAATTCTTATGGCAAATCCGTGCCTCTGCTTGAAAAGCAACAATGGCGAATTTGTTCACCTATATGACACTAAAAATTACAGTTTAAAGTTGTGTTAAATCAAGACTACACCTAGTATCAAGGACAATTATAGAGAACAAGGATAATGGGGGATAAATGACAAATTCTGATCACAAACAATCACGCAGTTTAATCTCTAATGTATTTGGAGTGGCTAAAAAGCTCAGTGCGACAGGCTTAAGTGTTATGAATCATGTCGCACCTGGAACTGTTTCTAAGCTGACACAGGCACCTGAGGCATCACAAGTGATACAAGGTTCAGCCCGAACAAAGGGTGTGTTTGAAAAAAAACAATATGACAATCCGCAACAAATGATGCGTGAACATTTACCGAAAGTTTCAAGCCAACTGCTTGGAAGACACTACAAAAAAATGAATCAGGTAGTTTCATTTATTTCACCCGATTTAAACGACAAACTTTCCGATTATGTTTTTGATAAACTCAATGATGCTGTTTCACAGCTCACCTCAGTGGAAGGTTTACTCAAAGAAGTTGGGGCAAAAAGTTTAGAGGAATTGGCGAAAGACCCTGAACGTGCAGCACGGATTAGTCAGGCATTGGCAAATCAAAATAAAATCATTGCAGCATTACAAGGTGCAGTAACAGGCTCAACAGGTGTTATTGGTGCAGCATTAGATGTACCGACATCACTTGCACTTGCGCTCCGTAGTATTTATCACACAGGTCGTGCTTACGGTTTTGAGTTGAAAGTTGAAGATCAAAACATTGTTGAATATATTTTTAAACAACTCGATTTAGGCACAGTTGCAGAAAAACAGGCTTTACTTGCTACTTTGAGAACACTGAGCCAAGTCGCTCAAACACATAATATGAGTCAGCTGCAACAATTACTTGGTTCGAGTAATGACACTGAAATGCTGAAAAAAATGCTTACCAACGATGATGGTAGCTTTAAATGGGCATGGATGAATAATATCCCTCAAATGGGTTTTATTTCTCGCCTGACACCATTAGCGAGCATTGGCATCAGTGCTATATATAGTTGGAAATTGGTTGATGATGCAACAGACCATGCCAAAGTTGTTTTTCATGGCGCCCGCCAATATATATTGCAACATCCTGAAAATGATTTAGATGCATTGACGGCGTATGAGAGGTTTTTAGCTCAAGCACCTGTTTTGTTACTTGATGCATCCAATACATTAGCCGAAGATGCAGTGGATGCTGCCCCTGAAAATGATGCTATACAGCCGATTTCAGATGTTCAAGTTGCACCAAAAACTAAGGGGGAAGCTGTCCCATTAGTTGATGTATTGAATGAGAATGAAGCAACGCTAAAAAAAGTGACTGAAAAAGTACAGCAAGATGAGGAGCTCATTGTTGAGCCTGATGTGAAAGTACCTTTAGAAAACTCAACAATAGATACAATAGCGCAAAACAATACTGAGCCATCTCTTGATTCAGCTGACATGAAGTCTAAACCTCTGGCAACAGAACAAGTACAGATTGAAGGCGAAAATACAAAAAAGCCAACTGAGAAGAAGCGTACAATACGTAAAACAGCAGTTAAAAATGAAGAGTCACTCAGCTCAAAAGAAGATACTTCTCAGCCGAACGATTAAAAATGACTGAAAAAAGTCATGAAATATGTAAATGGTTGGTATTTGGCGTATTGCCGAATATTGACCATTTTCACTTCATGGAATACAATTGCGTGCCCTTAAAAAGTAGTATTTTTTTGGGTTTTTATTTAACGGGAGATTTGCCAAATGGCAACAACAAATCAGTTGATCCGTAAGGGTCGCACAACTTTGGTTGAAAAATCAAAAGTTCCTGCGTTGAAGGCTTGTCCACAACGTCGTGGTGTTTGTACACGTGTTTACACAACTACACCTAAAAAACCTAACTCAGCAATGCGTAAAGTTTGCCGTGTTCGCTTAACTTCAGGTTTTGAAGTTTCTAGCTATATCGGTGGTGAAGGCCATAACCTACAAGAGCACAGTGTTGTTCTTATCCGTGGTGGTCGTGTTAAAGACTTACCAGGTGTACGTTACCATACCGTTCGTGGTTCTTTAGACTGTGCTGGCGTGAAAGATCGTAACCAGTCACGTTCTAAATACGGTACTAAACGTCCTAAGAAATAATTCTTTTAAGAATTATTTTTAAGATGTAGAACCGCAATCCTTTATCGTCTCGCTTGTCTGATTTCTGCATTTAATTTTGTGAAATTCAAGCGACGTGTAGTAAGGCCAGCGAAAGGTGCATGACACTTTGCACTAATGCTGGATAAACCTGAAGTGTCATATTTATTAGGTAGTTTAAAATGCCAAGACGTCGCGTAGTTGCTGCTCGTGAAATCCTTCCGGATCCGAAGTTCAGTAGCCAAACAATCGCTAAATTCATGAACCACGTAATGCAAGATGGTAAAAAATCTATTGCTGAAAGTATCGTTTACGGTGCTTTAGACCGCGTTCAAGAAAAATCTAAAGTTGACCCAGTTGAATTTTTCGAGACTACTCTTGAAAAAGTTCGTCCTATGGTCGAAGTAAAAGCACGCCGTGTTGGTGGTGCTACATACCAAGTACCTATGGAAGTACGCCCATCCCGTCGTACTGCCTTGGCTATGCGTTGGTTAGTAGATGCTGCTGCTAAGCGTTCTGAAAAAACTATGGCGTTACGTCTTGCTGGTGAGTTGCTTGATGCAGCTGAAGGTAAAGGCTCAGCGATCAAAAAACGTGAAGATGTGCACCGTATGGCTGAAGCTAACAAAGCCTTCTCTCACTACCGCTTCTAAGCGGTTAAAACAGTCCTTAATCAGGAGAATACTCATGCGCATTGCAGCTCGATTTAACATCGCACTCTTCCAAAGCGGGGGATGGGCGGGTATTTAAGTTGCCCATTACGTCTGAGTATCCGTACGCATCAATACTCTATTGATGCGTACTGTTTTAAACAACAAAATTTAGGAATGCAAGAAATCATGGCACGTCAAACCCCAATTTCTCGTTATCGTAACATTGGTATTTCTGCGCACATTGATGCCGGTAAAACTACAACAACTGAACGTATCTTGTTCTACACAGGTGTATCTCACAAAATTGGTGAAGTACATGATGGTGCAGCAACAATGGACTGGATGGAGCAAGAGCAAGAACGTGGTATTACAATCACTTCAGCTGCTACGACTACATTCTGGTCAGGTATGTCTAAGCAATTTCCTGAACACCGTATCAACGTAATTGATACACCGGGACACGTAGACTTCACAATTGAAGTTGAACGTTCTATGCGTGTTCTTGATGGTGCATGTATGGTTTACTGTGCTGTAGGTGGTGTTCAACCTCAGTCTGAAACTGTATGGCGTCAAGCAAACAAATACCAAGTACCGCGTTTAGCATTCGTGAACAAGATGGACCGTACAGGTGCAAACTTCTTCCGTGTTGTTGAACAAATGCGTACTCGTTTGGGTGCTTCTCCTGTACCAATCGTAATTCCTGTTGGCGCTGAAGATAACTTCCAAGGCGTGATCGACTTAATCGAAATGAAAGCGATCATTTGGGATGAAAAATCTCAAGGTATGGAATTCGAATACGGTGAAATTCCAGCTGATCTTCAAGCAAGTGCTGAAGAATGGCGTACAAACATGGTTGAAGCAGCAGCTGAAGCATCTGAAGAATTGATGGATAAATACCTTGAAGAAGGTGAGTTGTCTAAAGAAGAAATCGTTGCTGGTATTCGTACCCAAACTCTTGCTGGTTTAATTCAACCAATGCTTTGTGGTACAGCGTTCAAAAACAAAGGTGTTCAACGTATGTTGGATGCTGTAATTGAATTCTTACCATCACCTACAGAAGTTAAAGCGATTGAAGGTGTACTTGACGATAAAGCTGAAACTAAAGCGACTCGTGAAGCATCTGATGAGCAACCGTTCTCTGCACTTGCGTTCAAAATCATGAATGACAAATTCGTAGGTAACTTGACTTTCGTACGTGTTTATTCTGGTGTTCTTAAGCAAGGTGACTCGGTTTTCAACCCAGTTAAATCTAAACGTGAACGTATTGGCCGTATCGTGCAAATGCACGCAAACGATCGTCAAGACGTTGAAGAAATCCGCGCTGGTGATATCGCTGCATGTGTAGGTCTTAAAGACGTTACTACTGGTGATACGCTTTGTGATGAAAAACACGTTATTACACTTGAACGTATGGAATTCCCAGAGCCAGTAATTGCATTGGCTGTGGAACCAAAAACTAAAGCTGACCAAGAAAAAATGTCAATTGCTTTAGGTCGTTTGGCTAAAGAAGATCCATCATTCCGTGTACGTACTGACGAAGAGTCAGGTCAAACAATTATTGCTGGTATGGGTGAACTTCACCTTGACATCATTGTTGACCGTATGAAGCGTGAATTCGGTGTTGAAGCAAACATTGGTAAACCAATGGTTTCTTACCGTGAAACGATTAAAAAGACTGTTGAACAAGAAGGTAAATTTGTTCGTCAGACTGGTGGTAAAGGTAAATTCGGTCACGTATACGTACGTCTTGAGCCGATGGAAGCTGATGCTGAAAAAGACTATCAATTCGTTGAAGAAGTTGTTGGCGGCGTAGTACCTAAAGAATTCTTTGGTGCGGTTGACAAAGGTATTCAAGAACGTATGAAGAATGGTGTACTTGCTGGTTACCCTGTTGTGGGTATCAAAGCGACATTGTTTGATGGTTCTTACCATGATGTCGATTCGGACGAATTATCGTTCAAAATGGCGGGTTCTTATGCCTTCCGTGATGGTTTCATGAAAGCGGATCCTATCCTTCTTGAACCAATCATGAAAGTTGAAGTAGAAACTCCAGAAGACTACATGGGCGATATCATGGGTGACTTAAACCGTCGTCGTGGTATGGTTCAAGGTATGGAAGATCTTCCTGGTGGTACTAAAGCGATTAAAGCTGAAGTTCCATTGGCTGAGATGTTCGGTTACGCAACTTCTATGCGTTCTATGTCTCAAGGTCGTGCGACATATTCTATGGAATTCTCTAAATATGCTGAAACTCCACGTAACGTGGCTGAAGGCATCATTTCTAAATTCCAGTCAGGCGGTAAAAAAGGTGACGACGAGTAATCTTTCGATTACTATAAGTCCAAACTAATACATAGTTAAAACTCAAGTACTCATGCAGTGACCCTGTATGAGTAGTTAAAAAAGGAAGCTCTCATGGCTAAGGCTAAGTTTGAACGTAATAAGCCACACGTAAACGTGGGTACAATTGGTCACGTC